>NZ_CP136865.1:1288998-1611247 GCF_045689245.1 Congregibacter brevis | reverse complement strand
ATAGGTCTCCCGTAGCGGCGCAGCTTGAAGGTCTGTCGCTCGCAAAAGATAGGTAGAGATGAGCGCAGCAGGCCACCGCTGACGCATACGATCATTGGGGTGTCGCCAAGTGGCAAGGCACCGGGTTTTGATCCCGGCATTCGGAGGTTCGAATCCTCCCACCCCAGCCATTTTCTGTCGTAGTTAAGGTCGCAGTTGGTTTCACAACCACTCTTGCTACCAAGTCAGGCCGGCAACTAAGTCAGACTAGCAATGACCGCCAAAAATGACAGATGAGCACGACAGCCAAGAACGTCTCACCCAATAAATGATCGTTGCACAGTGAATGAGCGAAGGAAGGCATAACTTGTCCGCAAAGCTGATGGTATTCACCGGGAACGCCAACCCGGAACTAGCCCGCAAAGTCGCCAGTCGCTTGTACCTGTCTTTAGGTAAAGCAGACGTTGGCCGCTTCAGTGACGGTGAAGTAGCTGTAGAGCTCAATGAAAACGTGCGAGGCAAAGACGTTTTTGTACTCCAGCCAACCTGTGCGCCCACCAACGACAATCTCATGGAGTTGTTGGTGATGATCGACGCACTGCGTCGAGCTTCGGCTGGGCGCATCACGGCGGTTGTGCCCTACTTTGGCTACGCACGCCAGGATCGTCGTGTACGGTCATCAAGGGTGCCGATCTCGGCCAAGGTAGTCGCCGATTTAATGAACACTGTCGGTGTCGACCGCGTTCTAACGGTAGACCTCCACGCGGAGCAGATTCAGGGCTTCTTTGGATGCCCCGTTGACAATATTTACGGTTCGCCGGTGTTGAATGACGATATTCAGGCCAGCAACTACGAGAACGTTATGGTGGTATCGCCGGACATCGGCGGTGTGGTTCGTGCTCGAGCGATTGCAAAGCAGCTGGACGAAGCTGAATTAGCCATCATCGATAAGCGCCGACCCAAGGCCAACGAGACCGAGATTATGAACATCATCGGTAACGTCGAAGGACGCACCTGCCTGCTGGTAGACGACATGGTCGATACCGCGGGAACGCTATGTAATGCCGCGAACGCGCTCAAAGAGCGTGGCGCAACCAAGGTCGCCGCCTACTGCACCCACGCGGTGTTGTCGGGCAAGGCTTTAGACAATGTTCGCAACTCCCAGCTCGACGAGTTGGTTGTTACGGACACGATTCCTCTTTCAGAAGAGGCGAAGACCATCGGCAAGATTCGGCAGCTCACTATTGCCGACCTGCTAGCCGAGTCTATTCGTCGAGTCTCGAATGAGGAATCCATTAGCGCGCTATTCAGCTAGGTTTTTTTTCGAACAAGTTGAACAGCGTTTTTTAGACGGAAGAGGAAACTGGTCGCAGGTGACCTCATTCCGACATTGATAGGAGACAGTCATGTCTGAACAATTGGCTATTGCAGCCACAGTACGTAGCGACCTGGGGAAAGGTGCGAGCCGCCGCCTGCGTCGTAGCGTAGATCATATCCCGGCAATCATTTATGGCGCCGGAAAAGATCCCGCTCCCCTGACCATCATCCGTAAGGATCTGGAGAAAGCCCTCGAGAACGAGGCATTCTTTTCTCAGGTTATCGACGTATCTGTCGATGGCGATGTCCAGCCAGCGATTCTAAAAGATCTACAGCGTCACCCTGCCCGCAACGATGTTATGCACGCAGACTTTCTGCGCGTTGACGCGAACGTTGCGATCAAGGTCAACATTCCACTGCACTTCATTAACGAAGAGAAGTGTCATGGCGTGAAGATCGAAGGCGGTATCATTGAGCACTTGCTGACAGAACTGGAAGTTCTCTGTCTGCCAGGCCTGATCCCCGAGTATATTGAAGTCGACATGGAGAACGTCACTACTGCTGACATCATCCACATCTCCGACCTAAAGTTGCCCGAGGGTGTTGTATCTACTGCACTTGAACTTGGTGAAGATCACGATATGGCTGTGACCTCTGTCAGCGCCAAGCGTGGCGGCGGTGATGAAGACGAAGATGCAGACGCAGCAGAAGCGAGCGCTGAAGAAGGCGATAGCGAAGGCGGCGACGAGGACTGATCTGTTATCGCTCTCCTTAGGGAAAGCGCTCGCAGTATCTGATCAAGGGCAGCGTTACGCTGCCCTTTTTCGTTGCGTTAGTCATATAGAATCACGTTGCTGGGAAGAGATAGTTTTAGCAATAGTCAGCAACAGATAGTCAACGAGAGTAAGACTCAGGCGTATGCCATCCACACTCCAACTTATAGTCGGCCTCGGAAACCCGGGCTCTCAGTACGAAGGCACTCGCCACAATGCGGGAGAGGACTTTGTGCGCGAGCTTGCGCGCCAAGCGGGTGGCTCTCTAAAGCTTGAGACCAAGTATCACGGCGAAGTCGGGGAAGTTTTTTTTGCCGGCCATAAGCTGCGGCTGCTGATCCCCCACACGTTTATGAATCGCAGCGGTAAAGCCGTTGCCGCGCTAGCAAACTTTTACAAGATAGATCCCGAGCGGATACTGATAGCCCACGACGAGCTGGATATCTCACCAGGTAGCGCTCGCTTTAAGTTTGATGGCGGCCATGGAGGCCACAACGGGCTGCGGGATATCGTGCCCGCATTGGCCAACCGCAAAGACTTTCATCGACTCCGCGTGGGTATAGGGCACCCGGGATCGGCCAAGCAGGTAAGCAACTATGTGCTCTCGAAACCCTCGCCGGTAGATCGAGAAGCCATCGCTGCCAGTATCGATGAGGCCATTCGTGCTCTGCCGCTGCTTCTGGCGGGAGATAGTGGCAAAGCAATGACACAACTACACAGTTTTGACGGAGCGGACTCTTCTTTGCGGGCTCCACTGCCGAATACAACACCAAAGGAATAATCATGGGCTTTAAATGCGGCATCGTTGGGCTCCCCAACGTCGGAAAATCAACACTTTTCAACGCCCTTACTCGTGCGGGCATCGACGCGGAGAACTTTCCGTTTTGCACCATCGAACCCAATGCCGGCGTTGTACCAGTCCCGGATCCACGCCAAAGCAAAATCTCTGAGCTGGTAAAGCCTCAGAAGGAGATTGCGACCACCATGGAGTTTGTGGATATCGCTGGTCTGGTTGCGGGCGCCAGTAAAGGCGAAGGGCTGGGCAATCAGTTCCTGGCGAATATTCGTGAGACCGATGCCATCGCACACGTGGTCCGCTGTTTTGAGGATGAGAACGTCATTCACGTGGCCAACGCCATTGATCCCGCGGCGGACATCGAGATCATCAATACCGAGCTGGCGCTTTCTGATCTGGACAGCTGTGAAAAGCAGTTATCCAAAGTCGCTCGCACGGCAAAAGGTGGAGACAAGGAATCCATCGCCATGAAGGCACTGCTGGAAGACAAGCTGCTCCCGCATCTCAATGAAGCTAAACCCGTGCGCGCGCTGGCGCTGGATGACAGCGAGCAAGCGTTGGTCAAGTCACTGTTTCTGCTCACCAGTAAGCCGACGCTGTATATCGCCAACGTCGATGAGGATGGGCTTGAAGGCAATGCACATGTTGATGTGGTACGCGGCATCGCTGCAGAAGAAAGCGCCGAGGTTGTCGTGATCTGCAACAAGCTCGAGTCCGAGATCATCGAGCTTGAAGACGAAGAGCGTGCTGAGTTTCTGGCGGATATGGGTATGGAAGAACCGGGCCTCAATCGTGTGATTCGAGCGGGCTATGAGCTGCTTAATCTGCAAACGTACTTCACGGCCGGACCACAGGAAGTTAGGGCATGGACTGTGAAGGTTGGAGCGACAGCGCCCGAAGCTGCCGGCGTCATCCACACAGACTTCCAAAAAGGCTTTATTCGCGCTGAGGTGGTGGGTTACGAGGACTTTATTGCCCATAAGGGCGAGCAAGGAGCCAAAGATGCCGGGCGCTGGCGCTTAGAAGGTAAAGAGTATGTCGTGCAGGATGGGGATGTGGTGCATTTTAGGTTTAATGTTTGATTGCCTTACGACACCGATAGCTGGAATGTTCACAACCTACCGATAGGCTACTATCGTCAATAGTTAAGACCAATTACCCCCCAGCCAAGAACAAAAAAAGGCGCGCCCGCAAAGGACACGCCTTTTATGTTCATGCCGCTGCTTAGGCTTTACGGCGAGCCAGCAAAAGCAGACCAACACCCAGTAATCCCAATGGCGCAGGCGCTGGAATAGTACCCGTCACTAATAAGTCATCAAACCCGGCGTTATTGCCCGGCCCCTGACCCGATGCTGTGATAGCAAGGAAGTACGATGTACCTTTCGCAAGCGTCGTGCCCGTAAAATCAAAGGACACTGTCTCAGGCGTCCAAGCTCCGCTAGCGGCGTACACGTTCAGTAATTCCACGGAAGCCAGCTCAACATCATTCGTGTCTACAATCGCCACACTAAGATCGAGGTCACGGCTAACGTTCGAACCTTGCAAGGCCCCTCGATTGTTAAAAATCAAGGCTTGAAAGGAGACAATGCCCATGTGGATCAGATTTCCTTCAACATCCAAACCAATGGTGGCCGTCCAGCTCCCTTCGTTGTGTAGGTTCCTATCTACTGCAATGCGATTTGCCGAAGCTGATGTAGTGAAAAGATTGAAGTCGGCTTCAACTGCAACTGGATCCGAGACACCATTTGTTTGAAACGTCGCGGTGGCAGTAGCTCCACTCACTGTGCGCCCGTCAAAATTGGAGCTTAGAATCAACCCTGCATTGGCAAAACTTGCCCCCACGAGCACAGCGGTAGAAACAAGCCCGATAACTAGTGTTCTAATTTTCATGTCAATAAAACCTTGAGAATACAAAAATGATTACAAACTTCAATGCAATACCCGAGCCAAATTTTTAAAACTAACGTAAGATATTGTTTTTATTAACTTTTGATTTTCTCAACTGAACTTCTCAATCATTAGCCAACCTCAACGTAAAAGAATCTGACACCAAATACGGAACAAAACCGAGACAGAATCAGAATGTGGTCACGATTAGAAGCCGTCTCCCCACTAACTTGCTGCAACCTGGTTGCGGCTAAACTAACCATAAAGCGACCGCATAATCACACCGTATAATTTGCGCCGGGCCGCTTACAGTCCACACCTTGCAAAACTACAAAATCTACCGCAGCCCTCCTCACCAAAGCTGATCCAGGCTTCTCGCGGCCACGGCGAGCTGGCTCTGCTGCTTCAAGGCTTTCAAGCCCAAACCTGGGGATTGGGTGTCAATCAGGGGGACGCTCAATGCTACATCTAATCCCTAAAGCCCGGGAGAGAACCAAAAGTGCATTCTACGGGGACTACCTTGCCACTCTTGGGCGGGAGCCTGGCGGCATTGTCGATCGGAAGCTTGCCCGAGGTCTGCCGGACGGCACCAGCACCATAGCCACTTTCGGCACAACGGCCATCGGCCGCCCTCCGTTCACGCTAGGGGAGAGCTCGTATTAGTGCAACAGATCGCGTGCGCATCAACAGACTAATAGAAGAACGAAAAACTGCCACCCCCATTCGAACACCTATGGCTGTAATTTTTACCCGCGCAGAAACCATCGTCTCATGCCTGCCTTCATTGATCGTCACAGTACAAACTAGGGTCTACTATGAAGCAGACTCAACGAAACTTCCCGGGGGAATTGATCCTAAGGTGCGGGGGATTGCAATGGATCGCTTACATCAAGCGATGTGTGGCAGCCTAAGTTGCGATCCAGTCTTAACGCTATTCAGCCTCGCCGCGACAAACTGGCTCGGGGTTTAAAAGGCCATGGCGGCAATGGCTTGCTGCACAGTGCCTACCTCGAGTTGCGGGCGAGAAGAACCCTTATTTGCTACTCTACTAACAATGGATATCAAGTTAATTTTTCAGCCACTCGCTGCGGCGAGCTTGGCGACTCTAATGCTGGCATGCGAGGCGCAAGATACCTCCCTCGAAACGAACATCGTGGAAAGTAGGACAATTACGGTGGGAACTGGACTTTCTTTCAGGTATGCGGGCGGCTTCCGAATTCAAAGTGGCACTTTCGGCTCATCTCGCTCGGGATTTAGCACCGGGCCGATAGGCATTGGAACCGATGGAATCTGGATTGCAGGGCACTCTCATCACTTCTCAGTTGCAAAGTTTGATGTCCCCGAGTTAAAAATTAGCAACGAAGTGAAGGACCTACCTATTGCAAGGAACACCAAGCCGTACGTAAAGATCAGCCCTGCCAAATGGGACAAAACTCGAATGATCGCCGGTCTTTATGACGACGGTGAAAAACTGTTCGTCACCACAACTGAGTACTACGACGCCGACGGGAATAACAAACGAGATATTGCAATTGTTAATCGAGACAACTCCCAGCTCGGCTTTTTTTCTGCACGGGATAATGCTAGATCCGCCGGATGGATGGGGGAAATCCCTCAAGGCTGGCAAGCACGGCTCGGTGGCACTCACTTCTTAGGCCATGCATCTAACTTCCCTATCAATCTCCGTTTGAGCTTGGGCCCCAGCCTCTACGTGTGGGACGGCACACCAACAAATGCCGCGCGCGCCAAAGCCTTAATGGTTTTCCCGCAACCACACAGTCTTGGAAGCTTTGGTAGAGAGCCAGGCGCCGCAAACCCGTTATTCAACCAACTTAGCTATGTAGCCACTGCGTTCATTGTAGGAAATGATTACGTCGCGGTGGGACGCACCGGAGGCCTCCGCACAGGAATAGGCTACAAAGTTAAGCAAGACAACGGCAAAACTTGCAATGGACATTGCCCTTACGGTGCGGACGACTGGGATAACTATTACTGGAAATTCGCGATAGATGAGATCTTAGATGCAAACAACCCGCACGATGCGCGACCTTACGAATATGGCCCGCTAACGCTCGAAACGGGTGGGGCTCTGATAACTGGGGCGGCATATAAAGACAGAACTCTGTACTTAGCAACGTCGGGTGACTGGCATCAATCTAAGTTTGAGTCAAATCCGGTCATTTTTGTGCACAAAATAGTTGACGCCAACTTTTAGACTCCAATACGTAACAACAATCTGAGCACAAAGCGATTAGCGGCCGCAATCTAGTGCCCGGACAGTGGCATTGGCAACGACAAGAACAGCTCAAGCCTATTTCGGGCTAGACAACTACTGGACTTATCGTTTGTCAGCTTTTTTTACACAAATGCCCCTCCTCATCAAACCTTGAGCGCAAAAAAAATCTAAGCGATTGTTAATAATCATATTTTTTACTATGGCACTCCGCTTGCTTTACATCAATCGTTAAAGAACTCGGTGTCACGAAGGCGTGTGACGACCAAGAGAACCAGTAAAAATTTTTAAAGTCGAAGGGAAAACGAAATGAAAAATTTCAAAAGTAACGCGCTAATCGCAGGATCGGCTCTGGCGTTAGCCGTAGCTACAGCTCCATCCCAGGCGCTTCAGATCACTTTTGGCGGGCAGGACGCAAACGTTCCCGGCGGTGATGGCTCAGGTTTGACTAGCCAATTCGCACCGTTGAACAACATGTCCTCGAGCCCCTACCTTTTTATCGAGACGTTTGACGTAGCCACCTACACCCCTCTCCCAGCCCTCAGTGACCCCACTAACGTTGGCATTGCAGGGGTCGGAACAGCTGGGACCACTGGCGATGTAAACGGAGATGTACTTGGCGGAATCGGCAACATCATCCAGCCGGAGGACGCGCAGGCGCCAGTTTGCTCTATTAACGCATTTGGAGGCCCTATCATATCGGCTACAGGAAACGGCTTCGGCGTTCAGCAGGGAACTACCACATCCGCCGCGACGCCAGCTAACAACGACACATGCTTCGCCTACGGCCCTCGCGCGGGTGAAACCCCCCCGTCTTCGTTGCGTGTTGACTACGCCCCACTGATAGCGGCCACCGGTTTTGGCATTAACTATCTAGGCTTATATTACGGGTCCATCGACACCTACAACAATATAGCTTTTTATTCTGGTGACGAGTTGCTGCAAGGAACCGGGCTGCTAAGTGATGGAGTACTGAGTGGCAGTGAGATCCTTGATGTCGCCGGTGGCATCTCTGGAAACCGCATCCTTCCAGGCTCCAACGTTTACGTAAACCTTTTCTTCAATCCTGGTGAAGCTTTCACAGCGTTTGAATTTACAACAACTGGTATCGCGTTTGAGCTGGATAACATCGTTGTTCGAGTTCCAGCCCCCGCCACACTTGGCTTGTTCGGCTTGGGCTTGCTCGCCTTGGGCGCCGCCTCACGGAAGCGCTCAGCAAGCTAACATCCGGAAAGAGCAACACTTCTAAAGCCCCTTGATCTGAAGGGGCTTTTTTTTATCCGTGCAAATTCGCTTCTACCCAACTTGGAAATATGACGGCGTTACTGACCCCACTTACGTACAAAAAGACCAACGTAATCCCAAGCTTTTTGCAGCCTTGAAGAATACCGATTGTCTAACATTACTGCTCGGGCTCCATCGCGCGAAGCAATACTCTTGTTTGATATGTTTCCACTAACAACAACATCAACAGTCTCTTTAAAGCGGTACTCAATCCCGTTGGGATAGACATGTGCAAGATGTACGTAGTTTCCTGAAACGGCAGTGCCGGGACTTCCCTCCAAAACAATACCTACATCTGAATAGGGGTCATCTCGACGAGAATGAATGATCACATTGTCTTTAATAAGACCACCGTAATTGTGGTACCGGCGATCAGCTGATAAGCCAAACCCGATCCCTCTATCGCAGTTAACGATCAGGTTTTCTCGCACCACGTTGCCGGCAGACCCTTTCCACACGTGGATAGCGTGCTCCGCTGCCTGCCGCGCTGGACTGGCTATGTTTCGGAACCGATTACCCTCTATCAACCAGTCTTTACCTCCGTGGAGATCGATGCCGCCTATATAAAAATTAGGGCCTAATTCTTCGCTATAGTAAAAATCAGTGTTACGCACAACGCCAAAATCAGCCGAGGGTACGGAGTCGGGCTCGGAACTCACCTTCAACAATTGCTGAAAACTATTCCTGAGTACCGAGTTTGTTAGCGTAAAGTAATCGGCATCACGCTCTCCCCGAAGCTGCACCAAGTGATTCCCAGCTTCCTGCAAGGTCACTCCAGTTATCGTGACGTGACTGCCACTCACCTCAACAAGGTTATTGACGTTGGGCGTAGAGCGCATCCCGCCACCACTAATCTTAACCTCATCAGGGTTACCATGCGCAGAACGAAGAGTTATGTAGTCACCATCGATGCGTAGTACTGAAGAAATACGATATTCCCCTGCCTCTAGGCTGATAATAGTGCGTCCCTGACCATTAGCGATTGATACCGCCGCGTGTAAACTACTACTTGAGTCAACGCTAATCTCCGTCCAATTTACGCCCGCGAGGGTCCTCGTTGTACTACACAGCAGCGCGCCACAAATCACCGCAATGACGCAAGTGGAACCGCAGTGACGAAAACACGGATCTTTCCCCACAAAACTGCCTCCTCAGTTAAATTAGCGTACGATAACCTCGATTCGAGTAAACACAATGGTCGAGACGAAACCTGATGCATCTAACATGCCCGAAAAGCTCATCATAAAATCTAGCCTGAAGAAATTGGCGCGAGGAGGAGCGGTGCTCGTTGTTGCGCCTCTTATAATTTGTGATGCACTTGCACGAACACTGCATCCAGAGGGGACATTCAGTGGCACTTCGCAACTGTTAAGTCTGTTTCCAGGAAAGGCCGGAAGCTATTTGCGAGTCGCGTTCTATCGTTTTGCAATGCAGTCTTGTGCCGCAGACTGCTTTATCGGTTTTGGGACCGTGTTTTCACAACGAAACACAACGATTGGCAGGGCCGTATACATTGGTCCGCAATGCAATATTGGCGCTTGTAGCATCGGAGAAGACAGCTTAATCGCTAGCGGTGTACACATCATGAGCGGCAGTGATCAGCACCACTTCGACAGCGTCGACGTGCCCATCCAAGAACAGGGTGGAGAATACGCCGCTGTTAACGTCGGCGTTGACTGCTGGATCGGAAATGGCGCTTTAGTAATGGCGTCAGTAGAGGACAAGACTATCGTAGGCGCCGGCGCCGTAGTTTCCCGATCGCTTCCGCCACTTTCGATTGCAGTCGGTAATCCAGCGCGAATAGTCAAGTCGCGGATACAATCTCCCGTATGTGACTCATCACCGAACAATCGCACGTGACCTCAACCGATAGATGCAAAGTTGCTGGCAACAGCATCCAAGCTAGTAGGATTGGGGAATACCAAGTAAGCATCACACGACTCGAAAAAAATACAGACCTCGCAACCGACTGGCTAAAACTCGAGAAACAAGTAAATCCTTCAATTTTCACCAGCTGGCTTTGGATTAGCACTTGGTTAGACCAAATCGCCCCGCCCCCCGCTTTGTTGGCTAAAGTCTATGCCAATCAAGAAATCGTTGCTCTGGGCGTTTTTATTTTGAAGAAAGAGACCCGGTACTCGCTCCTCAGTTCCAACACCGCAAGGCTGCACCAGACCGGACTCGAGCATGAAGATCAGGTATGGATAGAGTACAACGCTCTTCTTGCGTCCCCCGAGCACAAAATACCTGCACTGCTGGCCGTAGAGCGAGTTCTCTTTAACGAGGGTTATTGCGATGAACTAAAAATTTCCATGCTGTCGACCACACCTGACTCCTCGGCCTATTTGGACCGGGAGAACGTTAACGTTGACCTCGAGGTCGTAGGGTACAAGCGAAATCTCGCTTTATGCAGACAAAAGAAAGCGACTGTTTTACAGGCGGTTTCCTCCAACACCCGCCAACAAATTCGGCGAAGCATGCGATTGTATAGTGAACAATTCGGTAAACCCACGATATTAGACGCTCAAACAGCAGAAGAGGCGTTAAGGATGTTTGATGAAGCAGGTTCGTTTCACAAACAACGTTGGATTGATAGTGGTTTTCACAATGCAGCATTCACTGATTTCCACAAAGATCTCATAAAACGTGGATTCGATCACGGAAACATCAGATTATCCCAACTCCATGTTGGGAACCGCCTCCTTGGCGTGTTTTACTTCATGATCTATGGAAACACTGCTTATTTTTACCTGCAAGGTTTACGTCATGAGAATAATGGCAAATTGAAACCGGGCCTGTGTGGGCACTCTCTGTTGATGCAGGACTTTCTAGATCAAGGTGTCGACGAATACGACTTTATGGGCGGAGACAGTCAGTACAAACAGCAATTAGCTGACTGTAAAAACGCATTCGTTTCAGTGCGAACTCACAACGGCGACTGGAAGTTTCTAATTGAAGACGGGGCGCGACACTTAAAACGGCTTATGTTTAAGCACTAGAGACCAGTTTTCATGCTACACAGGTTTGTAACGCAATGGCGTGCGTCGCCCCCCCTCACTCCACTCTTGGTGATACTCCTTGGCGTGCCCGGCGTTTTTTATCACACCACGGCATCGATGATTGAGGTCTGGAGAAGCAACGAAACCTACACTCATGGGTTTTTGATTTTGCCGATCACCGTTTGGCTTTTGTGGGATGCTCGACATCGCATAGCGACCATCCCACTGCGTCCAGATGTGTGGGCTGCAACTATCTTGTTACCCGCATTAATGGTCTGGCTAATCAGTTCTCTGATTGACGTTGCGGTGGTTGCACAATTCGCAATGATTACGATTATGCAAATTAGTGTTTGGCTCCTGCTAGGTCGCGCACTCGCGTCTGCGATTGCTTTCCCGCTTCTTTACTTGTTTTTCGCGGTCCCCATCGGCCAAAGCCTCATTCCGCCAATGATGGAGTTTACCGCGGATTTCACTGTCTACATGGTGCAAGTCTCGGGAATACCAGTGTTTCGTGACGGACTATTGTTCCAATTGCCGAGCGGGAACTGGTCTGTCGTAGAAGAATGTAGTGGCGTTCGATACTTAATTGCCTCGGCTGCGCTAGGCACAATCTACGCGTACCTCAATTACCAATCTACGCGCAAACGACTTTTGTTCGTTCTTGCTGCACTTATAGTTCCAATCCTAGCAAACGGTCTCCGAGCTTACGGTATCGTTATGATCGGCCACTTTTCGGGTATGCAGTACGCAGTAGGTGCCGACCACCTACTGTACGGGTGGGTATTTTTCGGACTCGTGATCTTTGTGATGTTTTGGTTAGGCGGACATTGGTCGGAAACTCAAGAAAAACCACTGGACACATATACTAGCCCCACTTCGTCCGTAGCCACGTATGAGCGCAAAGACACTGCCGTAGCGGCACTACTACTCAGTATCTACCTGGTGATAAACCTTGCGTGCGATCAATTGCAGTCGTCAACGGCCACACAACGCCAAAACATTTCGATAAGCATCCCAAAAGAACTCAATGGGTTTCAGCGTACAACCATATCTAGCCAAAGCCCCTCGGCCGAAAAACTTGGGGAATGGGCTCCAAGCATCAACAATCCTGACTTGTATTTGACCGCTAAGTATTCAAATGGCACCGCAAGTGTCGTGTTACATTTCGCGTACTTCAAAACACAACGATCTGGGGCTGAGGCCGTCTCATCGCTAAATCGGCTGGTCGATCCATACGGAAGCGCATGGAAGCTTGCGTCCTCTAGAGGAGGAAGCTCACTCACTAGACCACTCAAGGAGTCGGAAGTCACCTATGGTAATCAAAAGCGCTTAGTGTGGAGCGGATACGGAATGGGTGATCGTCTCGTTGCTAGTCCTTACGTAGCCAAAATTTTGCAAGCCAGAAACCTATTGTTCGGCCATCATCAAGCAGCATACTTGACACTGTCCACTCCTTTTGACGCACCTATCGGTGAGCTTAGAATGCGCTTGCAAAGTATCGCCGCCCCACTCTGGCCTCAATTGTCTAAAGAGATGCTTAGCTTGGCTCAAGAGGACTAGGGAGGTGCAAAACCAACTTGAAGATAAAAACCATTCGGCGCCGACGTTAATCGTTACCGAGCGTCAGTCGCTTCAAGCACGACGCTTGAACGTTAGGTGCGGCATTCCGTTACCGCAAGGCTTTTGTTTCGACCGGCAAAAACTGACACTCGAACATTTAGACGGTATTAGCGTCCCCGCGTACTTCGACGTCAGTGCTTTATGGCCAGACAATAGTATTCAATGGTGTTTCCTTAAAACAGAGATAGACCTATTAGAGAAGGAAAAGCTCTATCTCAAAGTGTCCAATAATCACATTAACGCCTTTTCACGCCCCGAGGAAAAAGCAGCTGAGCGGGTAGAAGAGAAGGACTCTTTCCTTAGCTATAAAGCCGATCAACGGGAGTTTCGGTTCGATTCACAAGATTTAAAGGTCACGTTGCTCGATGAAGAAGTTACGTGGCAAATCTCGCTCCAGTACGCAGGTGCTCGGCACACCGCAAAAATTGCAGCACAGAACTATAGAACAGATAGAACAGCTTGGGGGGAACTGGCAACTGAGATCGATATCACAGGGGCATTTTTGCTCCCTGACGACCGTTGCGTGCGCGTCACATTAAACTTAGTTCTGCAAAGTGACGGAAGAAAAATCGATGGAAGCGTGACCCTCCACAACCCATCCGCTGCGAATCACTCCAACGGCCGGTGGGATTTGGGCGATTGCAATTCCATTTTTTTTGACTCACTCGAGTTTACATTCACATCTGACGTAAACCAGACAAAGTTCAACGGCTGGATCAAAGTACAACCTCACGAAGAACCCAAAGCATTCGCTGAGTCAGTTAGGATAACGCAGCATGCAAGCGGAGGAGCAAACTGGAACAGTCCTGTGCACGTCAACCATATGGGTAAACTCCCATCTGGCGAATCTGGTTTTCTGCTGGAAGTGGATGAATGTGTGCACCGCGGTAAGCGTGCAGATCCAATGCTACAACTACGCTTGAACAAAACCTTGGTTACTGCACGCATCAATGATTTTTGGCAACGCTATCCAAGCGAACTCTCAGCGACAGCCGACGGGCTTTGCCTGGGTCTGATGCCGAAATTGGAGCAGGAGCATGAACTACAACCGGGAGAGCGCTGTACCAAGAGATTTTCTCTAGCGTTTGAAAAATTTGAAAAGGCGGCAGCAACTCCAGAGACCTCAACGTCGGTTGGCGAGGCGTCAGTCCAGCTCACACCAGAACACATTAGGCATTGTGCGCTGCCAGAACTTGGAGATGAATCTCAGGTAGACCCGCGACTACAACCAATCATTGATAGGGGACTGAATGGAAAAGATAGCTTCTTTGCAAAGAGAGAAGCCATTGATGAGTACGGATGGCGCCACTTTGGCGACCTATGGGCTGATCATGAGACTGAAGGATATGACGGTAAACGCCTTTTTGTGTCGCATTACAACAATCAATATGACCCCTTATTCGGACTTTTGCGTCAATACTTGATCACAGGTGACACACGTTGGTTCGAACTAGCTAATGACCTTGCGCGACACGTTCGAGACATTGACGTGTACCATACGCAAGATGATCGACCAGAGTATAATCACGGTTTGTTTTGGCATACGGATCATTACTCCCACGCTGAGACATCTTCACACCGTTCCTATTCAAAACTACAAACAAGCGATGCTTACGATGGGCATACCGGCGGCGGTGGACCTGGCGGGCAGCACTGCTACACCACAGGTCTTCTTTATCACTTTTTGATCACTGGCGATTCGTCATCACTGTCTACACTCTTCGGCCTGCGTGAATGGATCGAACGCGTTTATGAAGGATCGAGCACTCTTTTTGAAGTGGGACTCGCGATCAAAAATCGCAGCCGCCCCGATCTAAAAAATCATCTTACGGATCAGTACCCCTTAGACAGAGGCGTGGCAAACTACATGAACGCACTCATGGACTGCTACACCCTCAGTCGATCTCCCGCCACCCTACTGCAGTTAGCCAACATAATTAGAAAGACTATTCATCCGAAGGACGATCTCGATAGGAGGAACCTAGGTAACGTAGAGGAATGTTGGTTTTACGTGGTTTTCCTCCAAGCGGTAACTCGCTTTCTATCGATCAAACATCAAGTGTCGGAGTTCGACGAACACTTTACTTACGCCAGAGACAGCTTGATCGCCTATGCTGACTGGATTGTGATAAACGAAAAACCTTATCTCCTTACACCAGAGATCCTTGAATTCCCAAATCAGACCTGGAATGCGCAAGACCTTAGGAAAGCCAACGTTTTATACGAAGCAGCGCGTTGGCATAGAGATAATGCTTCTGACTACATAGAAAAAGCGAAGGCAATCGTAGACTTTGCTGTCGACGGTTTGTCTGAAGACAAAACGAAGTACTACACGCGAATTGGCTCACTCTTGATGTTAAACCAACACCCTACACGTGAGTATCCGGAAGTGCAGATACCCAAATGTAACCGAGGGCATTACTCGCCCCCCAGCCAACCGAACTTGGCTGTGCAGTCCTTAAACATAGCCCTAATGGTCATCCGAGCACTGGCGCAATTGTCGCCAAAACGTGAAGTAGCCTATGCAAAGCGAGTCTTGGGGATGCGAAAGCCCAACGGGGTCAAAGGATGACCACTGAGACGACATGCTTCGTAATTCCTCACAAGGGGCGAGAGCATTTACTTGCTGCGACTCTGCGCTCGATATCAAAACTTGTGCTCTCGCCTAAGCAGAAGATTGAAGTGATCGTGGTTACCCAAAATACGGCGCTGTCACGCGAAACCCTCTCGGCAGCGAGTGACTTGCCGCTCCAAGTGATACCGGCAGAGGAGACGCTCACCATTGCTGCACTAAGGAACCTGGGAGCCCAAAACTCAGATTCGGAATATCTGGCTTTCTTAGATGCCGATATCAAGGTCTCAACCAACTGGCTAACTTCGCTCTTGCCTTTCCTTAAAGAAGACACTGGGGTCGCCATTGCCAGCGCGATGCAAGAGGGAGGGGAAACCGTTACGGAACTTGAGAAGATTCGCATTAACTTAAGCAACTTGACGGTAGATAGGTCCTTGCAGTTCTTGCCTGGGCGCAACTTACTGATGAGAAGAACCACTTTTTGCTCTGTACACGGGTTCCCAGAACACCTCGTGACCTGTGAAGATTACTTTTTTACTGACAAAGTAAGCGAGTTGGGAGCACTGTGGTACTCAAGCAGAGCGAGCTATGTCCACCTAGGCGAAGACAAAACGTATGCCGAACTATTTCGCAAAGAAATTTGGAGAGGTCAGTCAAACTTACAATCTCTTAGAAATCGAGACATAAAACTAAGAGAATGGCCGAGCTTTATAGTACCGCCGTTCATCACATTGGTGGGCCTCCTGTCGGTAGCACTCATGTTAGCTAATCACCTTTACTTTGGTCTGGCGTTTGCTTTTCTGGCAGCCTTGCCATTTACAGCATACGCAGTCAGGCTCTATCGTATGTCATCTGACGATGTTTCCATCTGCGCAATTCTAGGTTTCTACTGTTGCTATTTCCCTGCGAGGGCGTGGGGAACAGCGATCGGGGTGTTCAAAGATCTTGGGGACAATCTTCATGACCGCTAAAGAGATGCGGGGCAGCGCCCCAACTGCCCCATTGAGTTCAGACCCGATAAAGGTCCTCCAGTTTATATGTCCTACGGGTTATTACGGAGCAGAGCGCTGGATAATGGCACTTTGCAGAAATATTTCTAAGGAAGTGAGTTGCGATTTAGCTGTAACCGTGGAGCAACAAGCCGAACGACTCGAACTGGTTAACGAATTCCGGAAACAAGGTCTAGGCAGTGTGTTTGAAGTGCCTATGAAGCATCGCTTTGACTTCGCTGTGATCGATAAGCTGGCGCGGATTATCGTTATGGAACGAATACAAATCATCCATACGCACGGTTATAAATCAGACATCGTCGGACTCCTCGCAGCTCGACGCGCAGGTATACCTTGTGTTTGCACTCCGCATGGCTTCGAAAACTCCAGCGATCTAAAATTGAAGCTTTTCATCTGGGCCGGCTGTAAAGCAATGATCCGTGCCGACCGGATAGTTCCGTTATCACAGCAACTAATGCTCGATTCGCGCGCTGTTGGTGCCCCCGAGGAAAAGCTGCGATACATACAAAATGGGGTTGACCTCAGCGAAGTTGAAGAAGAAAGACTACGACCTAAGATCAAGACTGAAAAACGGCGTATTGGTTTTGTAGGTCAGTTGATTAGCCGCAAAAATGTTCACGATATTCTGGACGTTTTCAACACGCTTCACCAGGACCACAGTGATATCGAGCTTGTCTTACTGGGCGACGGTAATGAACGAGCCGCGCTCGAAGCCTATGCATATACACTGCCCTCACGCGATGATATTCATTTCTATGGTTTTCGAGATGACCGCCTCGAACTTTTACACAGCTTCGAACTTTTTGTAATGACGTCTACTTTGGAGGGAATACCACGCTGCTTGATGGAAGCCTGTGCTATGGGTGTTGCCGTCGCCGCGTATGACATACCCGGCGTAGACCAACTAGTAAAACACAACGTTACCGGGCTTTTGGCGCCGCTTGGCGACAAAAGCCGGCTTATAGAGTTATGGCGCCAAGCACTTGAAACCCCGGAACACACATCTGCGCTCGCGCGAGCCGCCCGCGACTTCGTAAATGAACAGTACTCCGCGGCCCGCATGGCGGCGGAGTACTGTTCATTGTTTAAAGAACTGCGAGATGAACAGTGAATTTGACACGGAGAAGTCGACCATCCCTCTTGTTCGTGCTGTCTGTTGATACAGAGGAAGAGTGGGATTGGAGCGGGCCATTTCCACAGGGTGATTGCGCTGTTACTAACGTTCAGAAGGTACCAGCCTTTCAATTTTTTTGCGAATCACTTGGCATTCGCCCTACATACTTTGTTGACTATGCAGTAGCCGCAGACAAGCAAGCGGCGGACTATCTAAGCCCGATTGCGAAATCAGGACGTTGCGAAATTGGAGCCCACCTCCACCCTTGGGCTAATCCTCCGTACTACGGAGAGACAGGTGAACTCGAATCACATGTGGTCAACCTACCCATCGAGCATACCGAAGCGAAGCTGGACGCGCTCATAGCCCAACTGCAGAATAGTCTAGACGTTGTGCCGAGTGCTTTTAGGACTGGCCGGTGGGGAGTCAACGGGGAGATTCTAAGGCTCTTGCGCCGTAAAGGTATATCGGTCGATAGCAGCATGTATCCACTTTATAGTAACGAGTACTTTGACTGCGAAGCGACACCACTGCGCCCTTACTGGCCTGACTTCGCTAAGCCGACAGATCATGGCAACCAACGTGATATTCTTGAAGTCCCTGTCACGGTTAGCTTCAATCATGGGAGCTTTCCGTGGGCAAGAAGTCTATACAACACGGTATCTAATCCGCCGCTGGAGCGACTTCGACTAGTCGGAGCGCTATGGCAGACCCGCCTACTGCGCAAACTGTACCTCAGTCCCGAGGTAATGACGGCTGAGGACATGTTTCCACTTGTCGACCTCGCCATTAACCAACATCAGCCCGTGCTCCACATGTTTCTCCATAGTTCCAGCCTGATAGACAATAGCGGGGGAATGCTAAATCGCGTAAATGCGTTAGAGACAGTAACAAAAAATATTGCCTCACTAATAGAACACGCTCAGAAAAGCGCCGATCTCAGATTCTGCACGATTAGTGAAGCAGCTGTTCTCTTGCAGTATCGCCCCCCCACCGGGAAAACCGGATTGCAGTTTTGAATACGGCCGATCCTATTAGAGTGCTGCACGTAACTTATGACATGCGTATAGGTGGTACAGAACAAGTGATTCGAAATCTTGTCGAATCGACAGACCCCAAGACAATTGAAATGTCGATATTCTGCATTGAGGAGCCCTTGGGACCATGGGGAGTGCTGCTCGAGCGCACTGGCATTCAAATTGATGTTCACGCCCGGAAACCCGGCTTCGATCTAAAGTTAGTACTGGCACTACGAAAACATATCCTAAGGCACAACGTTGACATCGTTCACTGTCATCAGTACACACCGTGGGTCTACGGCGCTTTTGCAGCATTTGGGACCAGGGCCTGTGTGATTTTCACAGAACACGGCCGGTTTTATCCAGACAGCGCAAGCCCAAAAAGGCGTTTCGTGAACCCGGTCCTAACAGTGTTCACAAAGCGTATTACGGCGATCAGTGAAGCAACAAAGCAAGCTCTAGGTCGGTACGAATATATCTCGCCAAAACGAATTCAAGTGGTTTACAACGGACTGAAACCAGTTTCTGTGGAAAACACTGCTAGCGCCAAAATTCGCTCAAGCCTCGGGATCCAAGACACTTCAATAGTGCTTGGCAGCGTCGCAAGGTTCGACCCGATAAAAAACCACAAGATGATGCTCGATGCTTTCCGAATCGTTGTAGACAAGCACCCCGACACTAAGTTACTTCTCATTGGTGACGGAGAGGAACGCGCAAACATTGAAACACATGCTCGGGAAATAGGCCTCGAGTCCAATTTGGTACTGCCCGGGTATATATCTGCCCCATCTGCATGGCTGGGGGCGATAGACGTTTTTTTGCTTTCTTCGCTCAGTGAAGGCACTTCAATGACCCTCCTTGAAGCAATGTCACTCGCAAAACCGAGCGTAGTCACCAATGTCGGTGGGAATCCAGAAATCGTTATCAACGGTGAGACGGGTTATGTGACGCCATCGGGTGATGCAAACCAGTTCGCAAAAGCGGTGTTACATTTGATCGAAAATAGTGCCGAATATGACCGCATGGGGAGCCAAGCAGCCTCTCGCTTTCGGCAAAATTTTTTGAATACCACGATGGCTCGCGCGTATTGCGAATGCTACCAAGCGGTTTTTAGTAAGGGTTAATAGAAAATGTTTGCTCTGAATCAATCCCCTATGGAGCCCTGGCAAGCATTGTCGCTCAATCGAACAACTGATCAGGCGTTGATAGCCTGTGGCTAGCGCACTGCTTATCAGTGAGGTATTTCCCCCGCGTAATGGCGGCAGTGGTCGCTGGTTTTTTGAGCTCTACGGGCGACTCGAGAATCAAAACTTCCTCGTAGCGGCAGGCACAGCGACAGGGGATAAAGAGTTTGATAGCGCTATCGACCACCAAATACGCATACGCCGACTGGCGCTGAGCAGTGAGCACTGGGGCCTTCGAAGCTTAACGGGGCTGAAATTTTACTACCAAAGCTTCCAGGGAATACGGCGTATAGTGCGTGACGAGGGCGTCAGTCAGATTCACTGTGGCCGGTGTCTACCCGAGGGGGTTATCGGCTGGCTCCTCAATAAGAGCCTGAAGCTGCCCTACTTGTGTTTCGTGCATGGTGAGGACATCCAAGCGGCAATGGAGAGCCGTGAGCTTTCATGGATGATTCGTAGAGTGTTTTCTTCCGCAGAAGTATTGATTGCAAATAGCCACAACACTGCTCGACTATTGATTGCTCACTGGGACGTCAGCGTGGATAAAGTGCAGGTTCTGCACCCGGGCATGGATGCGGAGCGATTTGTACCCGCCGAGAGAGACCGGAGTTTTTGTGCGGCCATGGGGTGGCTCGAACGCACAGTTATCCTAACGGTCGGAAGGTTACAGCGCCGCAAGGGGCATGATGTCTTGATTCGCGCGCTTCCATTACTCCTCAAAGAGTTCCCAAGCCTACACTATGTAATCGTCGGCGAAGGGGAAGAACGGTCCGAACTAGAGCGTTTAGTCACAGGGCTCGGCTTGTCTGACCATGTACAGTTCCTTGGCGAGGTCGACGACTCGACAATGATTCAGTGCTATCAGCAATGCCATCTATTCGCACTACCGAATCGCACTGAAGGCAGCGATATCGAAGGCTTTGGGATGGTGCTGGCTGAAGCACAGGCCTGCGGAAAGGCGGTGTTAGCGGGTGACTCTGGTGGAACTCGAGAGACAATGTTAGTAGGTGAAACTGGCATTATCGTGGATTGCCAGACACCTGAAGCGCTAGCTGACGCCATACAACATCTCTTGAGCGACGGCGACCGCTTAGAAGAAATGGGTTTACGGGCTAGAGAGCACGTCGCTATTACACTTGACTGGCGAGTGCATGTCGAAAAAGCAAGAGCCATTTTTAACTCTATAGGCGACCAGTGACTCTTTTAATGGAAAACAGCTTGAGTGAAAGCTCAGTCGACAACCAAGAATACCTGGAAGTACGGCGTGCCAGCGATTCAGATGCAGTGCTGTGGGACCAGTTTGTGAGTAGCCATCCAAATGCCTCCCCGTATCATCGATGGGCTTGGAAGTTAGCAATGGAAGATTCCTACGGACTCAAGACGCATTACTACATCGCAATCAGTCAACGCGACGGCATTGCGGGAGTTTTACCTGCAGCACGCATACCTAGTTTACTTGGGGCTAGTCGTACGTGTTCTTTACCTTATTGTGACCTAGGACAACCCCTCACCGTCGCACAGCACATAGCGGATAGATTGCTCGAGACACTTCAAAGAGACGAAAACGTGATACATCAAGTGCGTGCAAGTTGTGATGTGGAATCAAGCTTGAACACGGTGGAGCCGAAAACAGGGCAAAAATTCAGATTACTACTAGACCTACCCGAGAATCCGGCAGATCTGTTTTCTGGGTTCAAGAGCAAGCACCGGAGCCAGATTAACAAAGCAAAAAAAAATGGGTTGGTAGCGACGCTTGGCAACAGCCCATATCGTGTCAAACAATTTTACTCGGTCTTCACAAGGAACATGCGGAATCTAGGCTCGCCGACACATAGCCTAGCGTGGTTTCTAGCCATCGCCCAGCATTATGCTGACAACTGTACAGTTGGTTTGGTAATGCATGGTGATGAGGTGATCGCAGGTGGGCTGGTTTTGTTTACGCCCGATAAAGCAGCCATTCCATGGGCTTCAACACTAAGGGAATTCAACAAACTATCTCCAAACATGCTGCTTTACTGGTCGTTGCTTGAGCATGCTACTGAGCGAAAGTGCAAACAGTTCGATTTTGGTCGATCTAGCTACGGTGAAGGGACATACCGATTCAAGACACAGTGGGGAGCTGAGCCTTTGGCCTTGCGGTGGGTCAACTACGACAAGGACGGAAACACTGAAGAAGTAATGCTCCAACACCAACAAAGCGGCAACCTGAGAGGTACGCTACGTCGGACCTTGGAAGCCGTATGGCGTCACGTACCACTGCCCGTCACGATTGCACTCGGATCGCGTTTCCGACCTTTTGTGAGTCTATAAGCTATGTGTGGCATAGCCGGCTTTACGCAAATCCATAAGCCTATCGGCGACGAGCAGTTGCTCTTACGTATGGGAGAGGCGATTCGACACAGAGGGCCCGATGCCCACGACTCCTACCTCGACAGTGGCGTCGGCTTGCATCATCGGCGCCTATCTATCATTGATTTGTCGAAAGCCGGCACTCAACCTATGCATTCGACGTGCGGGCGTTACGTCATCGTCTTTAATGGAGAGATTTACAACTTCATCGAGTTACGTCAATCGCTAGAAAACGAGGGTCACGTGTTTCAGACCCACACCGATACCGAAGTTATTCTTGCCCTGTACGCAAAGAAAGGACGCGAATGTCTTGGTGATCTCAATGGAATGTTTGCCTTTGCGATTTGGGACAAGCAGACCCAGTCACTATTTTTAGCTAGAGACCGAATTGGCAAAAAGCCCCTCTATTATACGTTCATCAATGGCGACATTGCCTTTGCATCTGAGCTAAAAGCTTTACTAGCCGCTGACTTAGTCAAACGCACCGTCCGCCTGGATGCGCTCTACGATTTTTTTGCCTACCAGTATGTACCAGACCCAAAGTGCATTTTTGAAGGCGTTTATAAGCTTGAGCCTGGATATTGGTTGGAGCTAAACGCAAAAGGGCATCAAAAGCAGCAGTATTGGGATGTATCGTTTACCCAAACAGCTATTGGCGAAGACAATGCACGCGGCAAGCTTAAATGTCATATCGACAACGCCACAAAGCGACGCATGATTGCAGATGTTCCCTTGGGAGCATTCCTATCCGGAGGTGTCGATTCCAGTGGGATAGTCGCAACCATGGCCCGACAAAGCAGTAAGCCGGTAACAACCTGCTCTATAGGATTTGATGAAGAGCGCTTTAATGAAACTGAATTTGCGCTGAGTGTCGCGCGGCAGTACGAAACAGACCACCACGAACATACCGTACGCGATACTGTTGCCGAAAATTTAGAGGAGATAGTGGGCTACTTTGACGAGCCTTTTGCCGATCCTTCACTGGTGCCGACGTACTTTGTTTCAAAGCTTGCCCGCCAACACGTCACAGTAGCCTTAGCGGGCGATGGTGGAGACGAAATTTTTGCTGGGTATGAGAAATATACGATCGACGCGATTGAAAACAAATGGCGCGAACGCACACCTCGATGGCTACGAGTGCGACTATTTCCGTATATATCAAAAGCCTTACAACACTCATCGGTCAACTTTCTACGCAGAACGTCAACTTTTCTAGATGCCCTAACTAAAGACTCAGCCTTGGCTTTTTATCAAACCAACGCGCAAATAACTGACGATCAATGGCGCCGAATAAGCTCAGACTCTACGAGAGAACAGCTTGGCATTTATCACCCAAGTAAGCTAACTATCGACGCCTATACCAACTGCGACGGCGCTGACCACCTGTCGCGCATCCTCTATACTGATATCAAAACGTATTTGTCCGGTGACATTCTTGTAAAGGTCGACAGAATGAGCATGGCCCATTCGCTGGAGGTGCGAGCTCCGTTACTAGACTACACTTTGGTCGAGTTCGCGGGCTCGCTGCCGTCCGACCTGAAGCTTTGCAACGGCGAAAAAAAGTATCTTCTGAAGAGTGCATTCCGGTCAGGTTTGCCCGACGACATCCTGACCCGAAAAAAAATGGGTTTTTCGCCGCCCGTAGCGGAATGGTTACGAGACGACCTAAAAGGCCTAGCCGAAAAAGCCCTCTTCGAGACGAATGCTGGATTGTTGCGTTTCATGGAGATCGAGTCGATAAAAAAAATCTGGGACGAGCATCAAAGTGCCAAAAAAGACCACGCTTCGCTCCTATGGAGCTTGCTAATGTTTCAGCTGTGGTGGAACAAATATATGCAGCAAACATGAAAAACTTTCTTAAACACCAAGCGATTGATCTGTTTATACGCTTTTTGCGCCATTCAGATGTTGCGGCGGAAAGTGATCGACAGTTTCACTCAAGGCACAAACATCTTCCGGCTATCAGCAATGACGCTAGTCCTTACTCTGATTTAGGTAAGCCGATATCATCGGGTGCGACAGAGAACGCAATTTTTATTACCGGACGATTCCGTAGTGGCTCCACACTGCTATGGAACATGTTCAGACAGATGAACGAATGCACCGCGTACTATGAGCCGTTCAACGAACGACAGTGGTTTAATCCCCACGTTCGAGGAAACAAGGTCGATGCGACACATCGTGGCGTCGATGACTACTCTCGAGAGTATGATGGGATGACGCACCTCGCAAATCTCTATAGTCTCGATTGGATAAAAGACGACCTATTCATGTGTGCAGATACGTTTAATCCAAACATGCACCAATACATCAGTGAACTGATAGCCCACACAGGTAACACCTCTGTTCTTCAGTTTAACCGTGTGGACTTTAGGCTGCCTTGGTTGAAACACCACTTCCCGTCCGTCCCTATTGTTCATATCTACCGTCACCCGAGAGAGCAATGGGTCTCCTTTCTGGCAGACCCTCAGAAGATGCAAGCTAGCAACATAGAAACGACATATAAAGACAGCTTTTATCTCGACACTTGGAGTGACGGTCTAGCGCCGCATTTCCCCTTCCTCAACCGAGAAACAACACCACATCCTTACAAACGCTTTTATTACATCTGGAAGCTATCATGGCTGTTTGCGAAAAAATATGCCGACACGAGTGTCAAATACGATGATTTAGTTGCCAGGCCAAGAGAGAACTTTCACAAAGTACTCGACGAAATCGGATTCAACAAAAACGCAAGCTTAGATGATGCCCTGAAGGCTGTTGACCCGCCCAGCGCCAAGGATTGGTCAGTGTACGCGCCTGACGAATGGTTCCGAGAATGTGAAAAAGAATGTGAAAAAGTTTTGAGTCAGTTTCTTTGCGGGAAACATCATTCAATTTGAGAAAACCGTTTGATCAAGCCTGAAAAAATAGGCGTTTGGCGTTTGGCGTTTGGCGTCAATCGAGTAATCCCTCAAACCTGAATAAAGCCGAGAAACATAGGAAATGACATCTAGTGGGAGTCGGCGGGGTGAGCAGCTTTTAGGCGCTAATTCTAAAAACGTGAGGCACTAAAACTGAGGATGCCGCGTGTTGTGAAGCACGCCTCAACTAGTAGACCCAAGATTAGTATTTCGCCTGTTTATTGATGTTTAGCAAGTAATATTGTAGCTGATACATGTGAAGTGTTGATCGAAAAGCAGGGGCCATGAAGCTAGACATTATTTTTTCAACTCACAATGGGTCGGCTCGGCTTGACCCAATGCTTCGAGCTTTTAGAGAGCTTGAAACCCCCGCATCACTGCAAGTATCGATTATTGCTATCGACAACGCGTCTACCGATAACACGGCGGCGCTGCTTCGGCAGTTTCAATCAGATCTTCCGATCACTGTTTTGGAACAGAAAGAACCCGGTAAAAACAAATCGCTCAACCTCGGCTTGCAAGTTAGCACTGCTGACTTGGTAATTCTAACCGACGACGATATTCTCCCCGATACAGATTGGCTAGTGCAACTTGCAGATTGCTGCCGAACACAACCCGACTTCGACTTGTTCGGTGGAGTAATCGCTCCACATTGGCCCAAGACTCCTCCACGTCGGCTGCTCAAATCGATACCACTAGGCCCAGCATACGCAATAACCCCAGCAGACATCAGGACAGGCCCCTGCGATGCTCTATGTATATGGGGTCCAAACATGGCCGTTCGTCGTCGGGTGTTCTCAGCCGGCTATCATTTCGATGAGCGATTTGGGCCTAAGGGTGAAGACTACGTCATGGGGGGTGAATCTGAGTTTCTTCAGCGCTGCCAAGAAGGTGGGCTCCGAGGCTATTTTGTTAAGAGTGCCAGGGTTCGCCACATCATTCGTAAAGAACAGTTAACACCAAAGTGGTTGTTTGGTAGGGCCTACCGGTTTGGCAGAAGCCTCTTTTACGAGGACGTGCCAAAACGTGGAAGTCGTCCTGAAACAGCAGAACTCATGGGCGCTCCAAGATGGGCTATTCGCCAACACATACAGTGGGCAATAGTCGCAAAACTCACCCTTAATATGGGCTATAACGCTATTTGGAAAGCAGGACTCCACAAAGGTTACATTCATGAGTATAAAGTTTGGAATCGCCACTTAACGGAAAAAGGGGATGACGTTTGGAATTAGCGCATGACTTACTTTTGCGACGCTTTGGGCAGTACCGAATGCGGCGCATACGACAATTGCTGCCCTACCCGAAGATATGGGCGCTCGCGTTCGGAAAGTCCATTCCATCAAGCTCTTATGTATCGAGAGATGCTTCGCTACGTCGTCCAGAGACAATCTGCCTATCTAGTAAAGGCGACAAGGTAGTTGTGAGCAATACCGGCTCAAGCGGAATCGCAGTTCTTGGCATTACAAATAGCTTGTTTGGAATACACAAGATTACCGCGCAGGAGGTATTTATAGATAAGGAGCTTTACCGTTACGCTCACGGCGCGTCTTTTGGTGCCAATGATTCCGCAGTAATCGCGGTTGGAGAATATGCGGACACAATGAGCGCGTTTTCTCTAAAAGAACCGCCTGGGGAGAACTCATCCCGCATTCTATGGGTCGTACGCGATCCTGCCCATGGTCTCGATCATCCTGCAGATGTAGCGATCCACCCGGGCGGCCAGTGGCTAGCAGTGGCAAATCGAATGGCCGCAGGCCTAACGTTTTTTCGAATAGAAGACCCGAATCTACAAGAAGCACCCAACCATTCGTCTCAGATTGATACCCCATCTTTGAATTTATTGGGTCTAGGCGCCCCTCATGGAGTTGCATTTTCCCAGTGCGGCACCGTCATGTATGTGACTCACAAACCTTACTTCAATAATCCCAGCGATACCGGTCAATCCGCTGTTTCGGTGTTTTCTTGCAACTCCGCACCTCCAGACAGCTCGCCTTGGGACCCCCTCGCAATTTACGATTGCGGCTGTGCTGAACTGCACCATGTTGCGGCGCACCCAAGCGAATGGCTCTTATGCGTAACAAACTCTCAAGGCAATGCTGAAATCTTAGAATGGTGCCCCGACAACGCCGCTATCAAACAGAGAGGGTTTATAGATGTCCACCGTATAGGTGAAGGCGCAAAAGGTGTCGCTTTCACCAACTCTGGTGAACATATCATGGTAACAACCGAGCTTAACGAGATTCTTTTCTTTAAACTGTCGCGATACTTTCGCAGGCATAAATGAGTCGCTACAAGCTACCTGCAGGGTTCTGACAATTTACCAACCAGGCAGAATCCCTGGGAACACGGGCCAGAGACTGGTGTTCCTACGACAACAATGACCCAAGCGTGCTTCACTGAGTTGAGCGCGGCATTAAAGGGAAGAAAGGCAACGAAATGCTCGAGAAAAACCACTTAACGGCCCTACAGACGGTTACCTTCTCAGTACTTCGAGACGAAAAACCGGGAGCGTTGCCATGAAACATCGGCTCCGAAAGACCAAGGAAGCATTCTTAAACACGGCAAGGAAGCTTGACTGTTTTGTTTTTGACCGGATAGGCCCAATCAAGGCCCTTTTCTTGGTTCACGACCTTCGTGGCTTTCAACAAATGCAGCCACTGATCGCCGCATTGCTGGCGCGTGGGGTTGCAGTGCGAATCAGCCTGATTGACACCGCCACAATAGAAAGCTATCACCTAAACCAAATAGACCACCAACTTACAAAACTTTTTATACCCGTGAGGTTAGGCAGACTAAAGAAATGGCATTACATTTTTCAAAGTGAAGTGACTTTTTTCTATCCCGCTAGGTTTGCTACTCGCGTGCAGCTTTCACATGGGTCCGGCTGGGGCAACCTTACAACCTATCCCTGCAACACACTCAAAACCATTCAACGCCAAAGCAGCATTTCAATCAGTGTGCTGTATTCCAACGCGCACCTTGAATACTTTAAACAACATGATGAACAACTAACGAAAAAGCAGGATTTCCTATGTGTCATAGGTGGCTCGCCTAAGCTAGACGCACTGAAACCTCTAAGCCGGACAGCGATCGCCTCTCTTCGTAGCTCACTTGGTATGCAAGATATAATCACTGTTGCAGTAACGTCACATTGGCGGCCAAAGAGTATCCTGCCACGCTTTGGTGAGAATTTGATTGACGCTATAACAACTGAATTTTCACAGCCAGTGCAAATTGTAATTTTGGGCCATGAAAAGCTTTGGGAAGAAAACGAAGAGCAAATCCAAGCGCAAAAGCAAAGCTCACTGGCCGAGAGAATAGCAGGCAAAGTAGCTTTAACAGCAAATACGTTCTTTATACGAGACCCTAAGCAACAACGCGACTATCTCAGAGCCTCAGATATTGTTGTTCATGACAATAGTTCGGTGCTCATTGAGTGCCTTTGCCTTGAAAAATCCACCGTATTTCTGCGGACTCCAGAGACGATGCCCATAGAGCCAACAATCGCTGACGTCTACATTCGTGCAGGACAATGTTTTTCTTCTTTAAGTGACTTACCAAACGCAATCAGCCGCGCCCTAATCAACCCGAGCGAGCGTCGCTCAATCCAACGCGACATGTTAGCTCTCATGGTCAGTAGGCGTGGCAATTCAGCTGACTTTCTAGCAGACCTGGTCGTCAAAATTGGTCGAGTTTCAGGACCCAAAAGTCATGGGTGGGCTAAAGCAAGGAAACTTATAGCTTTCGCTAACGCTGAATTAGATCATCAAAACGCCCAGGCCTAGGCTTCACACCAGATCGCTCTTACAACGTATACCAAAGAGCCAACTAACATTAAATTATAAGCAGGCAGAAAGAAGGAGGTCTTATGCAAAATCCATACACATGGGCTCGAAGAGTCGCTCGTCGAATCGCGAGACGATTGTATGTAAGGCTTTATGGCCAACCAGAGCGTCTTCGCATAGAGGCTGAGTCCTATAGGAAATCGTTCAAAGAGAGAGTTCGCAGCGAGTGCGAAAGCAAGGTGGCTACCGGATTATTCAAAGGGCTGACTTTTTCTGAAGCCCACAGTTGGGGCAACGATCTCGGCGCTATGTTACTCGGATCTTATGAAAAAGAAGTCCTCGCAAAACTAAACAGCACACAGCTCAAAGACTATGCCGCAATAGTGGACGTTGGTTGCGCCGACGGGTTCTATGCTATTGGGCTTGCGCGTATCTGCCCGAACGCAAAAATGTTTGCGTACGACCTGTCCGCAAGAGCAAGACAAGTGACGACAGAGAATGCCCGTTTGAACGATGTGCTCGACAGAATAGAAGTGCGGGAGTTTTGCGATCCGGTTGAACTACAAAATCTGTCGAATTCCATCAAGGGTAAAATACTGGTTATCGTAGATATTGAAGGCGCCGAAACCGATCTTATTTGTGCTAGTAGCTTACCCGCGCTTGAAAGCGCTGACTTATTAGTCGAATGCCACGACAGAGTTTCTGGCGACCACTATCGCGACCTCGAGAATTTGCTGAAGCAAACACATAGTATTGAGAGAATTCTAAGGGAAGGACGGAATCCAAATGACTACCCTAGCTTAGAAAAAATGCCGGATCTAGAGTTCGTAACGGGCCTTTGCGAAATGAGATCAAGATCGTCTAGCTGGCTTTGGGCTAAAGCGAACTCTTAGAGCAAAAGATAACATTAAAAGACTCTCCGCTGTCGGTTCCGCACAGCATAAAAAGCGATCCGCTTGCATTCCTGGAGCCGATACAACAACAAAAGCCTCTTTAAGCTCGGGGGCCGCTAATCAACTATGCACGTGTTGCTGACATTGCAGATCCTGTTCCTTCGGCAACCAAGGCGCTAAGATGCAAACAGTCCACACAATTGCAGCAAGTGTCTAAGGAGGAAATACGATCAAACTAAACACTCAAGAATATCGTGAGTAGCAACCTGATGATCGTAAATGCTGCGACATTTAGCCAAAGATTGAGCCACCAAACGACCTCGTAAGGCTGGATCACTTATCAAGCGCATACACTGCTTGGCAAAGTCTGCAGGCTCGTCAGCGATCAATAAGTCCTCCTCTGGAGTGAGATTTAGCCCCTCGGCGCCCAATGTTGTCGATACAACGGGGGTTCGCATCGCAATAGACTCTAATATTTTTATACGACTACCACTGCCGAAATGAATAGGCGCTATGGCCAGATCTGCGTTCGCGTACCAAGGGTCTAAGCTCTCGACACCGCCCGTTACACGAACCAAATCAATTTCATTGAGTTGCGTCACTTCTGACGTAGGGTCGAAGCCGACGATGTTAACCGAGATTGGCACTGCACAAGACGAACGAAGAATTGGCAATACTTCTCTGCAAAACCACACAGCACCGCTTACGTTCGGTGCGTAATACATGGAACCGACAAACACAATAGAGACAGCACTAACATCGCTCGTCTGCTCCTTAGGCTTGACCTGCCCACTAAAATCGTAAGAGTTCACTATTGATACAAAACGATCCGTATGATGACGCGCATTCATTGCCTCTGCATCAAGCGAAGAGCAAACGAAGATACACCTGAACCAATACTTCAAATGCCGCTCAAAGTAAGCCAACCGATATGCGCGAATTGAGTTTGCCAGAACTAATTCACGCCCCATACGACGACGCTCTACCTGAACGTTTCGCTTCAGAGAGATAGACTCAATATCATCCAAATCAAGGGAAGCCGGCCCGACTATCACTCCAATCTTCTTGAGAAACCTATAGATTGGCACGTTAGCAAGTCTATACACTAGGACTACTGAGTATGGCCCTTCTCTGTTTACTTCGTCTATGACCTGAAGAATTTCCGCGTGTGACAGGTTGTTAGCAGACAAGGATGGATACAAAGCCCCCAGCACAGCGCCCATAAGTTGCGCTCCCTTAAAATTCTTGTCCCCCACGATCGACGTATGTGGCGTGATAGAAAGGAAGTGAAACGTGCATCCCAACAGGTTCGAGCATCTAGCTTTTCGCATCGCCTCATTTTCTGGCGTGCCTGTTATCAAAACATGGGTGTCATAGCGCGTAATCAGTGCAGTTAGATTACGATGTCCACGCTGCTCAGTGCCTGATCCGTTGGCGAGCGGCAAGGAAGAACAAATGTAGAGGGCTTTCTGCAATGATTCCATTTCCATTGTCGCCATTAAACTGCTCATCGCCCAGACGCACTAGTAGCGAACCCACTTTCCTTGAACACACTAAGTCCGGCCGGTATACCTTGAACCCGTGTTGCGCTTAAATACTGACTGACCGTCCCACAATGAGAGTGCTGCCGAATTTTGCTTCAACCGGCCCTGTTTCTTCAATAGCTGCCTTTGAGTTTCTGCCTACCAAGCGAAAACACGTCGTCCGAGGCTTTGTTTTGATTCCCGGATAGCGATCTACTAACGCTAACGCTGTTGCTACCAATTAATCTGCCCCTAAAACGTCGGGCGAAAGGGTCACATAAAATACTAGGGCCCACAGCCATTGCGAGTCTTCAAAATCAGACACACCAACTCACAGTTTTACAGAAGAAAGCATTGAGATGGCAAAGCAACTCCACCCTGAGACTCATAGTCGTTTTTTTAAGTATGTATAAAAAAAACGGCTTCTTTCGTAAAAATCAGGATGGACGTTCGAAACGTACTCCATATGTTTGACTAGGTTCAACCAAATTAGCGCTCTCACAACACCGCGGCGCCTAGGAAACTTTTTTTGCCGCAGAAGCCACACCGACATCCTGAACACAGGGAAAAGCTGCTTAAGCAAACCCCGCTCATCACGTAGCACAGCGCCCGTATAGAGTGCGCGTTTAGTCTTCTCACGATAGATCAAAACCTCATCGATTTCTTGATGCTTTCCAAAACAAAGCGTCTGTGCTGATAGCGCCCAGTCGTATGCATGAAACCCGCGGGGGGGAAAGCTATCTCGAAGAACCTCACTGCGAAACAAACCGTACATACGAGTATTGTCGCTGGGACAATACAGGTACTGAGTCACTCTCATATCAATCTCGTCTTGAACAATCGGAAATGTCCCCTCGGCGAGTGACAAATTTCCTGCAGGAGCTGTGAACTGGCACTTGGGCACACTGCAAACCACACTCGCATCGTGGTTCAAGACGGAAATACACTTTTCTAAAAAGAAGCAAGAATAATAATCATCACCTGCCAGCCAACAAAAGAACTCAGTCTGGCTCTGATCAAGCACAAACTTAAAGTTCATGTAACGTAGATTGGCCTCTTGCCTAAAGATCAGCACACGAGAGTCTACTCGGGCATAATATTCACATATCGCCCACGTACCATCTGTTGACCCATCATCCGAAATAATTAGGACAAAATCACCGTAAGTTTGCTGTAATACAGAATCTATGGAGCGCGCGAGAGTCTCTTGATTGTTAAAAACCGGCATACCAATAGCAATTTGAGGCATTTAAAGCTCACCGCAGATAAGTGCTTGCGAACGACTACGAGACTTGGGGTTACTTAACTGGGTAAGCAAAACAAACCCCTTTCTGATCGCTTACGTGAGATATTTGAGGATGGTAACAAAGCTATACACTATGCGTCCGACCCACCTTGATTTGAGTGTCGATCGCGTAAAATATAGCAATCTAGTAACCAACGCAGTAACTACCTAGTTAACGATAACGAAACGATGAAATTGATGATCCACTCCATCTTAACATCTCGTGATTCTAAGCTCTCCAAACGGTTCTCAGAAACGCCTAGCCCGCAGAAACACAGTAGCGTTTGTTAATGGCTGTCGATGTACCGTTTTTCTCTATAATTGTACCTACATTCAATGTAGAGCCATTTATCGAAGAAACACTTCGTTCACTTTTCGACCTTAAAGGCTGTACGTACGAAGTACTCGTGATCGACGACAACAGTACAGACGGAACACTCGCCATCGTAAATGCTCTTACTGCCAATCATCCGCAGTTCCACGTGCTGCAGAGTAACCAAAATCTGGGGGTAGCCGCTGCTCGCAACCTTGGAATTAAGGAGTGTAGAGGCCAATGGATCTCATTTCTCGATGGTGACGATATTGCCCTATCGAACTTTCTATCATCCAGGCTGGAAGTGATTGAGAAGAAAGACGCAGTGGATTTCATAGCGTCCGACTTTTACCTGTGGTGGGATTCAGCCCAAAAGCTTGAGTTGGCGTCCGATAACATTCCAACCTGGAACACAGCAATAAGCCTGTTTACAGGAGATCTTTTTTTCGTGGACTCGCCCAGCAGGCTTTTCATAGATCATACCTGCATCGTTCAAACTGGAGCTGCGACAATACGGAAGGACCTGTTAGCTAAAGTAGGCCTGTTCAGCACTGATCTAAAAACCAATGAAGATACACACCTATGGCACCGTGCAGCTCGTCGATCGGAGCTCTTCGCGTTTGTTAAGTCGCCAAATCATTTGTATCGACAGAGACCGCATTCCCTGAGCAATACGGACAGGGGTAAGCATGGAGATAGTCCAAAGATGTTCTTGATGCTGGCGAATGACCCGCTATTTGAGGCGGACAAGGCACATTTCAAGAGCCGAGCATTATCTCATTCACTGCAAAATACATATTACTACCGTGAATCGGGGCAGCGTCTAAGAGCAATCCGCTCCGCGTTTACAGCTTTGACCATAAGTCCTATAGAGGCAGTTGTCCTAAAGAACCTGCTCGCAAGTCTGCTGGGGTTGAGGTAGGCATAGTATGATCAGTGGGCCCAAAGATATTCTAAGTAAGTCACGACCGTCCTGATCGGAAAAACAACTTCAGGGCTTTTGGGCAATTCCGAAGTTACTTACTTGTAACGCCATTGGTAGATTCGGGTAGCACCAATAGTGGGCAAGGCCGACAAACATAGCAATTAACAGTCAAGGTGCATATATGGAATCCCGCCCCCTCATCAGCGTGATTGTGCCAACCTACAATCGAGCAGATCTTCTTCGAATCACATTGAACAGCATTTTTTCACAATCTCATGAACCACATGAAGTGATTGTTGTTGACGACGGCAGCACGGACCACACCTCCAGCATGCTCAATTCAGAAACACACTCACAACTCAAGGTAATCTATCAGCCTAATAATGGCCAAGTCGCCGCAAGATATAATGGCATCCAGCAGTGCTCTGGTGACTGGATCGCTCTTTGCGATAGCGATGATGTTTGGAGCAGCGATTACATCGCTACATTTACTGCTGATCTTGAGATGTTCAAAAACATTAACTATTGGTTTAGCAACTTCGGGCTAATCGATGTCAACGGTGTCTCCGTTGGGACAGACAAGCTCTCGGAGGCTCCGGAAAACTGGATGCAGGGCATCATCGGCGCAAGCAATACTGCGGAAGACAGCCTAAAACTGGACGATAAAACATTTTTTTTATCCTTGCTGCAGTTTCAGCCTGTCTTTCCCTCTGCACTGATTTTCAAAAGATCGCTATACGATGACATAGGTGGCTTTCGAACGGACTTGGACTTAGCGCACTCCGAGGATGCACATCTCACAAGACGCATTGCGGCCCACGGTGTTGGTGCGATGCATAGCAAACCTCTTGTGAATATACGGAAGCACTTGGGTAACTTTTCAGGCGAATTTCAAAAAAATCAAGAAGGTAGACTCGAGATACTGGAGCAACTTCTACGCGACGGAGATCTACCTGAGAGCTTTGCGTCGGCAACCCAGCACGCGATCACTCGCGGGAACATAGAACTGTTCAAATATCTCATATTAACGGACCAACTAGAAACGGCTAGAGCCTTTGGAGCGTCGCAGCCACACACAATAGAAACCTTGATTCTACGCACTAAATTGGCGGCCAAGTCTCTACTTCAGCGCATTAATTTGCTTGGGTAGCGAACCAACCTGCAAAGGAAGGGAGCGTGGCCGCGTGCGAAAGATATGCGTACGGGGCAACCTCAGGTTTTATTGAATCAAGAATTTAGGCGCTAGAAGTTCGATGATCGACTCATTTAGTGCCTAATGCAAAGTAGAGTGCGAACCTTATGTTTGGGATTTTCAGATTGATGCTCGCGTATTGGGTGATGGTCTTTCACCTTGTAGACATACCCGTCATTGGAGGTTACGCGGTGTATGCATTCTTCGTTCTAAGTGGGTTCCTCATGACCGCTATTATGCAAGAGTCCTACGGCTACAGTGCCCGGGGGCTCTCTAGGTATGCCCTCAACCGATTTTTACGGCTTTACCCAGCATATTGGTTCGTACTGTGCATAACAGTAATCCTGCTCTTGCTCACTGACCAAGTCTACATCCGCGCATACAAAGACGTGCTTTTTCTCCCAGAAAGCGTAGGACAGTTCCTTGCAAACGCATCGATGATTTACCCCTCGTATTTCCCTGCCGAGTTCGAACCCAGATTGTCACCTCCAACATGGGCACTCACGATCGAACTCATCTTTTACGCCACCATAGGCTTAGGCGCATCTAAAACCATAAAACGAACTACCGTATGGCTGGCCGCGAGCCTTACTTACTATGCCGCGACATACATCTTTGACCTCAATGGGTACCACCGATATGGAGCCATACCAGCGGCATCGCTACCGTTTGCGCTGGGAGCTCTGGCCTACCACTTTAGAAAAGAGGCGAAAAGCTTAGGGCGCCTGCAGAACCGTAGTACGGCATTGCTATTAGTCGCGGCTTACATCGCAAACGCCTTGTTGTTTGCGGGAATTGCATTGATGTTCTGGCACCCAACAAGGCCCTATCTTTTGGATGCCGGTAAATATCTGAATATCATTTTGGCCACGGCTACGGTCGTAGCTCTTTATTGGCACGCGCCTCCTGATTGGCTGAAACGAATCGACAAGTACCTAGGGGATCTTAGCTATCCTTTGTACCTAATCCACTGGCAGGTGGGGGCTTTAGTATCTTACTTACTTTACAATGCACCAACGCGCGGACGCTCCAGTGAAGGATTGTTATCGTTAATACTCGCCACTGTGTTAGCGCTGGGTATCGCACTGGCAATGAGTCGCTACCTAGACAGAAATATCGAAAAAATTCGTGTGCAAGTAAGGTCCAAGTCGAATTAGCGCTGAGCAGCGCCGAAGACAAAGTCCCAAACTGGGTTACAAAAATAAAGGGATGAGACGACATTGAGTGAGCAAATACACATCGCAATCATGGCGTACAACGAGGCCGCCAATATCGAACGTTGTATTAAAAGTATTGAATCCGCAACGGCCCACCCATCGGATTTACGAATCACGGTAGTTATCAACGGCTCTACAGATGAGACGCATTCTATTGTTCTTGGTCTAGCAGACTCGGAGCTAGCCATTAATATAATAGACATACCGCTGGCTGATAAAGCAAACGCCTGGAATACCTACGTACATGGACAAATAGACACCTCCGTTGATCATTTTTTTATGGACGGTGACGTTTGGCTACCCGCCGGGTCTATTGATTACATTAAGTCTCACTGGAGCTCAGACGAATATGCAGCGGCCTCGCCGCTGCCAATAGGCGTATCTGAGTCTTATCGTTGCCAACTGCGCGACAATCGATGGTTGGCTGGCGCAATGTATGGGCTGTCATCTGCATTTTTGACCGCAATTAGGGAAAAAGAATTCAGGTTGCCTGTTGGCTTCATCGGCGATGATTCTGCTATCACATACATTATCGAAACAGACTGTCTCGACACCCAGCAGTGTAAGAAGGGTATACAAATTTTGCCTGCGACGGGCCCGGTGGTTCCCCGCCTCGGTTACTCTCTAGCCACGTTGCGCCTTCTTCACAGGCGATTTAGCCGGTACGCCGAAAGACATTTTCAGCAAGAGGCTCTGTACCAGTTAGGCCGCAGTGCTTCCACATTTGATTTACCCCGGCACGTAAGGCAGCTTGCCCCACACATCCGGCGACTAGGATTAAAAAAGATACTTGCCGTAAATGGCATACAGACTCTTTATCAGCCGTGGGCTTACTTCAAGGCGATACTCCCACCTTCGGACTAACCGAGCGTAAACCCACCTTTTCATCATCATTCAGTTTGCTCTGTGCAGTCTGGTTATCAAGTATCTGATTTAGACCAAGCAACAAATATAAAAACTCGTTAATCAGTAGGTTTAGGAAAATCGCGCAAACAAAAAAACCAATCAAAGACGCGTCCAGCGCATACTTGTAGCGCCACAATGCAAATCGCTTCGAATCTGTCAGAGTCCTGGTCTTCCAAAAAACGCGGTAAAAAAACCACAAATAGATCAGTCCAGCCGGGATACCTGACTGTGAAGCCACCTGCAGAAAAGTATTGTGGATAACCTGCACACGCTTGGTATCGGGTGGAAGGTAAGCAGCCCCGACCAACTGAAAACGTTCAGCACCAACGCCGAGTAGTGGATAGTCAAGCATAACCAGATAGCCGGCCTTCCAAGTCACCAGCCGCGGATCAAGGGGGCGATCTTCTTGAGCTCTAACTTCAACTGTTTCCGTCGAACGAGACAGCAGCACACCGCCCTGAGTGAGTACTGCCAATATAAGAAGCCCACCTAATGCCAGAACCATTGTTTTAGAACGAAACATTCTGCCAATGGCCAATGAACTCAGTGTTAGTCCAAGCAGCGCGCCGCGACTTGCAATCAAAAAAACCGAATGCCAGCCCAAAGGAACGGCCGATAGAAGAATGCCATATCGCAGCCATTTCGAACGAAGTTCCAGTGCAACAACAAACAAAAACGGCAAACAGCATACAAACATGACCGCAAATGCATTTTCATCGCGATAAACACCGGGCCCGCGCAGACGCCCATTGAGCGTGTAGGCCCACATCTCACCCGATAGATACCTTTCATTCGCCCAATATGTGTAGTAGATACAGGTCCCGACCAAAACCAAACAGAGCGATTTAAACTTCTTCTTATCGTCTATCAACAATACAAGGGGGAAATAAAACAACACCAGTTTGTCTAGGACGGAGAGCACGAACTCGGGCCCAAACATTCCCCTAGGCATGTCGCTAAGAGATATAGGCGATACAAGATCCGACAAGCGAATCAATGCCCAGAAGGAGATCAGAGCGAACGACTGAATGTTCAGAACTCTATCCCAGCGAAGCTGCCCTCTGACCGCAGCCAAAACCAATCCCAAAATCGTAGCCACTGCGACGTATTGTGAGATGGCATTTCCTTGAAAGACCCAAGGCCATATCCCTTGGGGAGAAAAAATCGCAAGCAAATAATAGGCAATGACACCTATCCAAGGTCTCGCCAAAGAAACACCACAGGTGCAAAAGGTAAGTACTACTAGAAGAACACTACCCATAGATTCTCGCTGACCACCACCTCAAAGTTATGCGTCTTTTTTCAGGCTGGCTATACCTTCGAAAGACACCTACGTGTACAAGAAAAATCGCAGCGCCACACAAACAACACCCAAACTGAACACATCGACTAAAACTTTTCTTTCACGGCAGCGGCGCAGCCTGATACCACGCTCTGAGCAAGCTTCACATAAAACTCACACTCGGGCACATACTTCTTCAAAACCTGAAAAATCGCGATCAGACAGAGTACGTAGACACCGCAAAGCAAACTGACCCGCACAATGAGTGAAACGACGGATGTTGGGGCGCCCACGGAGTCAAAGCTCATCATGAAACCAGTGCTTAAAATGGTCGAAGCAAGGGGTATGCATAGAAGTGCCAGTAGACGAGGCATGTTAACGCGGTCCTTCATAGATACATAGGTAAAAACCCCGCTAAACACTATGAGATCACTCACAACTCTCGCATAAACGAGACCCACGAGATCTCCTGCTCCGACACTAAGAAGGACGATTGTCATGGTTGTTAGCATCAGACATGTATAGAAAAATAAAAACCGTGTCCGTGAAGTCGCGAGGCAGTATTTAGTGAGAACGTTTCCGCCGGCCCACACAACAAAAGACCAGCTCAGAGCGGCTGTTATAGGCGCGAAAGCAGCCCACTTTGCGCCGAAGACTACCTGCACGATTTCGTCTGAAAAAATATTAAATATGGCAATCAAAGGAAAAACAAGGCTGTACAAGCCCAGAAAGGCGACACGAAATTGACGCCTCATCCAGTCGCCACTGTCACGGACCTGGGCAAATGAGGCCAGTAGCGGTTCGGACAAAGGGCCAAGCAGGTTTACCGCCGGGACATCAATAAGGCTGCGCGAAACATGATATCCACCGAGCATTTCAGCAGGCAACACCCTACCGAGAAGAAATTTATCAAGCTGCCCTCTAAGCGACCCCAGAAGAGTCTGAGGTAGCACCCAGCGAACGTAGCCCCACTGCGAAGCCCAATTCTTTAGAGACAAGCCTATACGAGCAGAAACGAAAACGTAGGAAAGTATGGTTGAAACAACCGCTCCAACCAAATCTCCAACGATCAAGGCCCAAAAACTCCTGGTATTAACGGCCAAGACGATAACCACTGTCACTGAAATAAATTTTGTGAGTACACCCATCACAAAAATCTTCTTGTAAAGGAACTTACGCTTCAGCAGCACAACTGCGGGATTCGCGAAGGCTCTTATCAGCAATCCACTACTAGCGATAGGTATAATCAACGCCAAGCGGGACTCGTTTAAAATCGACGCTAAAGCCGGCGAAGCAATCACCAGAAGTGCAAAAAGACTAAACTTGGCAAGAATCGAGACGCTCCAAGCTGTATGAAGATCAACGTCCTCAACAGAAGTCTTTTGTAACAAGTATGGCTCTGAACCTAAACTAGAAAGATCCGTACTTAAAACAAGAAAAATGCTGGCCAGAGCTACTAGCCCGAAATCCTCCGGAGCAAGTATCCGCGCGAGTACCACAAGACTTATCAGACCAAGAGCGCGTTGCACAAGTCTGGTTATGGTGAAAAGCGTTGAGCCTTTCAGAATAACTAGTGCGGTCATAGGCTAAACATCTGGACGCGGCTGCCAAAAGGCAGCCAGTAGTCGCGGCGACATTTAGACCTTCCAATGCCGCAAATCAAACCCACCAAGGTTCTCTAAAAGTTCCACGTCATCCCGAAATTTTGCGTTCAATAGCTGACGAGTCTCATCTTTCAACGACGCGCCGGCACCCGAATAGAAACTATCCTTAATCCATTCAGAAAGCCTAGGGAATTTCTTTACCCATCCTATAAGCGCCCCCATCCCTACCCTTTTAAGCACACGTTGCGTACGGGGTAATACCACTCTGTTGACACGCTTTTTAAGCACATCCGGGACAAACTCGCAGCCAATATCAAGGAAGTTATATATGCGTAGTAAGACTTCACTTGGTGCATTTAAAATTTCGTCATACAGAACTACTAATACATCTTTCTCATCAAAGCGTTCAAAAACGTTCCTTAGAGCAGATCCTTGCATACTCCACTCTATTAACTCAGGGTGGTGCTCTAAAGCCGACTCAAAGGAGGGCGATTTAATCGCGCCCTGATCCAAGTAAAGCTTATATTGAGAGTAGGCGCGATCGATGGGGTTACGAACCACGTACATAAGCTTTATGCCAGGAAGATCCCTAGCCATGCGATCGAGCGCTAACGAGGAATGATAGTAATCCGGCGTGATTTCACCCACTATCTTGCACCCCTCACAACCCTCAAAGTTACGAAAGTAAGAGTCGAGTCCTTCCTCATAGCCATAGTTGAAAAATCGGATTTCCTTTCGCGGCAAACATACTTCCGGATGTTGGCGAAGACACTGATTCAACCACGTAGATGCGGCTCTCTGTGCACCGATACCAATAAAATTCGGCTTTAGCCCCTTTCCAGAGTCTCCGCTCACGCTTCTTTCATCCATTGAGGTTCGGCTAACACGTAGGGCTCATCAAGACTGTAGCCGAATACAGATTCGACTTGACCATAGCGATTAGACAGGACGATACGGTCATCATTCGACAATGCGGTAAGGTGGAGACCACCCCAAGTCTCAAAATATTTAACATTCTGATCCGCAAACAAATCGGCACTTGTAGCTACTCCATGTCGTTGTTGTAAACGGCTTCGTGCGCCAGAACTAGGGTCACAAATATCTTCGTAGCGAACAACGGTTACACCATCAACCTTTAAAAGGTTTTCGATACTGGTCTTGTGGACCATCAACCAATGCTCGATTATCCTTCGGAGGGGTTCGTCTGACCATTTTTTCAGCGCAAGCGAATATGCGAGCGGGTGCCTAACAATGACAATGAACTCCCCCTCAGGGAAGAGAGCCTTCAGGTAGGGCAGCCTGACTATATTTGAAGGAGTCTTCTCAACAAACACATCAGCTTTCGGTGACCAGAATCTTCCCCAGTCAGCTAATAGCCGTAGTCGATCGCGCTCCGGATCAAAAGTGTCGCGTTCACTTAGATAACAATCTCTTTCAAAACCGTAGAGGATCCCGAAACTTTTGTCGGGCTCATAAACAGATTGCAAAAACTGCCCCTCTTGCTCCGGCACATGCGTCCCATAAATACCGGTACGCCCCGGCACAGCCAACAAGGCCTTATAAAGGGGAGAGGTGCCCGATCGCTGTAACCCTCCTACAAACACGATCCTCTTCCCTTCAAGTGCGATGGTTTGACCAAAAAGCTGGCGCAGTGCAGCTACCACCATAACTCTAGGCCATACAAACAAGTACTTGCTTAGTCTCGCCCTTACTTTACTCATAAGGCTTTACGCTTGCTGAGAATCATTGCAATTTTTTATCGACCGATTGAACAAAGTCACACCTTCGCCGCGCAACACATGTCCTCAAACGGCCGTTTTTAAAACCCATCAGCATTTGTTTCTTTCTGACGAACCTCGATCAATATGGAGCGGCCCGTCTTCTGACGCTTTCAGGCACAGATCGTCTATCCAGGAGCCGACAAGGCTACTCGGGATCGGCAAAAAACACGTGATCCATTCTCGACCAACGAAAATCCTTGAGTAATTGTGATATCCGAGATTCCATCTTCGCCAAATTGAGGTAGTGTCGAAAGCGTGATTTTGTGCTCGCCTCGGAAATACGTGGCTGCTCTGGGTCAATCTCCCAAGGATGAAAGTAAAACACGGCGGCCTCGCGCTCATTATTGTTTACCTGACGCAATGCCCACCTCGAAAACGGATAGGGGAACAACCTAAACCACCCGCCACCCGCGCAATTAATGTTTTTTCCTGCGATTGGGTGCGTAGTCAATGGAATTTCGACCAGTCGGTTGTTAGCCGTCGTAAACTTGAACCGAGGCGCATCTGGCATACCGTACAGGTCATGTTTTATCGGCACGATACTTGAGCTGTATTTGTAGCCACTGTCCGCCAGCACATCATGCGCCCACAGATTACCGGCACCAATAGAGTAACTCGCCGCCCTATAGCCATGAACCCCCTGCCCCCCAAGGTCCTCCAAGAATTTCTTGGTCTTCACAACATCTTCGCGAAATTGCTCCGGATTTTGCTCGGTAACTCTCACATGCTCCCAACCGTGACTGGCTAGCTCATGCCCTTCTTCAACGATCCGTCGGACCATACTTGGGCAACGCTCGGCGATCCAGCCGAGAGTGAAAAATGTCGCCTTAACATCGTGCTGACCGAACAGATCGAGTATGCGATCCATGTTTCGCTCTACTCTAAGCGGAGTAGAGTCCCAAGATGTTCGTGACACGTTTTTTTCGAATGCAGAAACCTGGAAAAAATCTTCGACATCGACAGTCATTGCATTAAGAATATGATCACTCATTCTTTAAAATCTAAAGCCAAGTGAGAGATCAATGCGATGCTCTTCGAAATTGTTGAAGTCGGTACTAGAGGTCTGATCTGTATATACATACCGCAAAGAAAGAGATGTATCTTTGGCGAGCCGTTTCTGTAAACCAGTACTTACACCCCACGACTCAAGATCTTGAGCAACAAATACCCCACCACCCGTAGAACCGTTTTCATTACTACGCCAAATCAATCTCAAGTCAGCACCTAGAGACACTCCCAGGCTCCTGGTGAAGCTAGCTATTGCACTTTGAAAGCTGCCTTCACGACCATCTTCAGCGCGAGTCTGTTGTGAGTCGCTAATTAGAAGGCCAAAGGTGGTGCGGCGAGCACTGAAGCGATAATTCAAAGCAAAACGTTCATTTAAAACTGGCGTTTGGCCGACAAACGTTGGATTCCCTTGGGTGACTATTGGGTCGCCGGGCAAATCGAAGGCTGTGCCAAGCCCAGCATCGTCATCGACTCGAATGTTTCTAGGGAACTGTAAATCACGCGAATAGCTCGCAGTGAACTCACTCCGTTTATGTCGGTAAGTAACATCAAAACGCGGTGTTTCGCCAAAGAACCGTTCACCATAGCCAGCGTTAAACTCTACACGCGCGTTTGGCGCCCAACGAACGCCAACATCCCAATAGCTACCATCGATATCCTCGCTTGATGAAAGAAACACGTTATCTTCTTCTCCGGCGTATGCAGTCAACGCCCAGCTATCTGACACCCTGAAGGCAGACCGCACCTCGAGACGCGATAATCGATTTGTAAATTCTGGCTGAACTGTCGTAGGTTCGAAATAGACTTCGCTGTACTGCCCACGCAGCCCCACACTAAACCTAGAAGCTTCGGGAATCATCCCAACATCCAAGTCCACGCGGTCTTCTTGGCTGTCACTAAGAACCTGATTCGCCGAATTGAACTGCTCGTTGTAATTGTAGCTCGCCAGTACCGCTAGAGTTTCGTTGAACTGCCTGTCGACACGTGCCCCCAATCCCCATCGATAGTTGATATTGGTGTTTCCAGTAGCATTGATATTATCGTCGCCACCCGCCACAAAGGGATTGATCGCGTTTTGATTCGCTGAGGCATTTGCAGTTAGGACGAGAAGGTTTTCTACCGCATCAAGCTCAGAGAGAAATCTAATCCTCGGAACCCAAGCCTCCCTGTTGGCCACGTTGGCACCACCACCAACCTGGGGACAATCTATGGAGCTGTCCCCTAAAGTGTTGTACTCAACCGCAGCGCTCAAATCGACGGTGGCACGCGAGCCCTCGCCACTCAAATCTACACTTGGCGTGATTGTACCGACTACCTTGCTTTCTTCGTCATCAGGCGCGCGACAAATATTGGACGAAGCGTAAGTACCCACCGATAGTCCCGCACCAGTAGTCCATTCAGCCGCATTCAGGTTGTGCGAGGCCAATACTGCCAGCAGGCCCACCGTTGCCGAACACACGAACCCGCGACAACGCATTTATCCAAGCTCCTTTTGCTGACCTGCTGCTTCGTCTGCGGCTATTTTTGCTCCGCTACCTCTTCGTTCCCCATAACCATACCCATCGCCATATCCGTAACCATAGCCGTAGCTACCCACACCAAGTAACTTCGATCTGCGGCGAGACGCGCGATTGAGAACAACCCCTGCGATCTTATTCTCGCCAATGTGCTCAAGCGCCTCTTGCACCGCATGTTGAGGCGTCACGTCAGCTGACGCGACAAAAACAATCTGCCCCATAAAAGACGCCAAAACTCCAGCTTCAGTGGTAAGTAATAATGGGGGTGAATCGAAGACGATCACCCGGTCATGATATCGATTGGACAACTCGATCATAAACTGGTGCATTGTGTCGCTTGCAAGGAGCTCAGTTGAGTTATCGCTGCCATTCCCCGCTGGAAGGACTCTTAATTTGGGGATATTGGTATGTAAAATCACATCTGCAGGATCAACATCACTGTTGTCATCCAACAGATCTATCAACCCAGGAGTGCCTTTTGGTATTCCTAATGTCTTCCCGGCACTAGCGCGCACAACGTCAGCATCAACAAATAGCACGGTTTTGTCTTGCTCCATTGCGATAGAAATTGCCAAGTTGATAGAAGAGAAGGTCTTACCGTCGCCCTGAAGGGCACTGGTAACCATGATCAGATTCGATTGCTCATCAAAACTGCCACGTGTCTTGTCAATGTTGCGAAGTAGTGGCCGCTTGATAGTACGAAACTCCTCGGCAATGCGGCTGCGAGGAACGTTTGGGGAAATAAAGCCCGCATGTTGAAGTCTTTCCATGGAGATATCGAGCTGAATCCGACTCTCAGGAGCTGTTGCAAATGTACTCGGCCTGACTGCGGAGGTGAGTAGATCATCGGGCTCCAGCACAGTGCTAGGTCCATCAAGAAAATCATCCCCCTGCTGCAAAGCCTCTTGGGGCGACTTCGGTGCCTCCGACTCTGTTTGCTGTTTCGATTTTCCTGCCCGAACGGCCTTCTCGATAATACTCATAGACCAGCCACACGTGCAATAATCTGGGGGGCAAGCATCACTCCTCCAAAGGCTCCGAACAGCGCCAACGTACCAAAGACAAATCCAGCAAACAGAAAACGGTCGGTGCGCTCTAAGGCAATATCTTTATTGAATGTCACAACACCTAGAAGAGGCAAGCCAGTGGTCGCGGCAAGCATCCTCGCATCAACTACGATCGGATTCAGCAGAGATAGCAAAAGAGCAAAACTGAGACCTGCGCCGAGGGCTACAATCAAGACAGCGACATTTAGCAGCACTTTATTCGGCTCCGATGGCTTACTTGGAACATAAGGAGGATCAACGACGCGAAAACTAACATCACCGGCGTTGTTCTCTACATTCTCTGACAGCCTCGCAGACTCCCTGCGCTCCAGTAGCTCCGTGTGCTGATTACGCACAACCTCATAGTCTCTATCCAGCTGTTTGAGTTGGGCCTCGATTTCAGGAATTAGCGTAACCTTGGCCGCTAAATCCGTCTCGCGCCTTTCAAACTCGGCAACTCGCACTCTAAGCTCAGCAACACTCGCCTCAGCACCAGACATAAGAGTCTGCATATCACTAAACGCCTGCGTGCTTCCAGGGCCCGGCCTACCTCCCTCACTTACAGCCTGAAGCTCTAACTGTCTCTGCTCCTCTAGCTCGGAGATTAGGCCCTGAATTTGGCGCACTTCCGGGTGTCTATCTGTATATCTGGCTAGCAAATCATCAAGGCGCAAGCGCATTTGTTGTAATCGCGCGTCTGCTGGGGTAACGATACCTGCCGCTGTTAAGCTATCTACCGATCCGTTCCCATCTATCTGCGCCCGCAAAGCGTCACGTCGCTCCAGTGCTTCGCTGAGCGCGAGTTTAGACTCTTGCAAGCTTCCTCTAACGGCTTCAAGGCGAGTGTAGTAGTCAGCACCCCATTTACTGGGCAAAACGTCAACGTTTTGTTGCTTGAACCTTGCTAAACGGCGTTCAGACTCAACAAGTCGAGTCTCATAATCCGCAATTTGGTCTTCAAGAAACACTTGCGCACCACTCGAGTCATTCCGTTTTTCGTTTAGGGAGCTCTCAATGAAAACCGTGATCAACGACTGCGCGATTCGCTGGGCTGTATCGCGGTTTTGGTGCTTCACGCGGATGTTGTAGATGGAGGAGTTTCCGCGTTCTCCTCTCAGGGAGATAGTACTTCGCAAGCGATCAATAAGAGCCTCTTGAGACTTTTTTGTAGTCACCATCAAATCTAGGTCAGTCATTCTCGCTAGCTTCTCTAAATTTGGTCTCGACAACAAAGTTCGACTCATTAAGCTAACCCGTTGATTTATGTCAGGGGTAATTGTGAGTCCGCGCATTAACGGACGAAGAACGGAGTTTGTGTCCACGTAGAGTTTTGCTGTCGCCACATAGGCCTCAGGCACGCTCCATACGTACAACCAGCCAGCAATCGCAACTAGCCAAGCGAGAGCCAGCGCTACCCACTTATGACGCCAAATACCCCAAACATAGCTCATCCCTTGAGCAATAACGTCTTGCATATGTACTCGCCCGCCTGATGGACAGTAGTTACTAGATATGTCGCTTAGAACCAGCTCTCGGAAATAATCACTATGTCGCCGGGCATCAATACTAGATTAGCGGATATATCCCCATCCCTCAGAAGGTCATCCAACCTAAGTCCATAGGACGTTTGTTGCCCACTACTATTGCGCACCAGTACCGACTTGTTTCCGGCAGCAAACTCGGTCATGCCGCCAACAGCGATCATTAAATCAAGCAGAGTCATATGCTGCGTGTAAGGCACCCCTTTTGGCTCTGTTGCCTCGCCGACAACACGTACCTGCTGCTCTGGCACACCCACAAAACCATTCACAATCACACTCACAACCGGCTGACGCACATATTCGGCGTAAGCCACCTCAATTGCTCTAGCCAGTTCAGTAGGCGTTTTACCGCTTGCTGGGAGGTCCTCGACCAAACGAGTAGTAAATTTACCGTCGGGACGCACAATAGCGGACGTAGACAACTCTTCGTTACCCCAAACAAAGATCTCCATTACATCGCCGGGCCCGACAACATAACTATAGTCTGGCTCGTTAAAACGTTCACCCATAGGCACAGTGGGACTGCCCCCACAGGCAGTCACCAAAAACGCAAAAATGGTTGCGCCAGTGACTCTGGCAACACCGCTAAGACCTACTGTACTCATATTTATTCCCCTGTTTGCGCGCTGAACGACGTTCATTAGTATAAAGCTTAGCGTTTTTGACGACGCATACGGCGCCGCCAAAGAGCATTGCGGTCTTCGTCGGCAGGCGTCGGCGGCTTACTATCGCCATTTTCAACCACCGATATAGGGCCACTACTCGAATCTTCTTCCCTATCGCCAGACTCTACCGCTTCGAGCTCTGTTTCAAAGACATCTTCCACATCGAAATCATGCTCGGTAAACACAGAACCAGCTGCGAGACTCTCTCCCTGGAGCTCTTCGACAACCGCACGTACATCTTCCGCGCCGATGCGGTGCAACTGCTCAACACTGCCGTGGAGCATGAGACGACTGCAAATTAGGTTTATGCGCCGGGCTATACCCTCTGAGAATTTGAATACAAGCGGATAAACAGCCTTGCTAATCGCCGGGTCACCCTTCCATCCCGCCGCCGCTAAGCGATGTCGTATGTACTGCTCTGTCTCATCTGGTTCCAACGGCTGTAAGTGGCTCGCAGCAACAATACGTTGATGTACCTGCTCCATCTCTGGACGCAATATCAGTTCGCGTAATTCAGGCTGGCCCAGCAAAAAGATCTGCATCAACGGCTTGCCAGCAACCTGAATATTGGTAAGGAGACGGAGCTCCTCCATCGCTGAAATTGATAGATCCTGCGCCTCATCGACAATTAGCAGCGCCCGCCGTCCCTCTCGATGCCACTTTTGCAATGCGCGCGACAAGTGCTGGAGCTGCTGGCCCTTATTCGTGACATTGATATCCACACCAAACTCGTGCGCCACCATGCTCAGTAGATCATCTGCCTGGAGCTGAGAGCACACCAGATTCGCGACCTGCGCTCGCTCAGAGGCAAGGTCCTCCATCAACGCGCCCACCAGCGTGGTCTTACCTGTGCCCGGACGGCCAGTCACCATCACAAAACCCTCGGCTCGCATAAAGGCATAGGCCATATATGCCCGAGCCTTTTTATAGGCTCGGTGCTGATACGCAAAATGATGATCCGGACTTAGCCGGAACGGCTCTTCACTGAAACCGTAGAAACGGTCGTACATAACAGGTTCGCCCTCTATCGGGCCTCCGGTTGATTGAGTCAGCTTTGCAAAGTCACGGAGCTAATTCAAGGTAAATTATCGTCACAGTAGCAATACGCTATAGCTCACAATTAAAGCAATCTGTGAACTTTGATGACTTAGTGTCGTCGGATTTCTTTACACTCACAAGGGGCAGGCCAACTTAATCCCTACTTCTGTGAGAGAGATCACAAGCGCCAGAGCTTAATTCCCGCCGACGCCGCCTCATCGCGGTCAAAAACACTTTTGACATCCACTAATAAGCCATCGCTGGAAAGCAGGCGAGCAAAATCACCTAACGGCCGCTCGATGTAGGTCCGATGGGGCACAGCGAGCACTAAAACCTCAGCTTTTGGCAGTTCGCCCCAACCGCAGAGCTGCAAGTCGTACTCAGTCTGGGCTTCTCCTGCATCGGCCAAGGGGTCGTGAACGTGCACAATGCAGCCATAAGCCTGCAGCTCCTGCGCAATGTCGGGAACCCGGGAATTACGCAAATCAGGACAATTCTCTTTAAAGGTCAGTCCGAGGAGATTGACCGTGGCGCCAGTAATCGGCAGCCCTCTTGCTGCAAGCTGCTTTACGGTCTGCTCGGCAATAAACTTACCCATGCCGTCGTTGATGCGCCGCCCCGCCAAGACCACCTGCGGGTGATAACCACTACTCTCTGCCTTATAGGTCAAGTAATACGGGTCCACTCCGATACAGTGCCCTCCTACTAAGCCAGGTTTAAATGGCAAAAAGTTCCATTTGGTGCCAGCAGCCTCCAGCACGTCCAGAGTATCGATACCCAAACGATCAAAGATCATCGCAAGCTCGTTCATGAGCGCAATATTCAAATCGCGTTGGGTGTTTTCGATCACCTTGGCGGCCTCGGCTACCTTGATACTCGTTGCGCGGTGTATGCCTGCGTCCACAATGGAGCCATACAACTCCGAGAGAACATCCAGAGTCGCGAGCGTATCGCCCGACACGACCTTAGTAATGGTCTCTAACCGACGAGTTTTATCGCCGGGATTAATACGCTCGGGCGAATATCCAACGTAAAAGCCATCGTTTACCAACCCGTTGCCAAAATCACCCGCGCCACCAACCCACGGCAAGCCCGAGGATGCCTCTAAAATAGGCACGCACACCTCTTCAGTACAGCCGGGGTATACGGTGGACTCGAATACGACGATAGCGCCGGGTCGCATATGTGAGCCTACGGTTTTTGACGCTGACTCCAGTGGCGATAAATCCGGCCGCTTAGCGTGATCGATCGGAGTCGGCACCACAACAATAATCACGTCAGCCTGGCTGAGCTGCCCCGGTTCGCTCGTGAGCTCTAAAAATGAAGCATTTGCCAGCTGCGCATCAGACACCTCGCCAGAAGGATCGCGTCCCGCACGGTAGGCATCAAGCTTTTGTTCATTGAGATCAAAACCAATAGTGCGACGCTTGGCGCCAAAAGCCACCGCCAGCGGCAAACCCACGTAGCCCAAGCCAACTATCGCAACCGCGTTGCACCTCTCCAAAACTTACTCCATGCATTTACAGTGATACAGCGAGAGTATAGGGTCGAATGCTTCACAAAGTCAGGGTTATCGCGCGTGATAGGTAACATCAGTCTCTTTACACATGCGGCAGCGGCGCTGGGCTTTTTTGTGCTCGCCGCCCTGCTACTGACCCAATGGCGCGTCCGTCCCCTCGGGCCCGGCTTGCTTTTTGCTGCGGTGGCAACAGCGGTCTGGGCTGCCATTGTAGCGGCGGGCACCTTATACCATTACCCGCCGATAACATTGCTTCAGCTAAGTGAACTAGCGCGCAACGCAGGGTGGATTTTTTTCCTCCTTCAGTTGCTGGGGTTTCAGTCTGGCGGCGACGTTTGGACCTGGCTGGGAAGACGTTGGTTTAATCCCTTTATTGGCTGCCTTATCGCTTCGCTGGGAATTATCGCCCTACGACCTTTTAGCGACCTGCTCTCTCTGAGCACGGCAGAAGCCGGCGATGCTGCACTTATGCTCTGGCTAGCCATGGCGATTGCGGGCCTGCTACTTGTTGAGCAGGTTTACCGCAATGCCAGCAGCAGCGAGCGCTGGGGCGTGAAATTTCTGTGCCTTGGTTTGGGCGCACTCTACATCTACGATTTTGTCATGTACGCCGAGGCCCTGCTGTTTCGCCAAATGAATGCGCAGCTCTGGCAGGCCCGCGGCGTGATAAATACGTTAGTCGTACCCTGGCTAGTGATAGCCATCGCCCGCAATCGCAACTGGCGCATGGATGTACATGTATCACGACAGGTGGTCTTTCATACCGTCACGCTCATGGGCGCAGGCGTTTACTTAGTGTGCATGGCGACTATCGGATACTTCATCAGATACCTGGGCGGCAGCTGGGGCGGCGTGCTGCAGATATCATTTTGGGCGGGTAGCGGTGCGCTTCTGATTACCCTGTTGTTTTCCGGTACCTTACGAGCTCGATTGCGAGTCTGGCTGGCCAAGCATTTCTTCAGCTACCGCTATGACTACCGAGTGGAATGGCTTCGCTTTACCGAGGAACTTGCGGCGCTTGAAAATATCCCCTCCGGGGTAATTCGCACCATGGCCACCATCACCATGAGCCCCGGCGGGCTGCTACTGCACCGCAGCTCCGACGGACGACTCAGCGATCTTGCGACTTGGGAGCTAGACCCACCAGCCGCCAAGGACCTTGGCAATCTACAAGAGTGGATTCAACAAAGCGGCTGGGTCATAGATTTGCAGGAATGGCGCAATGCGTCCAACCTCTACGGTGATCTACAGGCGCCTGATTGGATCTCTGAGCACAAATCGCTGTGGCTGATAGTTCCGCTGTTTTTTCAAGAAGAGCTTGAGGCACTGCTGTTCTTAACCCGCACAGATCTGAAAGACAGTGTTAACTGGGAAGACCGCGATCTACTCAAAACAGCGGGTCGACAAGCCGCCGCGCTTTTAGCTCAGCAAAGAGCCAGTCAAGGCTTGGTAGAGGCCCGGCAATTCGATGCCTTTAACCGCCTATCTGCCTACGTCATTCACGATCTCAAAAACATTCTCGCCCAGCAGTCTTTGATGGTGTCAAACGCCAAAAAGCACCGAGACAACCCTGCCTTTATCGATGACATGATCAGCACTGTCGATAACTCAGTCAAACGAATGCAACGCCTTATGGATCAAATGCGCAGCGGTATGCGCAGCGCCTCACCAGCCACGGTAGAACTGGGGCCACTGCTTGAACAAGTCGTACAAGCGAGAGCAGATGGTCTGCCCACGCCGCAGCTGAGCCTAGCATCGGCGGCAACCGTGACAGCCGATCGCGAGCGTCTGTCTACGGTCTTCGGGCACCTCGTGCAGAACGCCCAAGAGGCCACGACAGATAATGGGGAACTGAGCGTCGAACTCAAAGTGGATCGGTCGATGGTAAAAGTGAGCATCAGCGATACGGGCTGCGGCATGAGCGAAGAGTTTGTCCGCAGTCGTTTATTCAAGCCCTTTGAATCCACCAAAGGGCTGACAGGCATGGGCATTGGTGCTTTTGAGTCTCGCGAGTATGTGCGTCAGTTAGGTGGAGACATCAGTGTCGTCAGCGAACTCGGGACTGGCAGTCGGTTTAGCGTCACCCTGCCCCTTACCGACGCAATACAAAACAATGCCGCGAAGCAGTCAAATAGTGAAAGCTGTGAACCAGACACACACAGAGGCTAGCGTAGCGTGGCACACTAGACGCCAGAATTCCTAGGGAGTAAGCACGTGAGCGAAGCGGCCAAACCGCTGTTAGTTGTTGAGGACGACGAGGGGCTCCAAAGCCAGCTACGCTGGGCTTTTGATGGCTATGAAGTTATCGTGGCCGGCGACCGTAAAGCGGCAATAGTGGCTCTCAGACGCCATCAACCCGGCGTAGTGCTGCTGGACTTGGGGTTACCACCGGATCCCGGCGGCGTAACTGAGGGCCTGGCAACGCTGGGCGAAATCCTCAGTCTGGCGCCCGAAACCAAAGTTATTGTAGTGACAGGCGACCATGATCGCAGAAACGCCGTAAAGGCAATCGCCGGCGGTGCCTATGATTTTCACCAAAAACCCGCGGACCCCGAGCTGCTAACGCTGCTAGTGGATCGCGCCCACCATGTATACCAGTTAGAAAAAGAAAATCAGGCACTGCAGCGCGCTAGTGAAAACATGCCGCTGGACAAAATCATTGCCGTAAGCCCGCAAATGCTGAAGGTCTGTCGCACGGTAGAGAAAATCGCTCCTACAGATATCACCACCTTGCTACTTGGCGCATCAGGCACCGGCAAAGAACGCTTTGCCCAAGCCATCCACGAGCTTAGCCCACGGGCTGACCAACGCATGGTCGCTATCAACTGCGCAGCCATCCCCGACACACTTTTGGAAAGTGAACTTTTCGGCTATGAGAAGGGCGCGTTCACCGGCGCGAGCCAGCAGACCATCGGCAAAATCGAGCATGCCGATGGCGGCACACTCTTTCTCGACGAAATCGGCGATCTGCCCATGGAATTGCAGGCGAAGTTACTGCGCTTTCTGCAGGAGAGAGTCATCGAACGACTCGGCGGTCGCAAAGAAATCCCGGTGGATGTCCGCGTGCTCTGCGCAACCCATCAAAATCTTGAGCAGCACATCGCCGAGGGCAAGTTCCGCGAGGATTTGTATTACCGAGTGAGCGAAATGGTGATCAATATTCCAGCGCTTAAAGATCGTGAGGGAGACGCTGTAGTTTTGGCTAAGGCTTTTTTATCACGGTTTGCAGGCGACAAGGGCACGGGCGTCAAAAGCTTCGAAAACACCGCCCTGCGGGCCATCGGTAACTACGGATGGCCCGGTAATGTGCGAGAGCTGGAATCACGCATCAAGCGCGCGGTAATCATGGCAGAGGGTGGGCAGGTTACGGTCGAAGACCTTGAGCTAGAGGAATACCTAGAAGATACACTCAAAGAAACTGTCGCAATGCCACTGAACATCAAACAGGTTCGGGAAGATGCGGAGAAAGCAGCAATTTTGCAGGCTTTGTCTCACGCGAATGACAGTATCACTGAGGCTGCCGAGTTACTTGGCGTGACGAGACCGACCTTGTATTCGATGCTAGAGAAATATGGGCTTCGAGGAACCAAAATTTAATGAATAGCGACACCCCACCAGACTCTCTCTTAGAGCAGGCGCAACCAAGCCCGCTTGAAATCGATGTTTCGTGCATTGTTATCACCTGGAACTCGGCAGCATACATAGAAAAATGTCTGAATAGCGTCCTAAGCGACCTAGAATCAACCGGACTAAGCTATGAGCTAATCGTCGTGGACAATGGATCCACCGATGATACTTCAGCCAAAGTGCTTTCTATTAGGCCAGATACAGATCTAATCTCACTCGGAAGAAACACAGGCACGACTTTCTCCCGAAACATTGCTTTAAGGAGAGCTCGGGGCAACTTTTTACTCATCTGCGATAGCGATGTTGAGATCCTAGAATTCGGAGTTGTGTCGAGACTGCTAGGAGAGATGCATAAAGATAAAATGCTAGGGATCGCATGTCCTGGAATCACCTATGGGTCGGGAAATCATCAAAAATCATATGACGTTTTCCCTACGCTACTTCACAAACTTAAACGGCTATTTTTCCTAAGAAAAATGGAGTCATCTGAAGCGCAGCGTTTGTCTGCAGCCACTCGAATCTACGTTGATTATGCTATCTCTGCTTTCTGGTTACTTCGAAAATCAACCGTCGAAGAGATAGGACTCTTCGATGAAAAAATATTCTACGCACCTGAGGACGTAGACTATTGTGCGAGGGTCTGGCTATCCGGTCATACAGTGGCCGTATTTACCTCGGATGTTGTAGTCCATCATGCGCAGGAAATTTCGCGACAAAATCCTTTATCAGTCGTTAGTTTTTCTCACCTTGCTGGATTGATGTATTGGTATCGCAAAGAAAAGGCTATGTTTAGCACCAAAGCCCTACGGTCGAGAATCGAACAAGCTAGGGCACTAGCAACGCTTACGATAACGAATAATGACCGTTGAGGGGCAAACTGCCAAAGCCCGTCATCTCACTTTCCAAGCTTTTATCTGAAACACAGAGCCCTTATAGCCGCAATACGACTAGAACCTAAAAAATTGAAACCAACGACAAATGTCGAAGGTTTCTGACAGCCGCGATACGGCAGCGCATGCCACGTTTTTAACAGCGACAATACGGCCCGCAGCTAAACTCAGTCAATCAACGCCCGGATTCGACGCTAGGCTTAAAGGCTAGAAGGTAAGAGGGTAAGAGGGTAAGAGGGTAAGAGGGTAAGAGGGTAAGAGGGTAAGAGGGTAAGAGGGTAAGAGGGTAAGAGGGTGTATTGTGAACAAGCTGATCAACGAAACGGATAGAAGATATCTAGACGCGTTACGAGGGCTATCAATTCTTCGTGTAATGCTAGGACATCTAGGGCTATTGTGGTTCTATCCTCCTCACTCTTGGTACCTCGGCGCGCTATTCCCAATACTTTTCTTTGTATCTGGCGCCGTGAGTTACAACAGTTTTTTACGCACAAAAGACATTTGGCGGTACGCTCTCCAGCGGTATATCGCGATCGCCGTGCCTTTTTATACGTTTATGGTATTGCTGATATGCGTTCTTTACGCCAGTAATAAAAGTCTCCTAGTACTGGATGATGGGCCGCTTCGATGGGCTTTTATGTGGCCAAGGTGGGGCCTGATAGAGATCCCAATCGGGCAAATTTGGTTCATCAATGCTTTATTCATAATGTCAGCAATTTCCATACTGATTTTCCCCCTTTTTCGTAGGTTTAAACATGCCACAATTGGAACCGTATCGACCCTTTTTGCTATCAATTTAGTCGGAGATTTTCTGCCGGTTCGAGAGACTTTTATCGCTTCGACCGAGCCAGTACTAGGCGGATATGCCACGCAAGCGTGGGTGATTGCCACATTGATCACGTTTTATTTTTTTGGCGCCCTTTTCTACAGCTTCGGAATCAGTGATATGCATATCAAAAAGATGCTTTCACTTATTGCTGTGTCAGGTATCGCAGTCATTATTGTTTACCCAGAGTCACCTTTTTTTCCGCCGCATGTTGAAATTAAGTCGGCATATTTCGTTTTCGTATCGTTGCTTGCTACGCTAAGTGTTTTGGCATTAAAGCCTGCCTACTTCGCACTTACTCGGAGAGTAAACATAGTGGAACGCTTGTTTCTGTACGCGAGCAAACACTCATATGCAATTTTCTTACTACACACAGTAGTTCTCTACTACATTGAGAGCGCATTTAATTGGCATGACCTATCTCAAAACACAGGCCTAGCGATCGCTCGCCTGCTTTTAGTTTCGGCAATCACGCTGCTATTAGCGCCTCTATTCACATCCCTAACCAATCAGATAGTCAAAGGTTTAAAGGCCATCATCGCGACGACGGTCTGACGCGTCGATCAAAGCGACCTCTCAGTAACACAGAGCGCGAAACACGGTTCTCGCACGAAAAAGATCACCCTTTTACTCTCCATCACATCGTGGTGTCCCTGCGTGGAACGCACGCCGCATCCTCTGCTACTGTTCGGGTGTGATTATTTGCTAGAGCCATAATCACAACCCCAGAAAATTTGCTATCGTGAGCTCTAACTTACATGCTCAGAATGGGAAGGGCAGCGACTGCATTAATATGAACAACGACCGCCGCAAAAGTAATCGAGATTCCACTGACCGCCGCCGCGAGACCCGCCGCGAAGTGCCCGTATGGGGTTACTTAGTCGCCATTACCGGAGTGGTAGTTTTGCTCACGGCCTTCTGGACCCTTATCTACAATTGATCAGAGAAGATTCGAGTCAGAGCGCCGCGACTACGCACTCATTAGAAGCCATACTCGAATCCCACCAACACCCGATCGTTGTCCCCGAACTGTCCAAACAAGCCCTGACGATTACCGCTAAAGCTGTCTGCGCCCAACCACAACTGCAGCTCACTCGCCAACCAGTAACTCAGTTTTAACTGAAGCTGCGTGTCGCCATCGTTAATCGAGTGAATCCCGATACCTCTAAAACGCCAGGTCGCGTTCGCAAAGTCCTGTTGGTACAGCAGTGTTAACGTCTGCTCAGATTCATCCCGGCCCATGCTGTCGACATGATCAAAGAGATAACTGTTAAAAACCTGCGCCGAGATCAGCGCATCCATAGACAGCGCCCAATCCACACCGATGAGCGCTGAGAATTCGCTGCTCTCGGCCACAGCCTCATTTGCAAGGGTGTTCGTGGGCTGGAAACTATCTGAGTTGTAGGCAAGCTCGCCACGCAGCGTCACATCACCAAAGGCGTTAGAGAAGGTACCACCCAGTAAGTGGCTGCGTTGATACTCGGGCTCCAATAACAGGCTCATGGGCCCTCGCACACGCACCGGGAGCACCGGCGCATCAAGATAGCGATACAGATAATTCAGGCTTAGGTCCCAGCCAGCGACAAAACCCGAGAGTGCAAAACCTGCGTCGCTGTCCGAGAAGATATTATCCGGCTTGTCTGCCTCTACAAGACCGGTGATGGGCACCTGCGGAATGATTCGCGGAGAACTAAACGCAAAAGGCGTGTCGAGCTCGGCGAGCTCGTGATAGGTGGTGTCGGGAACCCACAGCAGCTGCAGACTCGCTGCATCGCCTATGGGCACAGTGACATTGGCCGTCCAAAGGGGGATCCGAGAATCATCAAAGTCATCGAGGATGAACTCCCTAAAACTCTGGGGGTTAACCACATCCAACACCTTAATACCGTCAGCCTGACCCCAAACTACCTGCTGCTTACCCAGACGCCAGTCCGTCTGCCCTAGCTGAAAGTCCACAAACAGTTCGCGCAGCGAAGTCTCAGCTTCGCCGCTGTTAAACCACGGCGCGCTGATATCTGAATAACTCGGGGGACGGCGGTCCGTAGGCCCAAGATCGCCTACCCCGTCCAAACGAACGCGAAGGATAGCAGTGAGATCTACACCATTGGCAAAACGCACATCCCAGCGCGGCTGGACAATAGACTCAAACTTCTGCGACTCAGATGGCTCGGTGGCCCAGGCCCACTCGTGCTGCCAGGTGCCCGAAAAGTCGATCAGCGTGCCAGTCTTGGGCTGACGTCGCGGAGCAGAAGCTGTGGACGTAGGGCTACTCGCTGCAGGCGCAGGGCTTTCTTGTACGGTGTCAGAACTCGGTGTTTTGGCTAGCGGTGCAGCTGCCGCGGCCCGCACCGGCACTGCTGGCGCGACGGGCTCAGCGGGAGCCGCCGCCTTTTCTAGCTCTGCCGCTGCAACGGGCTGCGACACCTCGGCCTCTGCAACTTCAGCAGACTCTGATCGAATATCGACCACCAGCCGATGGCCGCGCCCGGCTTCGATGTTCGGCGTTAAACTAAAGTGCCGAGTCTGATACTTCCCGGGCGTAAGATTCACGACGATGCGCAGGTCGTCGCCAGCTCGGGTTGCGTGCTCAATGTCCAGAATGGGCGAGCCGTTAAAGTTGCTCGGTACCGCTTCACTATCAAAGCGGGCATCGCTTAAGTCCAGCACGACGCGTTCCGGATCACTGAGGCGAAAAAACCGGTACTCGGTAGCCGCACTCAGATCCACCACCACGCGGGTGCGTTCTGGAGATGTACCCATACGCAAACCCGTCACGCTTTTGGATTGCGCCAAAGCAGCCTCGGCAGCAACCAGCAGCAGTAAGGAGGCAACAGCTGCCAAGGTATCAAAGACTGGTCTGAGTGTTGGATTGGAAAGTCGCATGATCATAACCCGCGCTTCAGGGCCTGCTGTGTGAATACGCGCTCATCAATGGGAGTCTGGTAGTCAACATCGGCAAACAGCAGTTCGGTGCTGTGACCCGTCTGATGATTACGCATGGTGACTTTGTGTCGCGTCCAGATGCCGTCGATCTGTCGAACATCTTCTGCCGTGAGCGTCTTGAGCGCATTGCCCTTCACGTCCCAAAACTCCGCCTGCACCACAATCCAGTTGCTGGAATTTATCACCGCCTCGGTCCGCGAATAGCCGAGCTCTTTGGCGACCGCCTCGGACTTGGGTAACGCTTGCACGCTATAAAAATCCTCGCGATCGCTGGGCAAAATCTCGTAATCGTAGTCTTCGGCGCTGAGCTGCCCGTCGAGCTTCATGTCTTCAAAACTAAAGTCGGTACCCAAAAAGTAGTCACCGCGATCCGCAGCAGGAATGCGCCGCACTTTGCGCAGCGCCGGCAGGTACAGCCATTGATCATCTTGGGTGGTGTTGGGGTAATCCCAGGTAAGCACGGCGGTATCGCGAATGTTGGCCGGCGCGGTAAAAAACAAAACCAGACGCCGCTCCTCGCCAAAATACTGCCTATAGCTTTGGGTCTGTCGCTCGCGGGTGCGGCCGCGTTTGTCGGTGGTTCGAAACAACAATGAGCGCGTAACCTGTTCACCCTGGGGTACGGCATTCACGCGAGCCACGATCTCGTCGGCGGTTAATACTTCCTCTGCAAACGAATCAGGGTTGGCGAATCCAAGCGCGACCACCAAAAGTAGCAATGGGGTGGCGGCTGCGGCGCGATGAATAAATGCCGGGCGAGCCAAATAGACGATTGCTGGCAAGAGCGTGACGCTGGCCAAAAAGGCGACGCTCATAGACAACATGACGATGCTGCCAAAGTCCCGAAGCTGCGTAACCTGACTAAAAATAAGCACGCCGAACCCACAGGCAACGGCCAGTACGTTTAGCAACAAAGCACGACCTGTGGTCACAAAGAACTGCACAAACATCTCCTCGTGTTTCTGTGCCTCGCGCCCCGGTGATTCATTGAGCGATGTCAACACCCGATGCAGCGTCTGCAAGCGACTCAGCGTATGGATCGCAAAGTCTACACCCAGACCAATAGCCACGGCGGCAAACATCGAGGTACCGACTCCCAGAGTCAGACCGCGCACAACCATAAACGCATACACGATCAATACCGCGGCGATTACCGGCAGCAGAGTATACCCCCCCGCCCAAAGAGAGCGGAAACTCGCCGCTGCCACCAGCCAGACCAGCAAGAGTGCAATGAGGAGTCCCCGAAAATGTGAATCGCCAATATTGCGAATCCAGTGATAGTTCAAACTCACACGTCCGCTCATAGTCGCCTTCACACCCTCATCAAAATACTCGGCAATGTAGGCATCCAAGGACTCGTACACCGCTTTGATTTGACGATAGCCGCCGTGATTCATGGTGATGCGCACATTGGCACTGCGATAGTCGTAATCCACCTCTTGGGCAAAGTCATCCGGATCGGCAGAGAAGCTATAGAGCAAAAAATACTGCGCCACTTCTGCACGAGTCTGGGGCAAAACATAATCGTCTTTTTGCCCCGACGTGAGCACGCGATTCATCTGCTTGAGATAATCCACAATACTCGACGCACCTTTGACATGCGGGAGCGTCAGCGCGTAGTTCTGTAACGCCTGCATCCGCTTGAGTACATCTGGGTCGTAAATGCCTTCGGCATCGGGCGTTTCAATCACGATATCCAAGGTGCTGGTGCCATTGAGGTGCTCATTAATCGCCTGATCGGCAACAACAATGGCCTCGTCGGGGTGGAATAGCCGGATACGATCCGCATCAACGACCAGCTTGCTAGCCGCAAACGCTCCTAAAGCACCCACGGCCGCAAAGCCAACAATCATGGTTCGTGGATATTTCAGCGTCAGCGTTCCCAAACGCTGAATCACGCCCGCCAAACCGTCTCGGGTCCCGGCGCGCTGCCGGTCGATAAATTGCTGGGCCACCTGCACACGAAACACGCTCATCAATATGGGTAGGGCCACGATGGAATACAGCCAGGCCGCCGCCACACCCAATGCGGCAAACAAACCAAAATACTTAAAGGGCGGCATGTAAGCAGCAAAGTACAAACCCAAAAATCCCGCAGCTGTGGTGAGTGAGGTAATAGTCACCGGAAGCCACATGGCGCTCATGGTCGACACGATAAGCTCGCTGCGGGGTATCTGCGGGGCTTTGGACTGCGCTTCGTAAAAGTGGCTGAAAATATGAATGGTGTCGGCCACGGAGATCCCGATGAGAATGACCGGCAGCGCATTGGTAATCACGTAGAAAGGAATCCCCAGCGCCGCCATGCTGCCCAGGGCCACACTCACCGACGCGATAATCATCATCACCGCAAGCAGTGCCGGCGCCAAACGCCGAAAGGCCAGGATAATCATGAGCACGATGATCAGCCCCGCCAAGGGATTCAAGCGCTGGGCGTCGGCGTCGATGTACGTGCCAAGATAGCCGGCAATAGCGCCCTCGCCAGCGACGTGCGCAGTCACGCCTTCCGGCAGGTCAAACTCAGCAAGCAGCGCCAGCATCTCGCGATAGGTCTGCTCTGCCAAAACCTCGTCGATCAGTTGCACCACGATTAGTGCCGCGGAACCATCCTCGGCGACGAGCGTACCCAAGAATAGCGGAAAATCCTCGACCTGAGCGCGCACCTCATTAGCCTGATCCTGGGACTCCGGCAACGGGTCCAATAGCGGTACCACCTCGATACCCGAGTAGGTGCCGGTGATCAGTGATTCCGTGGCGAGACTCAGGGTATTGCTTGCATCGACATTGGATAGTTCATCAACGGCATCGGTCAGCGACGCTATGACCTGCAGAATGTCCGGCCGGTAAACGCCATTAGGGCCATCAGCGACCAGCGCGATGAGCATGGGATCGGATAAGCCGAACTGCTCGCGGATGACGTCGCGATACAAAAGGGCTGGGTTATCAGGTGCGAGAAAGGCATCAGAGCGAGTGTCTTTAGCAAGGTCCTTTAACCCAAAAAGCGACGCCAGTAACAAAAGCACCAGCGGTAACAGGCACCGCTTGGGGTGCTCTATAAGAAATTGAAAAAAACGCGAGGACGCTAACATGCATTCATGCTAGCGATTTGCCCGGCGCTGGTCACCTGCGCCGAGGGCTTTAAACATCAACTTGGCGAAAAACTACCGCTAAAGCGTGTCCAGCAGTGCCTTAGCATCTGCCTGAGAGGCAAAAGCGGGGCCGGCCACCAGCTCGCGCAGCAGATCCGCCGCTTTGTCTTTTTGTCCGGCGCGGACCAAAATCTGAGCCCGGTTGTAACGAATATCGGGGCTACCCTGCGCAGCCTCAAGGGCCTTTGCGTTGAGTGCGAGGGCGCGATCCATGTTGCCATTCTCCAGCTCAACCATGGCGTAGGTGTCTTTAATCTGCGGACTTTGGGGCGCGAGCTTGTCTGCGCGGGCAATATACTCAAGAGCTGTTGCCGTGTCCTCTGAGCGCATGAGCCAGGCAAGGTTGTTGAGCACCACAACGCTGTCGGGGTCTTGATCCACAAGCAGCTTGTACTGTGTTAAAGCCGCATCGTTTTCGCCCAATTCAAGATAGCGGGAAGCAAGCTGATTACGTACCAACATATCGTCGGGTTGATCTTCTAGCCACTCACTGAGCTGAGCAATCGCCTCACCCTGCAGTCCCATCGCCCACTTTGCGCTGGCAAACGAGGTTAAAGTGACGCCGCTGGGATACAGCTCAAAAGCTCTCCCGAGATAGACTGCCGCTTGCCGAAAATCTCCAGAGTAACCCATCAAACGACCGCGTACATTAAGAACAGCTGGATCATCCTGTACGTCGGTGGGCAGACTCGCAATCTCATCAAGGGCGCGCGAAAACTTCTCTTGACGAACCAAGGCGTCGATCAGTTGCTTACGTAACGCCACATCGTCCGGCAAGCTTACTAACGCGGACTCCAAATGACGTTGAGCTTTATCAGGATGCCCGTTTGCGAGTTCTACCCGAGCCACAATCTCGAGAACCTCAGGCTCAGTCGACGCGAGCTCCAACAATCGTCTCGCGTGTGGCGCGGCCGACTCGGGCTCCCCAGCTGCAAGGTGCGCGTTCGCCAGCAGACCAAACACTCTCGAATCCCTACTGCCTTGGTTTGCAAGCTCTGACAACAACTCCACAACTCTGGAGGGATCTTCATCGACCAAAGCCTTTCGAGCCAGTGCTACTCTTGGCTCTACCGCATCCGGGTTAGTGTCAATAGCCTGACCTAGTACCCCCTCCATCTGCTCAACATCACCGAGCTGCTCTAAGATGACCGCAAGGTTCATACTCGTGCCCAAGTCACCTTCGTTGACCGACAAAGCAGTCTTGAAAACGTCCCGAGCCCCATCCAAATCGTCATCCAATACTGCAAGCGCTGCGAGGCCACCGCTTGCTGATACATTGCCGGGCTCCAACTTCAGAGCTTCGTTAAATGCAAGCCTCGCTCCATCGACATCTCGCACCTGAAGTAAAACGCGCCCGAGGTACAAAGCGGACCGAGGATCGTCTGTAAAACTCGCTCGATAAGACTGAGCTTCACTCAGCGCTTTCCCTGTTTCTCCCAAAGAAAGGAGAGCATCGATCAGCCGCTCCTTCGCGACCGTGCTTTCAGGGTCTTGCTCAGCGGCCTCCTGAAGCTGCTGCAGCCCACTCTCAGTGTCTCCCGCAACAAATTGCTGAGAGCCCAGCGCGACCTTTGCTTCTACCGAATCGGGCTGCAAGGCTGCTATGCGAGCGTAAACATCAACGCTCTCACTATTTCTCCCCTGTGTCGCTAGCGCTGTTGCAAGAACTGCCATAGCGGGAACACTATCCGCATTATTTTGCAGCACACCCTTTGCTATGTCCTCTGCTTTTTTTGGCTCACCTTTTTGCATATACAAGCTGCCAAGCTGCAGCGTAGCGGTCGCATTATCGGGGTTTCGGGAGACAAACTGCGTCAATTGCCGCTCTGCCGTAGCCAGGTTCCCTTCGCGTAGGTTAGCGTTTGCCGCGAGCAGCAAAGAACCCATATGGTTTGGGTTCACGGTCAGCGCTTGAGAAAACTCCTCTATGGCGCCTTGGTAGTTACCCTGGTCAAAAAGCAGTTGGCCCTGCAGAAAGTTGACCTCAGGATATTCAGGAATTAGTTTATCCAGCTGAGTAAGTCCTTTCGATGCCGCACTCGAGTCTCCGATGCGAATCTGAGCCTTCACAAGTTGTATGCGATCAGGTAGCCGGTAGGCATTGGCATCTATCGCAGCCTGCAAATACTGCACCGCAGCCTCGTAGTCGTCCGACAGCGCCGCTAGGTAAGCCCGAAAGCTGTTGGCATCTGCGTTGCTTGCATTTCGATCCAGAATCCCGTCGAGAATCGCTGCAGCCTCAGCCGGGTTATCGTCTAGCTGAACAGCGAACGCGGCTTTAGTAACATCGACATAGTCGTTGCCCTCGACCTTGGCTCCCATGAGGGCCCTACGTGCTTCGGATAACTGCTGCTGCCCTAAATAGGCCCGAGCCAAAACTGCATTAAACTCTGGCACACTAGCCAAAGATACATACAGACCGGCATCAAAATCACTGAGAAGCTCAGCCGACTGACCGGCTTGCACAAGAGCCTTGGCAAGAGCTAGGCGCGTCTCACTACTTTCTGAAGATTTTAAAGAGCGCTCGAACTCCGCTATCGCCGCACCAGGATTGACTTGGCTGAGATAAATCTCTCCGTAAAGCGACCGAGCAACTGCGTTTTCGGGGTTCTGCTGCAGAGCCGTTTTCACATCAAGCTCGGCAGCGTTTAGATCACCACTAGCAATAGCCTCTTCAGCTCGCGCGATCAACTCGGCCTCACTAACAGGCGACGAGCACGCCGACAAAGCAAAGACAGCCGCAAAAGAAATGCTGCTCAATAATGGTGAGTTGCCGAATGGCGAGGAAAAACGCATATCAAGCTACCGATCTATGTCAAAAACGAAGTCAGAGAGTATCGAAGTCCACGACGCATTACGATCACTTACCCGAGCAAACTGTGATCTGGCGCACGCCTGATCACACGGCGGCCCTCAGTCCAAATACCGCCCAGGCGCCAGAATCCCCCTAGGATCCAACTGCATGCGAATACCGTTCATAAACGTTTCGTAAGCTTCAGTCCGAGGCGGCATTTTACCGACAGTCTGAATTCCCAAGCGGTAAGGGTAATACCCAGCATCGCAAAACTGCTCAAGCATCTCGTCGTGACAGGCCATAGCGCGCTCATCCTCGCCCTCGACGTCACGGTCGTAAGCAATGTTCACCACGCAATCTATGGTGCGCTCGGTGAGCATGGTGATAGATACCGCAGGTTCAAAGCGATGAGAGATCATCGTGTCATGAACAATCTTCCAAATTGCCTCGGCATGCTCACCACTGTTTGGCGCAATAGGGGCTATCCACATCACACCGCAGCCATCCTTCTCAGGGCTGAGATCTCCAGAAGCCTCAGGCATCTGAGGCTTACGCCAGTAATTGGAGGGCAGCATGCCGTCGCTGGGCTCCCCCTTGGTCATACCAAAAACCGGCTTCAGCATCTTCATGAGCTCCGGAAGGTTCGTGCCGGTAATCATTTGGTAAGGCTTAGCGAAGGTTTGGGCGAGCTTAAGGAGCAATTCGTCCATAAACATGAGGCGATGTACTTTACCGCGCAGGGCCTTCTTGATGCGGCCGCGCGCGGCGCGGACTTCAGAGCGAGTTCCGTACAACGCACCGGAGACATTCCAGACACCGCAGTCCCACTCTTTGCTCTTCGCATCCAATACGTGTTTCGGCAGCGGCGTTTCACCATTGGCTGCATCAAAGGGGTAACTCTGAATCGCGGCTATCATTTTGTAATCATTGCCGATATGCATCGCGCTCTTGATCGTGCCGTCTAAACGCAGCGGCTTAAGTGCTTCGATGAGTTTCGGTAAATCGGCATCGCTCTCGACCTTGCAACTAAAGAACTGCATATAGTCAGGCTTTGGCATCAGCCAGATAGTCGCCTCGACTATCACTCCCAGATTAGACTGAGTAAACAAGCCGTCGTAATGCGGGCCGACCCCCCAGCGATACACATCTACCGCCTGAGCGTTCTCATATTGACCAAAGCCGGTACGCAGCAAATCGCCCTGGGGCAATACCACTTGAAAACCACCAACGTGAGCAAAGTGGTCGGAAAATGCAGTATGCCCGAAGCCCCGCTCCGCAATATTGCCGACCATGCTGTGATGCGACGAACCGCCGGTAACATCAATCCAGAAAGGCGCGTTTTGCGCGGTCAGAAAATCAAATAGCATGCGCTGCGTAACGCCGGGCTGCACCCGTACATAACCAAGCTCTGCGTTGTACTCCACGATCTGATCTAGGCGCTTGAGCTCCATAATGACGCAACCGCTTTTGGCTGGGAGCTTGGAGCCGTAGCCCGTATTGAGGCCTGTGCTTATCGGGTACACCGGCACCACGTGCTCGTTGGCGATGCGCAAGATTGCCTGCACTTCCTCGATAGATCCGGGACGGAGCACAGCAGGTACGACACGATTCTCTCGGAAGGTCGCCGTACCATAATCCGCCAATGTCCCAGCATCGATGGCGACATTGGAATCGCCAAGAAGCTTTTGGAAAGCCGCTATCGCCGCATCGAGATTCTCTGGTAGTTCCGCTGTGCTGCTCAAATCCGCAGTCATGGGTTCACCCCGATTTCAAGGAAACAAAGTTCGAACATAGTGACTCACCAAGGCCAAAGATTCGAGAGTCTAGTTGCTCGGACTTGAGTCCAGATGCTATTCGATCGCCCTCAGGTAACAACACCTCCGCGAACTGACCGCGCACAACTTCATAACAAATCCTTAGGTCATCGGGCCCATCCCTGACCACTTCGTCGATATTGAGATAGTAGGGCGCTCGTATGCCCTTATATTCAAAATCCTCTCCTACACGCTTAACAATCACTCCCATTCGCCGGAGTATTGTCGGTAAAAACGGCTCCATGATGGCAAAGCAGTCCTTGCGTCGCAGGAGATCCGCAACCGCGGTGGCAGCCAGAAACAACGTGACTGCGATCAGCGAGAATGTGCGTTTCTCGCGCGCTTCAAAGTGCAGTGACTCAGCATCTCCAAATCTTGTGGCCTTCTCACCACGCCTACGACGAAACTGACCATCGACAGCAAGCCTTGATATTTCAGCCATTGAAGCTCGCCGATGCGCAAAGCCGCCGAAAAAATCTTGATCCAAAGCGCCCTTGCAATGATCCTCAAAAGGCATCTGCGTGGACTCTTGAGGGCTTACCAAGCGCACGCATCCCGCCGGCGTTCCCGAGGCTTTGTGCATAATCAGACAATGAATAGATTGCTCATCAAACGCATCACGCTCAAGGCCATCTTTAAACGCTGCGGCATCCTCGTAGCCAAACTCCTCACAGTACACGCTGTACCGCACGCGAAATACGTTGGCTTTTTGCTCGTCGGTCAGGGCAAGGGACAATTCGAAATACTTAGCGAAATCCAGGAACATGGATGACACATCAGGTTTGACCAAAGGTTTCGACATAAAGAGACTCAAAGTTCTTATTCTGCTAGGCGTGCTATCTTCAGTATAGAGGGTATTACCTAGCTTAACCCACTAAAAAACCAGAGAAAAAGCGCAGAAAAACGGTGCTTAACCAGATTCCAACAACAGCTCTGGGGAGGCTTCGGCAAGTCGGCGAGCAAGGCTATCTACATGCTCGACCATAGACCGGACCCCTGCTTTGTTTCCGAAATAAGGATCAGGGATATCCAAGCCACTACTATCCAGAAGCGATGTTCGACTCTCCGCCTCAGGGAATCGATCCAGGAGTGTTTGCTGGTGAACAGACTCCATTACCAAAATCAGGTCGGAACTCATAACAAGCTTGTCGCCTAGCGCTTGTGCACGCATCCCTCGCGAGTTAACGCCCATCTCCTTGAGGATGTCCAAGACTCTGGGATCCGGACGGCGACCGGGCGCCCCTACGTCAGTACCTGCTGATCTCACCGCGATAGAGCGTCCCGCTCCGAGCTTCTGCAAGTGATGACGCAGAAGAGCTTCGGCTGCTGGAGAGCGACAAACATTCGCCGTGCAAACCATAAGCACGGTGAACCTGGGACGACTGAAAGGCCAGATCACTCGAGCTCCTCTAGCAACACCTGCAAATGCGCCACTGGAATCGCGTAGGCTATGCCCGAAGGCGCAGACAGCAAAGTCTCGCGACTCTCTTTCACAAACACACTATTCATCACGCCGATCACCTCACCCGTGCGGACGCGGTACACAGCCGAGCCACTGTTACCCGGGTAAGCGATTGCATCTAGCTGGTAAACATCAAAAGGTTTTCGAAGCCGACTAACCTGTACGGCCGACAGTTCTCGCCCACGATCAACGGGTCGGGCGACAGGTGTAATCGCAGAGACAATGCCTTCATGAGTCGTGGGATAAAGCCCCAGTACGGCGCCGATGGGAAACCCCGTGAACGCCACGCGCTCGCCGGCGCGAATCTGGCTGCCAGACGCGAGCGTCATGGGAGGGAGCTGCGCGCCTTCGTAGGACAACACCGCCAAATCATGCTCAGCATCGTTCTTGAGAAGTTGCGCGAATCGTTGTTGCGAGTTGTTGCCGCGACCACTGAACACCGCTAATTGCTCACGGCCATCGTTATCCAAATCTGTGGGGATCACGTGCGCATTGGTTATCACGTAGCTCTTGCCACCAGACTCCACCACGAACCCCGTCCCCATTAGCCGTCTGGGAGGATGCCCGCCGGTGGGCGTCCGCAGGGGATAGGCCGCCCCTACGCCGACTACCGAAGGCGTCAAACGCTCAAGTAAATCGGGAAGCTCTATGCCTATAGCGACCGGCGACAACAGCAAAAGAACACAACATTTAAGGGTGCGGTAGACCAAAAAACCACTCTTCGTATCAACGGCGTGCATGGGGTACATGATGGCCCTTATATCAGCCTTTAGAAAGGCAAGAAACGATCTGAATCGCGCCCTTCTGTGAACCTAGTCACACCCCGTCAACGTCAGTTTTGACCCATCTCAGGTATTTTTGAGCGCACTGTCACAATTTCGTACAGCGCGGCGTGTAATCTCGCAGCCGGCCGCTAAAGTGAAGGCTCACAACTAACACAGAGTTTTGTTGGCGGCTTACACAGCCAGCAAGACGCGGGATTACCCGAAAGGCGCAAAATGACTGGTCTGGTAGGCACAGTAAGACTCTTCAACCACCACATAAACATGGGCTATTACTGGCTTGCGCTCATTGATCTGCTGCTTTTTGGTGGCGCAGTCTACGCGGGCGCGGCACTCTATTTTCTAAGCATCCCAGGCGGATTTGCGAGCCAAGTTAGCGATCTTCCGCTGCAAGCGATCATTTTTGCCGTCGTCACGACGCTCGCCATGTTCTCCATGGGCCTCTATGAGCCAAAACTCCGAGAAGGTGTAAACGGTATCCTCTTGCGAACAGCTGGCGCGTTCGGACTCATGACTCTCGCTATGGCTCTCATCTTTTACATCATGCCTGGCCTGCACATCTGGCGCGGCAACTTCGCCCTGACGGCCGCCCTCGCCTTAGTGGCAGCACTAACAAATCGTCTACTCTGGACTCGGTTCATAGATCTTGAGCAGTTTAAACGACGCGTACTGGTACTCGGCACTGGTAAAACAGCTGCGACCATCAGCAATAAAATGCGCCGCAAGTCCGATCGCCGTGGCTTTCGCGTCGTCGGCTTTGTGCGACAAATTGGCGAAGAATCATTGATAGAGCGCGAGCCGACGCTCGCCCTCGACTGCCCTCTTTCAGAGTATGTCCGTCGGAATGACATCGATGAGGTGATCGTTGCTCTGGAAGATCGCCGCGAGAACATGCCTCAGCAAGACCTCCTTCGCTGCCGCTCTATGGGTGTACGCGTGCTGGACGTCGTCGATTTCTTCGAGCAGGAAGCTGGCAAGGTACTCATCCGTCACGCTCACTCCAGCTGGTTTACCTTCGGCACCGGATTCAAGCGTGGCGATGCAACGAACATCGCTAAGCGACTCTTCGATGTCACCATGAGCTTTTTACTGCTTATGGTTGCGTGGCCCTTCATGCTGATGGCCGTTGTAGCCATCTGGATCGAAGACGGCATTGGCGCACCCATTCTGTACAAGCAACGCCGCGTGGGTCTAAATGGTCGCGTGTTTGAGGTCATCAAGTTTCGCAGCATGACCGTCAACGCTGAAGGCGACGGAAAAGCGCGCTGGGCCACAGCTAATGATGCTCGAGTAACTCGGGTTGGCAAATTTATTCGCAAGACTCGTATCGATGAACTGCCCCAGATTCTCAATGTAATGGGAGGAGACATGGCGTTCGTGGGCCCCCGCCCAGAGCGTCCCGAGTTTGTGCGCGAGCTCAATGAGACTGTTCCATTCTATGAAAAGCGTCACTGTGTTAAGCCAGGCATCACAGGCTGGGCGCAAATGAACTACCCCTACGGCGCGTCTTTGGAGGACACCTTTAACAAGCTCGAATTCGACCTCTACTATGTGAAGAACCAAAGCTTGTTTCTAGACTTCCTGGTTCTGCTGCAGACCGCAGAAGTCATTCTGTTTGGCAAAGGAGCGCGCTAAAGCGCTCCCAACCGCCCCACAGTCCAACCTGGCCTAGCTCCCTAATTTTCCACCTTGCATTCGCCGTAGAATCTGAGCGCCGATCTGTGTGTCAGGTTTTTTTACGCGCCGAATCAACCGCAACTCTAACTTCCTGTAATTCCTGACGAAAAACATTGGCGCGGGCCTTGCAAGCACATTGCTAACAGGTACACTTGAGCAAACTTACGTGGAGGTAGGTCGAGCATAATGTGGTTCTTTGCTCGCGAGCAACGCTAGGCTGATGGACGTACTTCTCACCGTCATCGGCATTCTCGGGTTAGGTGCATTTCTGATTGCCACCTGGGTCTTTGTCTCCGCCGCAAAACGCTACATAACCGGTGAAGACCTCCGTGAGGAGATGGAGGCGATGGAGTCCGATCTGTCTCCTTATCGTCACTGGAAAGACCGCTCCGGCACCGATCGTCGAAACAACCATCACTCAAATGTTTTCCCGCTGACCCTGGACGGTATTGTCATTGAACAGGACCGACGCAGACATCACGATCGTCGTCGCGTTGCCTGAAACCATAAGAACTTTTCAAAGCCTCCTTATAGCAATCGCATTAGTTTTCGCGGTGGCCAAAGTCACCGCGCAAAACTTTGTTCAAGACACCGTTACGGCCTTCGACAACAGTGAATTTATCTTCCAGCGCAGTGTTTCTAACGCACCTTTTATTCCCATCGCCTATTTAGGCGCACGAAGTTACGGCGAAGCACAGATAGAGAACGCACTCACCAAGAAAACACTGGACTTTACGCAGCAAGGTGCGTCTGCGGGTACAGGAGTCCCCTTTCTTATCAGCGAGCGTGATGCCGTTGTTGTCGGGGCCTATCTGAGTAGCAATCGGTTTGAAAGCGACAGCGATGAAACCGAGGACTTTCGAGTAGACACGGTAGGCCTTCCGCTGGGTTGGTTTAGACAAGTCAACAACGAGTGGCAGGCAGCAGCGTTCGTCATGCCTTTGGGTCACAGAAGCACCCAAGAGAGCTCAGACTGGACGCTCCAGACCATGGGCGGAGTTTTTGCCCGTTACACGCAGAACGAAAAACTCTGGTGGGCGTTTGGCCTCTTTGGAGACGATAACCCGAACGATAGCTACGTGATCCCCTACTTGGGGGCCAGTTGGGTGATTAATCCACGCTGGACGATCAGCGCGATAATGCCCTGGCCGGCTGTCGTGTACTCGCCTACTCAGGATTGGATGTTTCGCCTTGGGGCTTCTCCGTCTGGTGCCGCTTGGAGCCTCCAGCCGGTGAACAACGATGTCGCCGTGAGCCTGGACGCCTGGGATTTTGGCTTGAGCGCTGAACGGCGGATTTACAAGAACGTTTGGCTAGAAGCGCGGACCGGCATCGGAGGACTGCGCGGCTTTCGCTTTAACAGTGGCAACGGACAGCTGGAGGACCCCGATATCAGCGTCGGCTCCAGCGGTTTTTTTGCACTCTCTCTGAAACTCCGCCCTGCAATGCTACGCTAGAGCGGAGTTTAGGTAAGCCGGATTTAGCAAAATCGGCTTTGCGAAAGCCCGCCTAACAAGCGCTTACCCTGCACTGGCGGCCAGAGCCTGATCCAGGTCAGAAATGATGTCATCGATGTGCTCGATACCAATAGATAGGCGCACCATGCTCTCACTGACTCCGGCAGACGCAAGCTCTTCTGCGTTTAGCTGGCGGTGGGTCGTACTCGCCGGGTGACAAGCCAAAGACTTGGCATCACCGATGTTCACCAAACGCAAAATCAATTGCAGGGCATCGATGAATCGTCCTCCTGCCTCCTGTCCCCCTTCCAGTTCAAAACTGATGATGCCCGAGGCGCGACCACCGCAAATCCTTTGGCAAGTCTCCACGTAGGGGCTATCTGTGAGCGTTGCATAGTTAACATTTTTCACTAGCGAGTGCTGCAAAAGGTAATCAGCAACTTTTTCAGCGTTTTTACAATGGCGCTCCATGCGCAGAGCCAGCGTCTCGAGACCCTGCATGATAAGGAACGCGCTGTGGGGCGCTAGAGCGGCCCCGGTGTTACGAAGCGGTACAACGCGGCAGCGCCCGATGAACGCGGCTGGACCTAGCGCTTCAGTGTATACAACCCCGTGATACGAAGGGTCTGGTGTGTTCATCACGGCAAAACGTTCAGGGTTTGCGGCCCAATCAAATTTTCCGGAATCGACAATAGCGCCGCCGATCGTGTTGCCGTGTCCGCCAATGTACTTGGTTAGGGAATGAACGGCGATATCCGCGCCGTGATCGAAGACTCGGCACAGGATCGGTGTGGCAACGGTGTTGTCTACTATCAGTGGAACGCCTGCTGCGTGAGCGATATCCGCCCAGCGCTGTATATCAACAATGTTGCCGGCCGGATTTCCGATGGACTCGCAAAAAAGCGCCCGTGTGTTGTCGTCGATAAGTGCCGCGACTGCATCAAAGTTATCGGCTTCGGCAAAACGCACTTCAATACCCTGACGGGGAAACGTGTGTGCAAACAAGTTGTAGGTCCCGCCGTACAGCTGAGAGGTGCTTACAATATTGTTGCCCGCTTCCGTGATAGCCTCGATGGCGTAGCGAATTGCCGCCATACCGGACGCTACGCTCAATGCGCCCACACCTCCTTCCAACTGTGCCAATCGCTCTTCAAGCACCCCATTTGTCGGATTCATGATCCGGCTATAAATATTTCCCGGCACCGCTAGATTGAACAAGTCAGCGCCATGCTGAGTGTCATCAAAGGTGAAGGACGTGGTTTGGTAAATAGGGGTGGTGGCCGCGCGGGTGTTACCGCGGTCGCCGTCGTAACCTGCGTGCAGGGCTATAGTCTCCGGTTTCATGTGCTGTATCTCTTTTTACTCTAGTTGTATTAACGCGTCGCTATCGCGTTTTCAGGGGGTGCTATCCTCGGCCAGTGGGGCTCTGAAATGCAATAGCGCCCTGTTATAATTTGCAAAGCACGGTTTAGGCATCCGACGCGTCTACGAAAAAACCGAGGCTGCCATTAAAAGCACAAGCAAACCACAACATTTCAAGGACCACTACTATGCGCAAAGCGCACCTACCTATTATTTTATTGGCTGTCTTCTCTCTCAGCGCCCAAGCCCAGTGGGCAGGCCCAAGCACGCAGCGGGCGGGCAAGTGGGAAACCACCTTTGGGCTCTATCTCACCGGTTCGGAGAGCAGCGATGGTTTGAACGAGTCTTCGATTGACATCGACAGCGGCTACGGCTTTGGCTTTAGTGCCGGTTACAATTTCACACAGAATCTTGCACTGCGTTTTGATGGCTCCTGGTCCCGAGCGGACTACGACGCGGTACTCGATACTGAAGATAACGGCTTAGTGGACATCAGTCATCGACTGGACGTATTCAACGGGCAGTTCAATGGTGTGTGGAATATGCTGGATGGCCCTTTCACGCCGTATCTTCAAGCCGGTATCGGCTGGACCTACCTCGACTCCAACGTTGCCGATGGACCGCCCAGCACAGGCTGCTGGTGGGATCCCTGGTGGGGCTATATTTGCAGCAACTTTTATTCCACCTATAGTGAAACAAACTTTAGCTACAACGTAGGCGCCGGCCTCCGTTATGAATTCGGCCGCGGCATGTTTGTTCGCGGCGGCTGGGAGCACACCACCATCGACGGTGGGAGCGGCGCGGACCCAGGCTTCGACGCATTTCGCGCAGAACTAGGTTGGTTGTTTTAACAAGCCTTTACTTGTTTTAACCGATTGCTTCGACGACCGATCGCCAAGAGAGGGATAGTTTCCATGGACAAGAAATTTTGGTTAATCATGGCGATCGCGTTTAGCGCCGGCCTGGTCTCGGCAATCGTTGTTCCATCTATTGCCGAGGCCGATTCAGGCGCCAGCAAAAACCCTAAAGACCCATTGAGAGGAATGGCGCCCGTCGAGGCCAGCAAGGGTATTGAATTACCCGTTAGCAATGACGACATGGACGTCGCTCAAGGACGCTATCTCGTAGGCCTTCTAGGCTGTGCCAGCTGTCATACCGATGGAGCATTAATAGGTAAGCCAGATACGAGCAAAACGCTTGCGGGGTCCAGCATTGGTATCGCCTACAGCAATCCCATGATGAACAACTACCCTGGCGCGGTTTACCCGCCCAACCTGACACCCGACAAGGAAACGGGTTTAGGCGAATGGACGCAGGAAGAAATCGTCACGCTGCTGCGTAGCGGTAAAACGCGTCACGGCCGGCAAACCATGGCCATCATGCCCTGGACGAGCTACGCACAGCTAAGTGCAGGCGATGCCCAAGCCATCGCCAGCTACCTGCTATCTTTAGACCCGGTGAAAAATCAGGTGCCCAAGCAGGTTATGCCCGGCACTCCCGCAAAAACGCCTCTCGTACACGTGGGATTGTATCGGAGCCGATAATCCCACGAGCTAGATCACCAAGGTCTTTTGATAACTCATCTCTCGAATCGCGTACTTAACGCCTTCGCGCCCTATCCCACTGTCTTTGACCCCGCCAAAGGGGAAGTGCTCGGCGCGAAAGCCCGGGCCATCGTTCGTCGCCAATAGGCCCACTTCCAGTTCATCGAACAACCGTCGAATCACGCTCAAATTCTGCGTAAAAACTCCGGCTTGCAAGCCATAAGGAGATGCGTTGACCAAGGCGACCACCTCGTCAAGGGAGTCGAATTTTCTTAAGGGGAGCACCGGCCCGAAGGTCTCTTCTGCCACAAGTGTTGCATCGTCCGGCACCTGTTCAATGACCGTCGGCCATAACAGATTTCCTTCGCGCTTGTTCCCACAGGCAAGCAAAGCTCCCCTTGAAAGCGCGTCATCAATACGCCCGCTGATCTCGTCCGCGGCGTGAGAATGAATCACCGGGCCAACAAAGGTGTCATCCATGGCGGGATCGCCCACAGACAGTTCCAAAGTCTTTGACACCAATGCATCCCTAAATCGCGTGTAAACCTCGCTATGCACAAATACACGTTTAGTTGCGGTGCACCGTTGGCCCGCGGTGGCAAAGCGCTGGTTGATTGCTGAGGCCACCGCAGCGTCAATGTCGGCATCAGGCATGATGATCAAAGGGTCATTGCCCCCTAACTCTAGTAACAGTTTCTTGAATCCCGCGGCCGCGGCGATGGCCCGTGCAGCGGCAGTGCCTCCCGTAAAATTAATCGCTTTTATCTGCGGATGGGCCACCAACTCTGCCATAGCCGGAACATCAGGAATGCACAGTTGGAGCGTTTCTTGAGGCATGCCAGCCTCATAGCAGAGCTCTACAAGACGTTTGGCAGAGGCCGTATTTTGAGGCCCGGGCTTGAACATGACGGCGTTGCCTGCCGCGAAGGCTGGTCCGAGCTTGTGCATGGCAATGTTCAGCGGAAAATTAAAGGGTGTAATGCACAGCACTGTGCCCAGGGGTCGCCACACCACCACACCAATACGCTCTCGCTTAGGCGGATACGCATCCGAGTCGAGGGCCTCACCGGCTATCTGCCGCGCCTCTTCTGCAGACGCGATAGTGGTGTTAATCGCCCGATCCAGTTCAACTCGAGAATCAGAGATGGTTTTGCCGATCTCCGCAGTGATCAGCGCTGCGAGCTCTTCCCGTTGTTCTTTGAGCAGAGCCGCAAGCCGTCGCAATACATCGGAGCGCTCATGGGCCGAAAGCGTCCGTTGGACGTCCTCTCCACGGCGAAGAGTAGCAAGCGCTTCGGCAATCGCGGTGTTGTCGGCATAGCTATGTTCTCCAAGAAGCTCATTGTTCCAGGGATTGATCACCGAATAGGTACTCATGACTTTCACTCTCAAACTCGTCTATACGATCCGGCTATTGTCGGTGTTTGTGACTCATAAAAACTAGCCTTTTGTGGTATCTATCGCCCCCCTAGCTAACTCCTAACTTGTGTTGCTCGCTACAGTCGGTATGGTCGTCATCAAGACCTCAGAGACTCAAGCATGCCCCAGTCAATTGATGCCACCGTCGAAGCCCTCATCAAACCCTTTGCCGATGGCCTGGCGGCATTCATTTTCTACGAGGTTCCTATCGCAGGTATCCCTGTCCCCTGGATCGTGATGTGGCTCGCCATCGCCGCGAGTTTTTTTACGGTGTATCTGGGCTTTCTGAACATCCGGGGCTTTCCACTGGCTCTCAAGATTGTTCGGGGGCACTATCACGACCCGGCAGCGCCTGGAGAAATTTCGCATTTCCGCGCTGTAGCCACCGCGGTCTCAGGTACCGTGGGTATCGGCAATATCGGAGGAGTTGCGGTCGCCATTACGATTGGCGGGCCCGGGGCCGCTTTGTGGCTTGTGGTCGCCGGACTCCTGTCTATGTCCACCAAGCTTGTGGAGTGCACGCTTGGCGTCAAATACCGCCGGCATAACCCGGACGGCTCCGTCTCAGGCGGCCCCATGTACTACCTGGAACACTGGTTGCGTGTTCGCAATTGGCCAAAGCTTGGCAAGGCCCTTGGCGCTTTCTATGCCGCGAGCCTGATGATCGGATGTCTGGGTATTGGCAACATGTTTCAGTCCAATCAGGCCTATGTGCAGTTTGTGAATATCAGCGGTGGAGAACAAAGCTTCTTCGCCGACAAGGGCTGGTTGTTCGGCCTCGGCATCGCAGTGCTCGTTGGCCTCGTCATCATAGGAGGTATTCGCACTATCGCCGGGTTTGCCGCAAAAGTGGTGCCCGCTATGGCGCTCTTGTACGTTGTATCAGCGCTGGTGATCATTTTGATGAGTTACGCAGAGATCCCTCAGGCACTGAACCTGATCTTCAGCACAGCCTTTACCTTGGAAAGTGCGACCGGTGGAATGATCGGCGCGATGATTGTCGGTTTTCAGCGTGCGTTGTTTTCGAACGAAGCGGGCATTGGCTCAGCGTCTATTGCGCACTCCGCTGTACAAACCAACGAGCCAGCCTCTGAAGGCATGGTCTCACTGCTGGAACCCTTCATCGATACCGTAGTGATTTGCACCTTGAGCTCGCTCGTGATCGTCGTTACGGCTTTCCCCAATGGCTTAATGGATACCGGACTAGAGGGCATCGCCCTCACATCCGCCGCCTTCGCCCACCACATCAGCTGGGCGCCCTACCCTCTGGCCGTCGCGGGACTCTTGTTTGCATTCTCGACTGCAGTGTCCTGGAGTTACTACGGGCTTAAGGCATGCACGTACCTCCTCGGTGAGGGGGCCGTCGTGCAAAACGTGTTTAAGCTGATCTTCTGTGCGTTTTTAGCGCTTGGCTGCATGATCCAGCTGGAATCGGTATTGGCGTTTTCTGACGCGATGGTGTTCCTCATCGCCGTACCTAACATCATCGGTTTGTATCTGTTTGCGCCTGAGGTAAAAGCCGAGGTCCAGCGTTATCGTCGGCGCATTGCTGACGGCAGCATCCCGCGTCATGTGCCCGCGGATTGATCCGGCGCGCGACTGCGTAAGCTGAGCACCACCACCAGTGCCAACAACGCGGTGCCCGCAAACGCTACCGGAAACCCTGCAGCGTCGGCCACACTTCCTACCAGAACAGCACCCACTGCCGGTGTTCCCATCGCGACCACCGCCCAAAGACTCATCACTCGGCCGCGATAGTTCTCGTCAACCGTTAGCTGAGTCAAGGCCTGGCAACCGGTGCCAATAGTCGTTGTACATCCGGCGATCAATCCAATGGCGATAGCAGTCATCCATACCTCCCGCCACAACCCAGCGCTAAGCGCGGTCATTGCCGACACAAAAAGACCCAAAAGCACCAGGTGGTACAGCCGTCGCAAGCCGCCGCTCTGTCTCGACACCAATAAACCGCCAAGGATTGACCCTACACCCGCAGCCGCCGTGAGTGTTGCAAGCGTCGACGAATCACCAAAGAGGAGCTTTCCCGACACCGCCGGTAATAGTTCGATCACAGTTCTACCAAGCATCCCGCTAGCCAGCGTCATCAGAAAAACCAGCCTCAACATCGAATCTTGACGAAGATAAACAACGCCTGCTCGCAACTGTGCGACGAAGGAGCCTCGATCTTCCCCCGCCTCTTTGCGCTCGGTCCCCGTTACACGGGTCAACAGCAAGGCCGCGACCACACAGATTAGCGCCGATGTAGCGAAGGCGGCTGGCACCGATGACACCATCAGCAGCCACGCGCCCAGGGCTGGTCCGATGACTCGCGAAGTGTTGAAGATAATGGCCGAATATCCGATGGCGCTTGGTAGTGCCTGGCGGTCAACCAGTCTGGGCAAAAAAGCCAGACGAATAGGCGTATGGGCCGAAGTGAGCGCACCAAAGGCGAGCGCCAGCGCAGCGAGTGCAGGCAACTCCAAAAGGCCCAAAGTCGCAGTGATCGCCGCCAGACCGGCTAACAGGCCACAGAGCGTAACCGTGACCAAAAGTCCGTTGCGAGGGTTAATGCGATCTGCGGTAATCCCGAAAACTGGCGTGAGTAAAAAAGTAGGAACCAGCATCAACCCGGCAATGCTCCCCACCCAAAATGCCGAGGCCGTCAGCTCCCAAGCCGCCCAACCAAACAGGAAGCGAATCAGCCAGCTGCCGAGGGTCGACAGGCAGGAAGAAGGAAAGTAAAGACGAAAACGTGGCTGACTAAAGGCCGAGCGATGCCCGGCCTCCGTCTGATTTACCTCTGTGGAATCTGTCGCAATACGCCGACTTACTCGGGCTTCTTGAACAGCAGAGTCATACGCGTGGACTCACCCACCGCAGTCATAGCCGCAGCAAGCTCTGGATTGTCCTTGCTGCCCGATAAGGTGGGAGGCAGGCGCCAGACGATATCCTCACTAGTCGGCTGATCCAGGGGGTTCACATTAATGTCCGATTCACCGATGAGTTCGAATCCCGCGGCCTCTAACTGCGCGATCACGAAACTCTTCTTCAAATATCCTGCAGAACCATCTGCCCAGGCATCCGAAGCATCTTCGGGTGCCATATGCTGCACGACACCCACAACACCACCGGGCTTGAGCGCGGCTTTGGTGTTCATCAAGGCGGCAGTCAGAAACCCTCCATCCCCTTCGAAACGCGCGAGATTGTGCAAGGCGCGAACAAACAACACAGCATCTACCTCACCTTCAAGACGCTCCGGCAGTTCACCAAATTGAAATGCATCAAGATCAGCCACTGGCGTGTCGAACCACGCACGGGCCTCTTCTAGCCAATCATCGACCCACGTTTCCTTCGCCTTAAGTTGCTCCTCAGAGAAAAACCCAAACAGCGGAAACAGTGAAGGGCTGTAATCGACCCCAACCAATGTGCCGCTCTCGCCCAGATAAGGCGCCAGAATCTTGCTGTACCAGCCTCCCCCGGGCAGAGCTTCCAATACCGTCATGCCGGGTTCGACACCAAAAAATGTGAGCGTTTCAGCGGGATGACGGGCAGCGTAGCGCGCTTGCACTTTGTCGGGCTGAGTTGCGAGAACTGCTGCGAGGCTATCTTGCTCCGCAGCGGCTGCTGGCTCTAACGTCGCTGTAGGCTCAGCTTCGGTAACCATTGTTGCGGTCTCAGCAGCCCTATCGCTCTCGGCGACCGGGGCGTCATCCGATTGGCAGGCACCTAAGCTAAGGGCCAGGGCTGTGAACAAAAAAGTTTTGCTTGTGGAATAACGAAATAGATCAAACATATGCGACTCCAGTGTGCGGACGAACCGATAAGGGACAACGACTCAGAAAAAATGGCTCCAGCGAATAAGTATACCCGCTGGACCCCAACGTAGGTCTCCCTTATTGTGCGCAGCTTCGCCTGAATTCGCTTACTCGCAAGGACAGCCAATGAACAACTTCGAAAACACTGTGGGATTCATCACTGGCGGTGCCGCTGGCATTGGTCTGGGAGTAGGTCGTGCACTGGGGCTCAAGGGCATGACACTCGTTCTAGCAGACGTTGAGCCAGAGACCCTCGCAACGGCGGCGGAGGAATTGCGCAAGGAAGGCATCACTGTCCACACAGAGGTTCTCGATGTTCGCGACGCCGATGCCTATCGCGAGGTCGCAGAGCGCACCTTGGCAACACACGGAAAAGTAAACTTCCTGTTTAATAACGCGGGCGTCGGTGGGGGGCACGCTCCGGCTGGGGAAACTCCGCTTCAGGATTGGCGCTGGGTGGTAGACGTCAACGTTCTGGGGGTTGTGTACGGCGTCGAGTTCTTTCTGCCGGCCATGCGTGCATCCGGAGAACCCTGTTACATCATCAACACGGCATCGCTTGCAGGCCACGTTGCCAATCCTGGCATGGGAGCCTACTGCGCCACTAAGTTTGCAGTGGTGGGCTATTCTGAAACTATGCGGCACGAGCTAGCGGGTTCCGACATTCAGATTTCAGTATTGTGCCCGGCTTGGGTAAAGACGCGAATTGCTCAGAGCCGCCGCAATCACCCCGATGCCGCAGAGGCTGCCAGCGCTTCAGGCGAGCAGGATGGGATGAACAAAATCGACGAGATCATCGCCAATGAAGGCATCAGTGTCGAAGCGCTCACTGAGCGGGTTGTCGCAGGCATGGATTCAGGCACTTTCTACCTGTTCACGCACCCTGACTTTTGGCCCGCGGTGCAAGAGCGACTTGACCGCATCGCCGCAGATTACCAGGAGGTAATCCCCGGCTAGGGTCGCGGCAGCAAACAATGGAAGGGAGTTCCACCCTGACTCATCAGCAAAAAGCTGTGATGCGCGGTGTCGTTCTAGGGGTTGTCGCCGGTCTCTGCTTAGGGGCATTGGCCGTCGCGGTGTTCTACGAAGCTCCCTTGGCGACCCCCACATCTAGCGCTTCTGCACCAGCTCAGTCAGGCGCTTCGCCCACAATTACGCCGCACAGTCTTGCGGCGAGCGATTGCGCTGTTACCAGTCCGGCCGTCGGCGGCCCCGTTGTGGACAGTCCCGCTGTAACCGGCAAGTACGCAGGCTTTTCAATCAGGATTGAAGCAGAGGGCACGACCCTATCCGAGGATCTTGAGTTAGAGATTGCTGAGGGAGCAACCTACGCCTATGCGCAATGGCGAGAATGGCTTGGCGAGAAGGCCCTGCGCCCGTCCCAAATCAATATCCGGTTTTTGGGGGATGCTCAAAGGTTCAGAGAGATCTATGGAAAGCCCAATCGAGAAGAGTGGACGACCACCGGCTTTTATCGCATGCGTAGCAACGAGGCCTTGATTCTATATACCCCAGCCTTTCGCTCTAGTGCGCTCGGCAATGCGTTTCACGAGATTTCTCATCTCATTACTGCGCGCCATCTCGGTGCGACACCCCCGTGGCTAAATGAGGGACTCGCCGAGCTATACGAGACTCTACATATCGTCGACGGGGCTGTCAGTTTCTCTGAGAACAAACAGCATCTGGCATTGCTTAAGCTGCGTGGGCCCGTATCAATGGAGGCTCTCACGCAGCTATCGAGGGAAACCTGGATGCTAAAGGATGCCGAGCGGCGCTACGCGAGTGCCTGGGCACTCATCGCCTTTCTTATGGATACGGATCTTGGAAAACAAACGCTTCGCAGCACCATCCTAGAGGCCTACTCAGGCCGTTGCGGCACGCGAAGCGATTTTCGCGACACGCTATCACGCTACCCTGGGGGCAGCAGCGCTCTTCAGAGTGATTGGCTCAATTGGCTGAACATTCGCTATTCGGCTCTCAACAAGTTAAGCGGTGGAATAACAGCGGACAGCGCTCTATAGAACGGTGAACGAAACACCTGCGTGATCTTGCAGACGCTCCCGCAGTCGCTCTCCCATAACCGGCGCTGCAGTAAAGCATCCGCCATGCCCCTTTGGAGTCTGTGCTAAGCAAAGCGCTGCCTCGGCGATCATTTTGGACGTGGAGCCGTATCCTGGATCGCGATCGCCATAGACCTGGACCGTGACGCTATCCCCAGCTTCGTTGCTGCCAACGTAAAGAATGTCGTAAAAGCCGGCCTCTCGCTCTTCCTTGCTTGGCCCCTCACCGGGCTGCAGCGTCATGTCGAGCGCCATGTCACCGCCGGCCGAGTCGGGCTTCGTCTCGCCGAGCAAAATCATTTCGTCGTAAACAAGATCGCTGCCGTAGGCATGACCCAGCAGCTGGTTTGAGCGATGCACGTTCTTGGTATTGATCGACGCCATAATGAAAGGACCAGACCAATTGTTCAGATCCTCCTCAAACAACATTTCATTGCCTGGCGGCTGATCCGGACCGGTAAAACCGTCTGTGAGCACAAAGGGATTCACGAGATCGGCGAACAGAGAAGGGTCAGCTTTTACGGAAGCCATGGTGCCCTTGAAGGATGCCACTGTGCCCCCTGATGCGGTGCCCTGCATCGCCTTCACGCGACACTTCACCCGCGGTAGCGGCGCGCCGAACTTGGCGCTGGCAACTTGTTGGAGAAGGTGGACGCCCAAGTCAGATGGCAATGAATCAAAGCCGCAAGAAAACACGATGCGTGCACCACTCTCACGAGCCGCCGCATCGTTAGTCGCGATCATGTCCTTCATCCACAAAGGCTCACCATTGAGATCGACGTAGTCAGTGCCCAGGCGAGCGCAGGATTCAACAACGGAACTACCGTATTGTTGATAAGGGCCCGCCGCGCTTAGTAAGACCCTGGTAGAACTCGCTAAAGCGTCGACACTCGCCTTATCGTCGCTGTCCGCCACGAGCAATGAAACTGCGCTATCAATCCCCAGCTCTTCCCGCACCTGCTCCAACTTGGCGAGGTTTCGCCCCGCCATCGCCCAACGAAACTCGGCGTTCGTACCGTAGGTTTCTTTAAGATATTCACAAATAAGCTTGCCGGTAAAACCGGTAGCGCCAAAAACCACAATGTCGAAATCTCGGGTGTCCGTCATGCGGGGGATTCCTGTTAACAGATATTATTAAGAGAATGAAAGACTAGAACGGATAGACTCCGTGGGCAACCGGCAAGGCGGACTGGGATCAGTTAATTACTCGCCGCCCAGGCCCGCTGGGCATCTTTAATCCACGCTTGGGCAAAGCGGGAAAAGCGTGTCATTTGTTCCGCCACCTTGGCATCTAATGCCTCAATGGCCAGATCACCACGATCACTCGCAACGGTGACGACAATAGCGGCTTCCTCACCTGAGCCATTCCACTCGAAATTCACGTCTGACACATAGCGCGGGGGCATATGTTCCTCGAGAGATGCATCGAGATCGCCGCCAACAGCCACGCTTTCCTTGGTGAGCTCATCGCGAACGGTGGATTCGCTAAATTCGGGAACAGGTGTTCCTTGGGCTACCGCCGTCAGAATCACATTGTCCCAGGACTTTTCTTCCAGGGCTTTTTGTACCCGCTGGTACTGGTAGGACTCGAGCACGCCGTGCCGGTTCGATACTAGCTGAATGGCCTCTTCAGTCTTTCCGCGAATAACTGTCCATATGCCTGCCATAGTGCTCACGCCAGGTAGAGGGTGTGCGTGATAGGGCTGAGAGAGGTCGCCGATGTAATGCAGGCCCCAGCCGGCAAATCTCCAACCCCAGTAGTCATGCCCAGTCTCAAAGGCAAAGCGCGACAGCTCACGAAACAGCGAAACCCGCCACTCGGGGTAAGTGCGAAGTAAGTCGGGCTGAGCTTTCTTTGTTACCCAGTCCAGGTGGTAGAACCCCATGTGAAACGGCGCTTGCGAGCTGTACTCGAGATTGGGGTTTCCAAACGGCTGCACCCCAAAACCATACTGCGCCCCGAACTCTGTTCCGTTGTCCTCAAAAAGACCAATGTCCATTCCAAAATCCGGCTCGTCACTTCCCGTCGCCAGCACGTGAGCCGGCGCCACAAGATCCCCCTCCTTCAATGCGATATAAACAATGGAATCATGAGAGACACCACCAGCCAGAGGACTCAAGTCAGCAAAACGCTGAGCCTGCGATGAGGGCACAGACCGATCCTCTACTGTCGTTTGGCGAAAAAGAGAATAACCAAGCTCGGGGTTCACACGAATGGCGCGCAAGAAGGCGTCTTGTAAGTCCTCAGCATTCGTAGAAAAAACCAAAGTTTCTGGTCTTGGTGCGTAATGCGGCATCGATTCGCGAGCATATGCCTCGTGCCGCTCCAGAACCAAAGCAAGACCGACAGCCTCAGCTGCAATAAAGTCATTCAGGGATTCGGCCTGAAGAGTTGGCTTTAGCAGTTCAGGCTGGACGCGTACAAGCGGCCACAGCAGACTTGCATGATCAGACCATGCCCAGGCGGGACTGCTGAGCACAGATACAAACGAGAGAACAAGCCAGCGTCGCATGACAAAACCACATAGTAAGGACAGATAGGAACCGAGATCATACCGTTTCTTTAAGAGGCCCGCCCTCACCCGGCACCGCGCAGGACATCACCCTTCGAAGATGCTGTGTAGATCGAGACCGAATTGAACTCGCCTGACTCATCCATGTCGGGAATCGTGCAACTCGCCTTTTCACAGAGCTTCTTGTAAGGAGAAACAGAAAAATTGCGCACACGAGAGTCAGCAATCAACACCATGTCTGCGCGATCTACAAACCGCTGCAACCACGGCAGGTTTTCTCTGTCGTACAGAACGTCGGCTGCCAGAATGACATCGACGGTGTTTTTCACGCTTTCAAAGTCGTCACTTAAGCTCACAGAAACTTTGTTAATCCGTGCGTTGTGTGTCGTTGCCGCGAGAGCCAGAGGGTCAATGTCGCATGCAATCGCCTCGGCGGCACCCGCCATTGCAGCGGCAATCGCTACCACGCCAGATCCACAGCCAAAGTCCAGAACACGACGATCGCGAACAATCTCAGGGTGCTCCAGAATGTAAGCTGCGAGCACGCGCCCCGAGGCCCAGCACAAGATCCAATAAAGTGGGTTATTCATTACCAGACGGGCTGTATTTGCGTCCAAGTGACGCTGAAGGGACATATCGCGGATGAGTGCCAGGAACAGGTCTCTACCCGGCAACACTGATTGCACACTCAGCTCCGCGTCCGGAAGCACACGGCCCAGCGCTATCTGTAACTCAGGAGAAATCATGAGGGCTGAGGATCATCAGAATGTTGCATAAGATATCGTCATCAATTGCATGCAGAAAAAGTTCATTGGATGAGCATACAAGGGACTCACATGCACTCCTCTTGGGCTCCCACAAGCGCGCAGAAAGACAGTTTTCGCGCTACACTCGATACAGTATTTCACCTACAGACGGTATCGAGGTGTTTTCATGACAGTAAAAAAAGCCTTTAGACTAAAACGAAGAAGTGTTCTAAAGAAAGCTGGCACAATTCTAACTGCCGGCTGTGCTGGCTTTCCTGCGATCATCTCTGCACGCGACGTCAAACCCACGGTACGCGTATTAGGCACCCACGTCACTCTGCAAGAACCGCTTCGGCAGCGCGCCGAGCAAGAGCTGGGCATCAATCTCGTTTACAGTCCCGGTGGCAGTGCGCAGGTGCTGTTCAAAGCCTCCATGGACCCCTCGGGATTTGATCTCTACGAGCAATGGTCCAACAGTATGCGAGTGCTGTGGCAGTCGCGTGCAATACAGTCCATCGACCCCAGCAGAATTGAAAACTGGGCCGAGATCAATCCCCTTAGCAAAACCGGCCGCTTGTCTCCCACCGACACCATCGGTGCGGGCGATGCTCCTCACCTGCTGCTCTATGTTCAGGCAGATGGAACCTTGGGCAGTCAGTCAACGGGAGAAGTCAGCTATCTGCCATATGTTCACAACGCGGATTCTCTGGGCTACAACCCCCAACGTGTTACCGAAGGAGAACCCTATGAAACCGAAAGCTGGGGCTGGTTATTGGACCCCAAACATCGTGGCCGTGTAGCGATAGTCAACGCGCCCAGTATCGGCCTCTTTGATTTAGCGCTTGCCGCGCGAGCTCGCGGTCTCATGGAGTTCAGTGACATCGGCAACATGACACAGGAAGAGGTAAATCAGCTTTTCGACATTCTCATGCGCTTTAAAGCCGACGGGCATTTCCGCGGGTTTTGGAACTCTGTTCCCCACTCAGCCAAACTCATGAGTAGGGGTGAAGTTGACGTGCAGAGCATGTTCTCCCCGGGCGTATCCATGGTTCGCGCGACAGGCACACCCTGCATCTATGCTGCTCCTAAAGAGGGATACCGCGCGTGGCAGGGTGTTATGTGCCTTTCGCGGGAAACACGCGGAGAGCAAGAGGACGCTGCCTATCACTATATGAATTGGTGGCTTTCCGGATGGCCTGGAGCCTTTATCAGTCGTCAAGGCTACTACATCAGTAACCCGGATCGCTCCAGGAATCTGATGTCTGCCGGCGAGTGGGACTACTGGTATGAAGGCCAAGCGGCTTCTACCGAGCTCACAGGACCCGCTGGACAGATCACGGTGCAGGCTGGGGAAAAGAGGCGGGGCGGCAGCTATTCGCGGCGTTTCTCGAACATCGCCGTGTGGAACACAGTGATGCCGACCTTTGATCTCACAGTGCAGCGGTGGAATGAGCTTGTCATCGCCTGATCCAAAACAAAAGCAGCTCTCACTACTAAGCCGCCTCACGCTTCGTCAACGTCTGGCTGTGGCGTTTACTACGGGTGTTTTTGCTGCGGGCACCCTGGCATTAACCAGCTACATCGCAGTGGATTTTAGCGGCAGACAGGCAGAGCAGCTGGAGTACGCAAGCGCGCAACTCGACTTTGTGAACGGGCTTTCCATCGCCGCCAGCGAAGTGCAGTTGGCGGCAACACGTTATGTTCACTACGGTCATCAATCTGCCTATGAGCGGGTCAACTCAGTGATCCGCTCGTGGAGTGAGCGCATCGATGTTTGTGAAGAGAATGGGTGTTTAAAGGAGGGCCAGATCGACGACATCCGGGTTCACCTCCAAGCCTTCGACGAGTCCTTTCTTCTTGTCGCAAAAGCCTACAACGAGATATCGGAGTCACTGAACAGCGATCTTAAGAGTGTTCATGACTTTGCGCCGGAGCAGGAACATCTTGTCGGCTCGACGTTAGTGGAAAGTGAACTACCCTCCGTTCACATCAATAGCTTCAACGATCACGTTGCCACGATCGAAGCAGAGTTGCGTGCTTACTTTGTCAGTTCGGATGCTCAGCGGGTACAGGATGCCGAAGCTCATCTTGCCGAACTCAGGGTGCATGCAGCTCTTGCCGATGCAGAACTACGTAGTGAGCGCGGCCCTCTAGCCCAGTCAGCAGAGTCTGCTTTCAACATTGATCAGATTGAAGACACGCTCTACGGCAATATCCAGAAAATTCGCAGCTATGCTTATCTGGTCAACGTGGTGATGCCCTCGGAGGCACGAGAGCTCGAATACCTCGCCAACGAGATCGCTACTGCCAAAAATCTCGAAATTAGTGCTCTGCGCGCAGATATGCATCGCAACCGCATGAACGTTTACCGCTGGCAGTCCGGCATCATCACCGCGGTGCTTGTGCTGAGTGTTCCGATCTTCTTCTGGGTTCTGAATTCTGTGACATCACCCCTGCGACACCTGGCGGGGGTATTTCGCCAACTATCGGTGGGATCAGAAGAGGACGTTGTTGGCACCGCGAGGACGCAGGATGAAATCGGCGACCTGTTCTTGGCAGCGGAAGCCTTCCGGCAGGAGAACATTCGCGAGCGAGAACTCCTTGCAGATTATCGAGAGCTTAGTCGTGGCTTGGAGGCGCAGGTTGCTGCGCGTACTCGCGAGCTTCAGCTAAAGAATGAGGAGCTGGACCGCCTCGCCTCCATCGACAAACTGACAGATACTTACAATCGCCGGGCCTTGGACGAAGCCCTGGCGACAGAACTTCGCAGAGCGTTACGATACGAGCGATCCTTTGCGCTACTCATTATGGATATCGATCTTTTCAAACAGGTTAACGATACACACGGACACCTCAGGGGCGATCAGGTACTGACGACACTCGCTAAGCAAATTAAGGCGAATCTGCGGCATTCAGACATACTGGGACGTTGGGGCGGCGAGGAATTTCTCGTCATTTGTCCGGAAACCGGCGTTGAGCAAGCGCGTAGCGTTGCTGAGAAAGTTCGAGCAGCTGTCGAAGGTACGGACTTCGGCCTACCGGACCGCATCACTATTAGTATCGGTATCTCGAGTATCGCTTCGGGAAGCACTACGGAGTCGTTGGTCGCCGATGCCGACCGCGCCCTTTATCTCGCCAAAAACCAAGGCAGGAACCGTGTTTGCGTCAGTCCCATGACACTGACGCCCCAAACCGCATAGGGCAGAAGTTAAACAGAGGATCAGAAAGGCCTTGCGATAACCACGCCAAAAATGAATAGCTGCTCATCGTCCACGAAGTCTACGTCAATCTGCGGAGACACCTCGTATTTGCCAAAGTGAAACCCATACTCAAGCCCCAATCTCACAAGAAAAGTACTACCCTCTTCTTCAGAATCTTCAACACCGGGCCCTGCATACACCTTCCAGGGGCCACGATGATAAGCAACTGGTAACACAGCAATGTTCGTATCAAAGTCACCGCCTACATGCTCAAGGATGGCACCGACACCAAAGCGTTCACTGGCACGATATTCATATTCAAGCCCCAGGGTGAGACCTTGATTCCTGCGAGTTTCGGTAGTGTCGCCAAGAAAAACCCCTAATGTGTGATGAGGATATCCGTGACTCTCATGATGCTCGGGCCCCGACTCAGCGCCCTCATGCTCCGCACTTTCGTGGACATTGCTGTGCGCCGCTGACTGCGGTGAGGGCTCTGCAAACGCCGCCGTAGTTACGAATAAAGTCGCCAAGACACTTTGAATAAGGGAGGTTACCTTCATCTTAAGCATGGATCTTTTTATAAGCCGCATCGCCCTGCTCCTGTGCTACTTCTCTGCCCAGTCGATCCGCTGACAGAATTGCAGAGTGCAACGTCTCGGAGGTCACCTCAACAGGCATGTTCGCCATAAACGGAAACGCCATGGCAGCCTCTACGATCGCAGCGATACTGCCGGCGTCTTCCGGCGCAAGATCAATCTGACCCAGATGCACCGGCAAACCAATGTGAGCAAAAAACATGGTTGCTCGTCGGGCCTCTTCCTCCCAGCCTTCCAAAGCAAGCTGCGCCAGAACTCCCATGGCCACCATCTCTCCATGAAGAAACTGTTTATGTACGTGCTCGACCACGGTGTAGGCCTGAGCAAAGCCGTGGCTGGCAGCAAGACCACCACACTCAAAGCCAATGCCGCTAAGCAGAGTATTGGCCTCAACGATGCGCTCGAGAGCGTCATCTACGATCCCTGCCTCGAGCGCTGCTAAAGCCGCCGCAGCATCTTCGTAGACCGTTTCAGCACAGAGTTTTGCGATAGCGGCACCCGCTAAGGTTGGGCTGGCACCAAAAGTCGTAACGGCGCCGGGTTTATCCGAGCAGGCCCTGGCCTCGTACCAGGTCGCCAACGCATCACCCATACCTGCGACCAGATAGCGGGCAGGTGCAGCTGCCACAACCGCTGTATCTACCAGCACCAGCGCAGGATTCTCCGCAAACACCTCGAAGGTTTCAGACACACCCTCGGGGGTATAGATGACAGAAGCGGCAGAACAAGGCGCGTCATTTGATGCTAAAGATGGAACCACCACCGCCGGCACATCGATTCGATGAGCTATGCATTTTCCCGCGTCCACCACCTTGCCGCCGCCCAAGGCAATCACGGTAGCGGGCGCAACGCCCTGAGTGCGCAGCACATCGGCATGCTTTTCAATTTCTTCAAAGGAACACTCACCGCCAAAGGTGAGAATCGTCGCAGGAATCCCGGCATCCTCAAGGCTCTGCAGGAGCACAACACCCTCAGCCCGCTGACTGCGCGCAGAGAGCAGGACCGCACAGGAACCAAACCCCAACTTACGTAAGTAATCGCCGGTTTGAGCGATCACGCCCGGCGCCTGCACATAGCGACGGGGACTCCCGAATACTCTGGGCATCCCCAATACGGGTGTTGGCAACGCAAAGAGCTCTAACGCAGCCTCCTCACTACCGCTGACCGCTTCGCCGTCCAGCCGAGTTCCTGGACTATCATTTGTCATAAACGAACACCTCTTTTGCCATGGATCAGTCTAAAGCAAATACACACACCCCGTCGCTTCGTGGCAGAATTATGGCCCAAGAAAACTCCATGGAACTTACAATGCCCAACCCGCTGCTTACCGACAGTCCATTACCGCAATTCAAGTCAATTTCTGCCGAGCACATAGAGCCCGCTATCGATGAATTGCTGGCACTCCATCGAGAGCAGGTTGAAACCCTTCTCCGCACTGTAAAAAACCCCACCTGGAACACACTCGTTGAGCCTTTAGATCTCTTGGACAATCGCCTTTCAAGAGCCTGGTCCCCTGTGTCTCATTTAAACGGCGTCATGAACAGCGACGAGCTGCGTGAAGCCCACAGCGCATGCCTGGCAAAACTGTCGGACTTCAATACCGAGATGGGACAAAACGAGGGCCTTTTTCAAGCCTACAAAATGGTGGCGGAAAGCGGTGAGACTCTTAGCAACGATCAAAAGAAACTACTGAGCAATGTGCTCCGAGACTTCCATCTCTCCGGGGTTGATCTGCCCGAGGAAAAAAAACAGCGCTACAAGGAAATTCAGCAATCTCTGTCGGCGCTTTCGAGCGATTTCTCCAACAAGGTCTTGGACGCGAGCAACGCTTGGACAAAAGAACTTGGGAGCGCTAGCGATCTGGCGGGACTCCCTCAGTCCGCCGTTGATCTAGCTCAGCAGACTGCTAGCGATCGAGGTATAGAAGGTTTTTTACTGACGCTGGATTTTCCTTCTTACCAACCGGTGATGACCTACGCCGAGGACGCAGCGCTTCGCGAGGAGATGTACCGTGCGTTTGCTACTCGTGCCAGTGACGAGGGACCTCACGCCGGACAGTTCGACAACTCACACAACATGGATGAGATCCTCGCGTTACGCCATGAAGCGGCACAGCTTTTAGGCTTCAATAACTACGCCGAGCGCTCTATCGCCACAAAGATGGCCCGCAGCACTGACGAGGTAATGACGTTCCTCAATGACCTCGCTCAGCGATCCAAAGCACAGGCCGACGCAGAGTTTGCTCAGTTGCAGTCTTACGCTGCGACGCAGCATGGACATGCGGATCTCAAGCCCTGGGATGTCGCGTACTACAGCGAAAAGCTTCGCCAGCACCAACACAACATCAGCGAAGAAGAAGTAAAGCCTTACTTCCCCGTAGGCCGCGTGATCTCAGGCATGTTTGAAGTTGTTGGAAAACTTTTCGCGGTGAGCTTTCATGCCGTTTCCGACGTCGAGACCTACCATCCAGATGTCAGCTTCTATGAAATTCGCAATCCCGATGGCAGCGTACGTGGGCAGTTTTACTTCGACCTCTACGCCAGACAACACAAGCGCGGCGGTGCCTGGATGGCAGATTGCCAGTCACGCATGAAGACTGAATCGACAGAGCAGATACCCGTTGCCTACATGACCTGCAACTTCACCCCTCCCGTGGGTGAAGCCGATGTACTGCTCACACACCGCGAAGTAGAAACGCTGTTTCATGAGTTCGGCCATGGCCTCCACCACATGTTGACCCGCGTGAACTATCCGGGCATCGCCGGTATCAGCGGCGTCGCCTGGGACGCTGTCGAACTCCCCTCGCAGTTTATGGAGAACTATTGCTGGGAGCGTGACGCCCTGAATCTTTTCGCCGCACATTTTGAGACTGGAGAGATGATTCCCGACGAGCTCTACGAGCGCATGATTGCCGCCAAGAACTTTCAGTCCGGCATGATGATGGTTCGCCAGCTTGAGTTCGCTATCTTCGACTTCCGAATGCACCTTGAATATGATCCAACAGCCAGTGCCGCAATCTACCAAATTCTGGATGAAGTACGAGAGCAAGTAGCGGTTGTTCCCGCCCCCGAATGGAACCGCTTTCCCCATGCGTTTTCACATGTTTTTGGAGGCGGCTATGCGGCTGGTTATTACAGTTACAAGTGGGCTGAAGTTCTATCCTCAGATGCCTTTTCTCGCTTTGAAGAAGAAGGCGTGTTTAACCAGGACACAGGACGTAGCTTTCTTGAGAGTATCCTCGAACGCGGCGGCTCCGACGACGCAATGAACCTCTTTGTAAATTTCCGAGGGCGAGAGCCCCAGGTAGATGCACTGCTAAGGCATACGGGCATCGCGGCCTAAGCACACCGGGGCGACTACTCCGTGAGAGGGGCCTGTGCCTCGAGCGACTGGAGAAACTTGCTCAGGGGCAAGAGAAAACGAAGGGGAGCTTCTTCCTGAGGCACATGCCCAAGGCCAGGCAGCGGTACGAGTACACTGTCTGGCAAATGGGCTTGATAGTCAGCGGCGTTGGCAATGGGTATTGCGCCATCGCGTTCTCCCCACAATAGGAGCACCGGAACCTTTATGCGTCGCAACACAGGCTTTGGATCCACAAGGACTGTTTGCGCCATACGCTTGATCAGAGCGTCTCGGGCGCCAGGGGCGAGCATCAAGTCGTAGTAGCGGTTCACCACCTCCTCCGTAAGCGCATCTGGGTTTCCATAAGCAGGTCGCAAACTCATCTCCAGCATAAACCGAGGCAAGGTGTAGCGCATCAACTGCGTAAAAACCGAGACTTCCGGCGCCCTCCCATACTCAAAACCTTCACTGGCAAAGCCGTCCGGTGAAACAAGCACGAGACCGGTCACGCGGTCGGGATAAGCTGCGGCGAACCGCCAGGCCAGTCGGCCACCGATGGAATTACCGATGATGACGCCCCGGGAAACATTGAGCTGCGCCAACAGCCCATCGAGCAACGCCAGCGTTCGCTCGTCAGAGTAATCGCCCGTCGGGTCAGGGCGAGATAGCCCGGCCCCAGGCAAATCCAAACGAATAACGCGGTAGTGCTTATCGAGGGACGGCACCAACCGCTCCCAAGTGTGCAGGCTGGCACCAAAGCCATGGATCATGAGCAGCGCCGGCGCATGAGTGGGCCCCGAAACTCGCACGTGAAGCTTAACGCCATCAATATCGCGAAGATCCCCGGCGTCGTGCAGATAACGCGCTTCAAGATCTGATCGATGCCTATCCGGAGTCCAAAGCGCTGCTAGTGCGACGACCGTCAGAACAAGCAGGGTCGCACCCAGCTTCGCCAACGTAGGCACCTCGTTAATCCGCGGCGACGAGTGAGGCCAGAACCGCTCGAGAACCTTCGAAAGGGCGACGTCCGTGCATTATCATGTAGTTATCAATGAGCACCACATCTCCCTGCTGCCAGGCCACGTCCTCGGTAATCTGCTCTGCGAGCGCCGCGGTCAGAGCGAGGTCATCTGCTGGAATCTCTTCTCCGCTCCCGAAAGTTACGGACTTTTCGCCCTTGTTACGGTTGTCATTCCAACCCCTATACGCTGCAATGAGTTGGTTAAAAAACACCTTTGTGCCGTTCGCTAGCTCTTTAACTGCTGGTAACACTGGCGTGGTCACCTTCAGTTCACCTTTGGGTAACCACGACCAGGAGTACCCCAAATCTAAAAGTCTTTGCTCCGCCACGTTTCTATCGTGAGTTCCCAAAGTATCCGTCCAGCTTCGCCCCTGCCCCGACCCGGCATCTGCTCTTTGGGGCATCACATTGGTGTATTGCAGCCCCTCCTCATCACAGCGCTTCAAAAACTGCGGCTGCTGCTCGCGCATGAGTTCAAGCAGCCAATCGGAGCGGCAAATGGGTGTCTCTCCACCGCATTGCGGAGCTGTCTCGCAAAAGAAAAACAACTTGCTGGGATACACCGGCGTTTGAGCCATCTCATGGTGTAGAAAAATTTCGACGGTGGGCGGAGCCTCATTGGCGGTAAAAACACGATCTGTTCGATTAGTCCTCACCGCGTTTGATAAGGAGTCGGCGTAACGGAAATTGGGCAATTCAAAGGCGCCGATGAACGCATCGAAATGCACAGCTGAGCGCAACGGCATTCCTCGAAACAATATCGCCCCATGCTCTTTTAGTAAGCCGCTAAGCTTGCCTCTCTCCTGTGCAATGCGCAGGAGGGTGTCTTCGAGGCCAAGCCCGCTCGAATGCTCGTCACCGTTCCCGAGTATGCAAGGAAAACTCACGGCAGCATCTCGCGTTGGCATCACATAGCTCCAGAAGTCAGTCATAGATTGCATGAAACCTGTTGAAGGCCGCCTCGCAAAAAACACCGGGATCATTAAAACGTCGATTGCGATTAAGAGCAGAAATAGCTGACATCTCCTCATCGGACAGCTGGAAGTCAAAAATGGATCGATTCTCAATCAAACGTTCAGCTTTACTGGTTTTCGGAATTACCGCGGTCCCCCGCTGCACTGCCCAGCGAAGCACCACCTGCGCCGGTGTTTTTTTCAGGCGCTGGGCCGCCGATACAACAATCGCCTCGTTGAGAACGGATTCACTGCCATTGGCCATATCCAGTGCTACGTAAGACAAAGCACCCAGAGGTGAAAATGCGGTTACCGGAATCCCGTAGTCCGCTGCAGTGCGAAGCAAAGCGTCCTGCGAAAGGTAAGGGTGAGACTCAATCTGCAGCATCGCAGGCGGTCGATTTGCATAAGTCATCAGATCATGCAGTAAGCCGCTGTTGTAATTGCAAACGCCAATCTCTCGCACCAGCCCCCGATCCACAAGCGCTTCCATCGTAGCCCAAGTAGCACTGAGCGGCACTTTCGCCACCTCCATCCGAGGCTCATCAGCATTAGTGTCTGTTATCCATCCCGGGGGGTAACGCTCAGCAAAGTCCACGAAGGGCTGTGCGATGGGAAAGTGCACGAGATAGAGATCGAGATACTCCAGACCCAAATCATCAAGGGAACGCTGACAAGCCGCTTCTACATGAGCAGGGTCATGGTAGGTATTCCAAAGTTTGGAGGTCACCCAGAGGTCTTCACGACGACAGAGGCCTTGATTGATCGCCCGCGCGATACCTTCGCCCAACGCGGCTTCGTTGCCATAGTCGGCCGCGCTGTCCAAATGCCGGTAGCCCGCCCGAATTGCCTCCACCACCGCATTGGCCGTGTCGGCCGGCTCTATCTTCCAAAGACCCAGCCCGATCAATGGCATGCTCCCGGATCCCACACTGATGCTATCCATAACCGTTATCCAAATTCCTAAAAGTTAGTACCCATTGTGTTTTTCGAGACGCTAAATGAGTCATTGAGCTAATTGCTTACTCGGTAGTTGGTGTAAATTCAGCGAGCGCCAATGAAGAGCAACCGTGTTCGAACAAAAACTGTTCAATATCGACAACAGCTTTTCTTTGGATAGATGCCTGCGCCGCGCTTGCAACAATCATCGCCCAAAGACCCTGCATCACCGTCGCACTGTCAGCGCTTTGCCCAGCATTGCGACTCTCCAGCGTGTTCAAGAATGACTCCTGCGCGAAAAACGTCGCACCGCTGTGTCCGCTTTGCTCAATTATGTCTGGGTAGCTGACGTCCTGCGAATGGTAGTGAGAGTGACCCGACACCTCAACTTGCAGAGCCCCGGTGGAGGGCTCGTTGCGCTTAAACGTCGAACGTTCTGATGCTACTGCTCTACCCTTCTCCCCTACTACCACCATTTCTTCATAGAGCTCTTCACTGAACATGTTCAGGGTAAAGCTTGCTCGGATGTCATTGCTGTAGTTGATGACAACAAAAGCGTGATCATCAATATCTGAAGGACTCCCCTCGTATTCAAAGTCCAGAAAATTGACGGCCTGTCCTCCCGATGCATAGACGCTAATCGGCTCGGCCTCCGCCATCTGATTGATCAGATCAAAGTAATGGCAACACTTCTCGACCAATGTCCCACCGGAGTAGCGACTAAACTTATTCCACTGCTCGACCTTTTTCAGAAACGGCGGGCGGTACTCCGACATGCTTATGGTCTTTACTGCGCCTAACGAAGCGAGTGCTTTCACCTCTCTAAACACATCAACGTACTGTGCCTTAAATCGGTATTGCATACCCAGGCGAAACAGCGCTTTGCGGTTCGAAACAGCTTTAACCATGGCGAGGGCATCTTCCAGGCGGGTAGCCATGGGCTTTTCTACCAGTAACGCTTTTTCGCTCTTCAAAGCGACCCGCACCACATCCCAGTGGGTGTAATTGGGTGTACTGACAATCACCACGTCGACGGTCGGATCGGCAAAGACGTCTTCAAGATTTGAGTAGTGATGAGGTGCCTCGCCACCCAGCGTAGCAACGAGCTCGTCGGCTGCTTCAAGACTTTGGGCTGACTGATCAAAAATTCCGCGGAGCACTGTGCGCCCCAAAAGGTGAGCAACACCCAGGTGCTCCCTACCCATCATGCCAACGCCGACAACTGCGAGGCCGGGCCTTGAGTCAGCAGTCTCTAGAGTGGACTTCTGAAACCTCTCTTCAGACAATTTCGCACAAGCGCGCTTGGCTCTAGCCGCTGAAGACTCATCGTAAAATCGCATTACAAAATTCCTCGCAATCGCCCGTAAACCCGTCGTCTGGCCAAAACCCAGATAAGCGCATTAACAACGACAAGCGCGGCAATGACTGCAAAAAATACACCGCCGAATCCACCTACCAAGCCCAAGGGTGAGAAGAGTAAGTAGAGAGCCACCACACAAGACAGAAGTGTAAAAGCGCAAGGTACTGCATAGACCCAAGGCGTCATTTCCACCAGCTCCACAAGAGGGGGCGCGGCCGGCTTAACGCGGGGTCGATAGCTCGCCACCCACAACATAATGCCCACCTCTATAAAGAAAAGAATCGCATACAGGTGTAAAAAATGGATAGTAATAAACTCTTCAAAAACGAATTGGCAGAGTCCGTATGCCACCACATGAAACACGATCACAATCTTTGCACCCAGAGCCGGAACTCGCACGGTAAACAGACCTACCAGCACAATGGCAATGACAGGAATGTTATAAAAGCCAGAGAAGATGCGGATAATTTGCCAAAGCCCGATAGGCGCAAACTGAAGCAAAGGGGCTATAGCAAAGGAGAAAACAGCGATCACTACGCTGGCGACCTTCGCGACTCGGACCATTTGCGCGTCTGACAACGGTTTCTTCTTTAGTGGCGCATAGAGATCAAGACAGAACAAGGTAGCGGCACTGTTGAGCAGCGAGTTAAACGAGCTGAACACCGCACCAAGAAGTACCGCCAGGAAAAAGCCCATTGCGTAAATGGGCAAAACATCGCTGATCAGTCGTGGATAGGCTAGATCTATGGAAGCTAAACCGGGTCCATAAAGGTGATAGGCGATGACGCCCGGCATCATCATAAAAAACGGCACCAGCACTTTAAAAAAGCCGGAGAGCAGCACGCCTTTTTGACCCGCCGCTAGATTCCTCGCGCCCAATACGCGCTGAATAACATACTGATTGGTACACCAGTAAAACAGGTTTGCGAGTATCATGCCCGTGAACAGTGTGCCAAAGGGCGTGGGAGAATCCTCTCCGCCGATGGCATTGAGCTTTTCGGGGTACTGAGAGGCGACGGTTTTTACACCGCTGGTAATGCTGCCTTCACCTAGAGCCGCAAACCCTAGTAGCGGCACGGCGATGCCGATAATTAGCAGCCCCACGCCATTTAGCGTATCCGACACTACGACCGCTTTGAGTCCACCGAACACCGCATACATTGCGCCAATACAACCGATCGCAAAAATGGTCAGTAGCAGTGTTTGGCCGTAGGACATTTTGAGCATGGTCGGCAGATCAAACAGCTGCAGTACTGCGATGGATCCCGAGTACAAAACACTGGGGATAGTAATCAATCCATAACCGAACATAAAAAGCAGGACGGTCATTCTACGAACGCTGTCGTCGTAGCGCTCGTTCAAGAACTGCGGCAAGGTCACAAAGGCGCCCGAGAGATATCGGGGAAGAAACACGAAAGCCATGGCAATGGTCGCTATGGCCGCCGTGGTTTCCCAGGCCATGCTACTCATGTCAAAACCGTAGGCGGATCCATTCAGGCCGATCAACTGCTCTGCGGAGAGATTTGTCAGTAACAGCGAACCGGCAATGAAAGAAGGGCCGAGCCCTCGCCCCGCCAAAAAGTAACCTTCCTGGGTGGCAACTTCTCCCCGAGTTTTTCTATAGGATACCCAGGCAACAAGCGCCATAAATCCCGCACAGCTCAGTAGCGTGCTGGCAATTTGATCGGGCGTCACCGCGTTGGTCGCTCTCGAGAACTATTCACACTCCAACGGTCCCCTAGCTCTCTCCCGGGTGATAACTGCGTACAGCACGTGCCTCGACATCTTCCCGATAGAACGCCACGTCCTTAAACTCACGATCAATGTACGGCTGGGCCTGATCATAAAAGTGCGGTGAGTCTGGATCACCACTCTGACCGCCGGCCAGGATGCTCTTTGCGCGGACTTTGTCGCCAAACTCCACGACGGCTACAAAACTATTTCCCGAGACACCATAGATTCGTTTGGTATCACGTCGCACAGCTCGATAAGAAGCGAGCGCACCCCAGTCTCCAGACGCCAGGCCGACGGGCAGACTTGGCTTCCCATCATCAAAGGCAAGATTGATATCGCCCGACAGCCTCTGGAACCGATTGATCTCGCCCCAGGCCGTGTCCCATTGACCAAAATCGGTGATGAGACGCTCGACCGCAGTCTCAAAGACTGCCAGTCGCTCTTGATATGAAGATGCGTCAGCAAAGTAGTTGATTAGCGCCATACGACGAAGGCCTTGAGGATTCTCTCCATCGTCTCGGAACTGCATCCCATAAAAGTACGCCAGCGCCATCGGCACCGAGTCCGCGCTGACGCGCAGATCCCAACGACGCAATACATCAATGGCCTCTGCCAGCTCTGGGTAGCTTGATCCCTCAGCGTCATAGGCCTCGATAAGACCGGGAATCAATCTCTCAAATCCCGGTAAATAGCTGTCGTAGGCAAGGTCGAGTAATCCATCCAGCGTGAGATCAGTGGCATCTTTTAGCACTCGCTGTGCATGGATACCCCGAAAATTTTCAGCATCAGGAGCCATGTACACCGGATAATCCTCTTGCTTGGGACTGTAATCCCCCGCCGCCGTAAAGGGAGTGGAATTGCAGTTCTGCAGCCAGCCGTTAGTGGGATTTACAACTGTCACAATCTCATCCACTGCATGCAGACCCAGCCAATCCGTAGCGGGGTTGCTTCCGTCGACGGGCTTGGAAAAATCGAACCGGGTGTCGCGCTTTGGAATAAAGTTGCCGTGATAGTAGGCAATGTTGCCCGCGGAATCAGCGTAAACCGTATTGTTAGATGAGTTGGTTCGCAGATCCATCATGTCGTTGAAACCGTCAAGACCGGTCTTCTTGCTGCGAACGTAGGACTGCTCCAATGCCGTAACCGGATCCCAGTTGATGCGAGTAGCTACCCACTTACCGTCGAGCATATGGGTAACCGGGCCGTGATGAGTGCGATAGCGAGGAAAGGTTCGCTCAGACATATCGTTGCCATCTTTGTATTTCAACGTTACCTCTGAGACTTCTACCGGACGAAGCTCATCGCCGTAGCGATACATCAGTTCGCCATCCGCGCCCTCGATCACCTCTTCGACAAACTCGTCCATAAAATCGACACCTGTGGACGTGTGCATCCAGCCCGTATGCTCATTGAAGCCCTGATAAACAAAAAACTGTCCCCAGGTCACAGCGCCATAAGCGTTTAAACCCTCTTCGCTGACCACGTGAACTTCGCCGCGAAAGTAAAGCGAGGTATGTGGATTAATCAAGAGCATGGCGTTACCGGAACGAGTACGCTCACCTGCTATCGCAAACCCGTTGGACCCCAGATGCTGCTCATAGCCCAGCTTGGGCTCCCGGGCCTGTTCCATTACCGCTAAATCAACCGATCTGTTCTCGCCATAGAAGGCGCGAATGCCGTCCAGCGGAATCTGCTCGATATCACCCCCAATAGAACCCTCAAAGAAGAACATAGGCATCCAGGGCTCAAAGCGAGTGAGCACTTTGGGTGTGACTTCGGGATGAGTGGCTAAGTAATAGTTCAGTCCATCGGCAAAGGCATCACAGAGGGCCTGAAGCCAGGGAGGAGATTTCGCGTAGGCTTCTTTCGCTTGGTCCGTGGACATGTACAAACGTGCGCGAAGATCACTAAAGAGCGCAGACTCACCTTCAGCCTCGGCTAGTCGCCCGATAGCCCAGTAGTAATTGCGTTCTACCCTGGGAAAATCATCCTCGGCCTGCGCATACAGAAGACCGAACACTGCATCGGCATCTGTGTTGGCGTAAATATGTGGCACACCAAAGTCATCGCGAATAATCGTCACCGCGCCCGCCCGACTTGCCAGTCGAGCAAGCTCGGAGTCAACGTTTTGTGCATCTTCGTCCGCGCAGGCTGTCATCAATGCCAGGGCGCACCACGCAATGCCACACCGAAGGAATGCATGAATAGTCATAGATCTACTCGCTTGTTAACTAAAGGCTTGTTACGCAAAAACGTATCACCAAAAAACCAGGCGTTTTACGGTATCACCGAAACGTCACAAAAACGTCACCGTATCGCCGCATTTGCTTCATCAATCTGTCATGCAACTGCCACACGCTCACTTCCTTAAATTTCGCCTCTACTGGGGCCGCTTTGAAGGGAGTCAACGCATGTCGTACAAATGCTTACTGTTAAGTTTAGCCATTATAGGATCACTAACTCTCGCCGGCTGCGAGGGCGACGATGGTGATGATGGCGCTGCTGGCGTTCAAGGTCCCGAGGGGCCTCAGGGGCCTGCAGGCGAACCTGGAACAAACGGGTCGAACAGCTCTGCGAGAACCATTGCTCTAAGCCTTCTAGGTCGTTTTGAGACTGGCGTGTTCGATGAATCCGCCGCAGAGATCGTCGATTACGATCCAAGCACAGAGCAGGCCTTTGTGGTCAACGCTAACTCCGGACAGATTGACGTTATCGACATTAGCTCACCCTCAACGCCCAGGCTCGCTACCTCGCTAGATGTAGCGGCGGATGTTGCCGGAGCCATCGCTGATCTTGCAGATGCCACGGCATTAGGTGCGGCAAATAGTGTGTCGGTCTCCGGCGGCACTCTGGCGGTCGCCATAGAAGCCGATACCAAACAGGACAATGGCTATATCGCTTTTTACCAAACGGATGGCACATTCTTGTCAGCTGTAGAAGTTGGTGCATTGCCGGACATGGTCACCTTCACACCGGATGGCAATAGCGTCCTGGTAGCCAACGAAGGCGAGCCCAACGGTGATTACAGCGTCGATCCAGAAGGCAGCGTTAGCCTCATCGACGTCTCTGGTGGCGTTTCCAGCGTCATGCAGGCAAACGTCACTACGCTGGGCTTCGCTGACTTTAACAGCGGCGGCAGTAAGCCTTTGGGCAGCAGCGTGCGAGTCTCGGCCAAAGCTGAAAGCGTCGCTCAGGACCTTGAACCTGAATATGTCACGGTATCATCAGATAGCAGCACCGCCTGGGTCGCACTGCAAGAAAACAACGCCGTTGCTGTCGTCGACATCGCTGGCGCTGAAATTTCTGCAGTTCTAGGACTGGGCTACAAAGACCACGGCCTCATAGGTAACGAGTTGGATGCTAGCAATCGAGACGGCGGCGCGAATCTTCAGGGCTGGCCGCTGAGAGGCCTGTTCATGCCAGATACGATCACCAGCTACGACTACGCGGGCACAACTTATCTGGTAACCGCCAACGAGGGTGATGCTAGAGAATATCTTACCGACGCCAGTGATGAAGCCGACTGCACGGCGCAGGGTGGTTTTGATTTCGACGACGGTGATTGCTTTCACTATCTAGACGAAATCCGCGCAGGCGACTTTCTTGATGTCGGCGCTACTATTGATATTGGCAACCTCAGCCGCTTCGCACCCGATATTGAAACACTGCTAGCGAACGAGAATCTCGGTCGCGTCAAGATAGTGGTTGACCAGGGCGTAAGTGGCTGCAGCGACTTAGCGTCGACTGGACAACCCGATGCCGGCTGCACCTACGAAGCCCTATATAGCTATGGCGCTCGCTCTTTCTCTATCTGGGACGGCAGCACCGGCGCACTAGTATTTGATAGCGGTAGCGATTTCGAGCTAATTACAGCGCAACGTCTTGGTGAAGGTTTTAACGCCAGCAACGACGACAACGAAGGCGACGATCGTTCCGATGACAAAGGACCTGAGCCGGAAGCTGTAGCTGTCGCCGCCATCGACGGAAAAACCTACACCTTTATTGGTCTCGAGCGGGTGGGCGGAATTATGGTCTACGACATCAGCAATCCTCAGTCCGCTGAGTTTGTTCAATACATAAGTACCCGAGATTTTAGTGTCAATATTGGCGATCTGGTCGACGCCGGAGACTTCTCCGCTGTGGGAGATCTTGGACCGGAGTCGATCAAGTTTGTTGCCGCAGAAGATAGCCCCAGCGGAGAGCCTCTTTTGATTGTAGGTAACGAAGTGAGCGGTACCACGGCGATCTTTGGCGTGACGCTGGTAGGAAACAACTAGAGCATCCAAAAATCAGGGATTGGGGCCCCGTCTGCTTTGGTAGACGGGGCCTTTTTTGGTCCACGGGTTAGCGAAGTCGCGCTCCGGCCCCGATTTACTCGAGCAGCTCAAAGGATTACCGACCAGCTCGCCGCAGCTTGAGAAAGCAAAGAAGCTATTCTAATGAGCTGCGATCAAACTCGTCTCCTCCGCGAGAAATAGCGCGATTGCCGATTGCATAACCCGCCCGGATAAATCAGCATAGCGCCGACCTAAAATACACAACAAACCATAAACGGTGGGAGTCTGGCGATGAAAACACGCATTACTGAAATGTTTGGTATTGAGCATCCGATTATTCAAGGAGGCATGCACTATGTCGGCTTTGCCGAGCTCGCTGCCGCGGTATCCAATGCGGGCGGCTTGGGAATCATCACAGGGCTCACACAGAAAACACCGGAAGATCTGGCTAACGAAATCGCCCGCTGTAAGGAAATGACAGATAAGCCCTTTGGAGTGAACGTCACTTTTCTGCCCGTAGTGAATGCGCCTGACTATCCGGGAATCATCAAGGTGATCATCGACGGCGGCGTTAAGGTCGTAGAGACTGCGGGCAACAATCCAGCGGAGTATCTCCCGGCGCTAAAAGAAGCCGGCGTCAAAGTGATACACAAATGTACGGCTGTTCGTCACGCGCTCAAGGCACAAAAGATAGGTTGCGACGCGGTGTCCGTTGACGGCTTTGAGTGTGGCGGTCACCCCGGCGAGGACGACATTCCCAATATGATCCTCCTACCCCGCGCCGCTGACGAACTGGAAATCCCCTTTGTCTCTTCTGGCGGCATGGCCGACGCCCGTTCTTTGGTTGCGTCATTAGCCATGGGGGCCGAAGGCATGAACATGGGCACGCGCTTTTTGGCCACTAAGGAAGCGCCAGTACATGAGAACGTGAAGCAAGCAATCCTTGAGGCCACAGAGCTTGATACACGCCTGGTAATGCGTCCCCTTCGTAACACCGAGCGAGTGCTAAACAACCCCGCAGTTGAAAAAATCCTCGCGACGGAAAAAGCCAAGGGCAAAGAACTGGAGTTTGGTGACATTGCTGCTGAAGTCGCTGGTGTCTATCCCAGGGTAATGATGGAAGGCGAGGTCGAGTGCGGCGCGTGGTCCTGCGGCATGGTCGCAGGTTTGATCAATGACATTCCCACCTGCGACGAGCTCATCAGCCGTATCATGAACGATGCGGAAAAGATGATCCGACAGCGCCTCAGCGGAATGCTCTGAGCATTCACAGTCAATCACCAGCTAAGCCAGCGGCTGTGTAAAAGTGGATACGCAGGCCGCTTTTTTTGATGTAACGATGTTTGCTCGCATAGCGGGCGTTCTGTTTCCCATAGTAGCCATCGTAGTCGCAGGATTTTGGTACGGTCGCAAGCACAATCCCGAGATGTCGGTAGCAAATCGTCTGAACATGGATGTGTTTGTGCCGGCATTGATCCTCGGCGCCATGATGAGCAAGAGCTTCGACCCATCGCGCTATGCTGGTTTAGCCGCTGGCGCAGCATTAATCGTTCTCTGCAGCGGACTCGCCGCTAGGCTTCTCGCCAAAGCTGTGGCTGTGGATTGGCGCACGTTTGTCCCGCCGATGATGTTCAATAACTCGGCGAATATTGGAATCCCCTTGGCAGTATTGGCGTGGGGCGATAGCGCGTTAGCCGCAGCAGTCATTCTCTATAGCGTTTCCAACGTGCTGCATTTCTCCGTGGGTCTCCATATGCTGGACAGAGATGCCCAGATTAAGACCCTATGGCGAAACCCCACACTACTGGCAGTCTTCGCTGGTCTCGGAATTTCTCTTGCGCAAGTGCCAGTGTGGCGTCCTCTAGTAGACGCCTTACAACTAATGGGCAACGTCGCCGTACCACTACTTCTTTTTGCTCTGGGCGTACGTATGCGAGAGGTGCGTTTTGACGCGCTCACTGCACCGCTGCTTGGGGCACTATTAAAACCCGCTCTGGGTATGGCGCTAGCCTGGGCGTTTTCGCTACTTCTTGCTTTGAATGAACGAGACACGGCAATGCTTATTATCTTTGGCGCACTCCCCCCCGCGGTAATGAACTTTCTCTTTGCCGAGCGCTATTCACAGGATCCTCAGCGAGTTGCTGCGATTGTTCTCATAGGCAATCTGGCATCATTGATCATTCTTCCCATCGCCTTGGGCATCGTATTGTGATGCGGTAGCTGGAACCGCTTCCGTTACAATGGCCGAAAGATATTGACCTTGTGCGTTAAGTACTAGAGGGTTCGATCTCCTTCACTCACCCTTGAGTCATCCACAATCACGCTTTCTTAGAATCAGGCACTGGAGAACTTTATGGCGACGGTATTGATAACTGGCGTGAACCGCGGTCTGGGTCTTGAATTCGTCCGCCAATATGCGGCCGCTGGCTGGACGGTATTTGGCACCTGCCGCGACCCGGACAACGCTACGGAAGTCAAGGAACTCGCCACCGCCGCTGAGAATGTCACGCTCTACAAACTAGACGTTAGCGACGCCGCTGCTATCGCTGAGCTAGCCGACACTCTGCGGGGGATCGCTATCGATGTACTCATACTTAATGCTGGAGTGATGGCAGAGAGAACGGGGCTTGGAACACTCAATGCAGAGGACTTCCAACAGGTTATGAACATCAATGTGGTCGCACCGGCAATGTTCGTACAAGCTTTTGCCGATCACGTGGCCACCAGTGAGCGAAGGGTCATTGTAGGTATGGGGAGTACGCTGGGCAGTATAGGCGGCAACAGCACGGGTGGTTTATACAGCTATCGCAGCTCGAAAGCCGGACTGCACGCCATTATGCGGACCGCCAGCATTGATCTGAAAGAGAGGGAGGTCATCGCCATCGCGATGCACCCCGGATGGGTCGCTACCGACATGGGAGGTAGTGGAGCAGATATTCAGACAGAAGAATCCATCGCAGGCATGGTGACCGTCATCGATCAACTGGGTCCCGAAGACAGCGGAAGACTCCTTACCTATAAAGGTGACGAACTACCCTGGTAAAGCGCTTGTGACAATTGCACGCCCGTAATGTACTCGGGCGCAGAGGCTGACAAAAACCCCTAGACGGAGAACTAAGATGACCCCATTATTGAGCCTTGTTGTATACACCACACTGTTGACGTTCCTGGCGATCATGCTTGGCGCTTTTTTACGGAATCGCGAATGGACTCCCGAAGGGCTAAAAGTGGGACTCAGCAATCGGGATGAACTGCCCGAAGCGACACCGCTCGGTGGCAGAGCCGAGCGCGCAGCCGCCAACTCCATAGAAGCGCTGATCCTATTTGTACCCCTTGCACTCACCGCACAGCTGGCGGGCATTGCGGAAGCCGCAACACTGGGAGCAACGGTGTTTTTCTGGGCGAGGCTCGCCTACTTGCCAATTTACCTGATAGGCATTCCCTATCTGCGCAGCCTGGTATGGGCCGTAGGCGTCGCGGGCCTGACCATGATGGTGCTCGAGCTTCTCGCTTAGAACCTGAACCTTTGCTAGCTCCTTTGGAAACCCAAAGCTCTCGAAGGGATGCGGACTTCTCCCGGGCTGTACTGGAGGATCTATACCGCTATCCGCTGAAGCGTCGGCAAGTCGCCTGGATACTTTGGGCCCTCACAGGCTTGCTCGGGGGGCACCGCTTTTACCTCGACCGGCCAGCGACAGCGCTAGCCATGGCGGTCACAGCCGGGGGAGGTTTACTGTGGTGGATCGTAGACGCGTTTTACATGACCACGATGCTTCGGTCATTTAACGACGACCAATCGCAGCGTCAGAAGACCGGACAACCTCCAAGAGCACTATCTTTCATGCCGCCAAGTCGCGGCATGGTGTTGCCCCCGCAACCCGAGTGGATAGAGAAGCGCCAAGGTCGTGCGCGACTCTACGGCGACGTTGTGGTGCTCTTCTTTGCAGGTTTAAGTGTCGGCGCCATATCCGATGCCAGCGGGAACTATGAACCTATTGTCGCCATCGTTGCACTCAGCGCGATAACCCTGCTTGGAGCCCGCTGGAACGCCCTGGCAACGACTCCGGTCTTGCGTAACTTCGACCGCTGGAGCCATAGGCTCCGCCTCTACTATTATGTCAACGATCCCGGAGGCCCACTCACCCTATTCTTTAAGCCGTTTTGGGGACTTCTCACCGCGCCTTTTAGAAAACGAGCGCGCGCAGAAGCCTGGCTCTACTTGCAGATCGGCCTATGGTTCACGGTCTTTTTCGTGAGTATTGATCTTATTCAAGCCGTGGATATTAGTGCGGACGGAATCAACATTCACGTCATGGCATTTTTGGGTGATGTGGCTATCACGCTCGTGTCCGTCTACGCGTTTGCCACGCCTATCGGTGCTATTTTGACGACGCATGTCCTACTCGAGCGGCGTGATCTTACCGTTTGGATTTTAAGCTGTATCACACTCTCCGCGGTTTACTTTGGCACCAGTATTTAGCTCAACCGTAATGGCTCCGTTTGAGTGCTCCACTACCGAACTCTGCCTGAAGCAGGCTAAACGACCGTAACGGCCAACTTCGCCGACTTCACCAAAACGCCACAGTTGCTGCACGAAGGCTTCTCAGTATCCCTCCAGACTCGTCTTGTCACCTAGACCTTCTGGAGATCATCATGACAACAACAAACAACATCACTCGGCTGGTTTTTCTTTTAGTTTTGAGTAGCTCACTCGTTGCCCACGGTGCGCAATCCTCGCCCGCAGCGGCGAGACAGGGACCCGCTTCCAAGCAACTACGCAGTAAGTCATTACCAAGAACTCATCACCGCGTGGTCCACCGCGGCACGCCATACTACTTTTGGGGCGGTCACTTCTATCGGCAATCTTCCGGCGTCTACGTCAGCATCACGGCGCCTATCGGGGCGATTGTGCCTTCACTGCCAGGAGGCTTTATAACCATTGGGACGGGGCCGCGGCGCTACTATTACTACGCGGGCGCCTACTATCGCCCTGCGACCAAAGGCTTCGTTGTCATTGAACAGCCCAGCACGACACCTACTGTGCTTCCGGCAGAGGACAGTGGTCGTATCATCGTCTACCCGGCCGCAGGACAGTCCGAAGAGCAAACAGGTAGGGATCGCTACGAGTGCCATTTGTGGGCGAGTAAAGAAACCGACTTTGATCCCACCGTAGCTGACTCAGACTCCAATCTGAGGTCCGACTATCGGCGGGCAATGAACGCCTGCTTGGAGGCGCGCGACTATGTAGTGAAGTAACATGACGCCTATTCGACAAGGCGGTCGGAGTAATGGAATCATGACGAGGACCAAACTATGACAACGAACAAGAAACTATGACAACGACCAAAAAACTATGACAACGACCGAAGACTATTTTATTGGCGAAGCGGGCGTGCCCTGGGCGGCCGCTGAGAAAGCGGCGTGGCTAGATGCACAGACCAAAAAGCGCAGCTACGCGCTGTTGGTCGAGCAGCGAGTTAAGGATCTGGAGAAACACTTTGATCTTGCAGAGTACGGAGAGCTGTCTCACCCCGATGGGAAGCACAGGCTCTACGCCCTCAGTTCAAAGGATTGGAATCCCGAGCTGCGCAACGTTCTAATTACAGGCGGAGTCCACGGTTACGAAACCAGTGGCGTCATGGGTGCGCTGAGCTTTCTGGAAGACGCCGCTGCACAGTACTCGGAGGACTTCAATTTCCTCGTAATGCCCTGCATCAGTCCTTGGTCTTTTGAAACGATAAACCGCTGGAACGCCCAAGCTATTGATCCCAACCGTTCCTTCCGGCGAGATAGTCCCGCGCAGGAGAGTGCGGCCGCGATGCGTCATCTCGGTCTTCGCGACTTGGAGTTCTTAGCGCACTTTGACCTTCACGAAACAACCGACACTGACAACTCAGAGTTTCGACCGGCTCTCGCTGCGAGAGATGCGCGACCCCAGGACCACTGGGACATTCCTGACGGATTCTACGGTGTTGCCGACAGCTCACGCCCGGCACCAGAGTTTCAGCGCGCAATCATCGAGTCTGTCGCGAAGGTCACGCACATCGCGCCGTCTATCGATGGAAAGATCATCGGTGAGACGCTCCAGCAAGAAGGCGTCATTTGTTACGACGGCAAGGGTCTCGGACTCTGTATGGGAGCCACTGATGCGCCCTTCGTAACAACTACCGAGGTTTATCCTGACAGCCCCTTGGTAAGCGACGACGACTGCATCGCAGCGCAAGTAGCCGCAGTCATGGGTGGACTCAACTATCTGCGCGGCGGCTGAGCCGCACAGCTTTAGGTCACGCTACAAAGTACCTATACAGTGCTTCGCCGAACACCAGAGTCACAAAGCTCAGTGCGACAAAGACTGCAGCGGAACCCATATCCTTAGCTCGGCCGATAAGCGGGTTGTCTTCAAGAGTGACCGCATCAGCAACGGCCTCAATTGCGGAGTTTAGAAGTTCCGTCAGCAGCAGTAACGCCAGACTGGCAGCCATTAAGATAAAGTGATTACTGGAGACAGCGATGAGGAACGCTACGGGAAGTAGTAAGACGACCAGCAATAATTCCTGACGAAATGCAGATTCATGAATGAACGCACTTCGAAAACCATGGTAGGAACATTCCGCGGCTTTCAGGATTCGTCCTATTCCCTGTCCATTTGGCTTATTGATCGCAGTCTCACCTATCGCAGTTGAGGATAGCGACTCAAAACATATATCCAGCCGCTGATTCAGATAAAAGTACGCTAGGCGTCAGTGTAAGGCGGGGTAGAGCGGCTGATCAATTGCCAACTGTCCTGCCACAGTCTGACGCAAGTGCGCCGCTAACCCCGGAGTATCAAGGGACAGATCATCTCGCAATCGATGAACGAGTTCCCAGCGTAAGTTGTCCAGACTGTCCTGATGGTCCAGGAGATCTTCCAGACGAATCTGTTCCTGCGTCGCTAATGCACTTCCGTGCTGCAATTCCCGCTGGGCAATGCCGAGGGAGTTCGCTGCGACTTTGGCTAAAAACGCATCCCGTCCTTGTAACTGCGTTGCCACCTCATCTTTTAAAAAATCTGCCACACCTGCTAACAATTCCGCGGGCATCGGTAACTGAGTACCTTCCGCTATCGTCACCCCCAAGTCGGGCAACTCGAAATCACCAGGAATGATGAGATTCACGCAGTCCATCTGCGCCTCGGAGGACCGCCGGCCAATCACGGGCCGCTCAAGGCTCGGGGTTTCTCCCGTTCGCCAGGCGTTAGCCATTTGCAGTGTTGCCATAGCCCACCAAAACGAACCAAATACTTGCCAATACTTGATTTCTTCGAGGGAAACCTCCACGCCACTAGACTCGAGGTATCCCTCCCGTAAATCCTCTAACGTACCGAATCCCCCTACTGGCAAAGTATCATTACCAAAACGCCAGGAGTTGACACACAGCCATCCCAAGTCTCTCACCGGATCGCCAATCTGGGCCAATTCCCAATCCAGTACCGCATTTATTCCCTGAGGGTTAACCATCAAATTGCCATTGCGGAAATCCCCGTGGACCAACGTAGTTCGCCAAGTCTTGGGGGCATTGTCCAACAGCCATCGATAGCAGTAATCGATCATAGGCACCGGCACTTGTAGATCGCGATAGGTTTCCCAGGTCTCTTTTACTAAGACTGTGGGGCTCACTCTGGGTAGCTCATCGGCTAAGACAGTAGACTCCCAGTCCAGCGCATGTATTCGCCCGAGAATTTGCCCGCACTCTTTTGCGAGCTTTGGTCGAACTTCTTCAAGTTCTTTAGATCGGACAATACGTTGACCCAGCGTTTCGCCCGTTAGCCAGTCCATCACAAAACCACTGCCGAGTTCGTCATCAGGCTGCAAAGCGCAATGAACCTTAGGACCAGGTATTCCCGAAGCTGTCGCCAGCTGAAAAAGCCGCGCCTCCGTATCGAGGCTAATGTTGCCTACACTGGATTCCGTATCCAGCGCCGGGGGTGATCGTCGCAAAGCGTAAAGCTTCTCCCCCGAGGCTTCTGCCACCGCCAGCCGATAGGTTTCCTGACTAGCCCCCGCGGTAAGTTGCTCGCAAGACAGCAAGCCTTGGCACCCGGGAAGCTTCCGCTGAAGCACCTTCTCTAATGCTGTTTCAAAGTCTTCAGACATGATCGTCACTCAACGCCTTTGGGTTTCTTCTGATTCATAAAACCGAATAAGTAGCCCGCAGCGCGGCGTATCTGTATCTCGTCTGCGCCCTCCGTGATGCGATAGCGTCGATGATGCCGATAGATGTGCTCAAAAGGCTTGTAGCGTGAATAACCCATTCCCCCGTGCACCTGCATCGCAAAGTCCGCCGCTTCACAGCAAAGGCGGTTTGCCTGGTAGTTACACATCGACACCTTGTCAGACACCGAGAAGGCACCGTCGCGATCCATGAGCCACGCGGTCTTATGAATGAGTGCACGGAGCATTTCACAGCGCGCATTGAGTTCCACCAAAGGAAACTGGATACCCTGATTCGTGGCTAAGGCTTTGCCAAACGGTTTTCTTTGACGCGCATGCTGGACAGCTTCATTCACGCAGTACTGCGCCGCGCCCAGACTGGATGCCGCCTGGCGAATGCGGTTCTCGTTAAAGAAATGTTGAATCACCATGAGGCCCCTGCCCTCACCGCCAAAGATCGAGCCATGGGGCACACGAACATCGGTGAAAGACACGCGCGCGTGATCCGAGGGCATATTGAAGGTCCACAGGTACTCCTCGATCTTTACGCCCTGAGCCTGCATCGGCACCAAAAACGCAGTTATACCCGCTGCCTCGCCTGGCTTTCCAGAAGTTCGAGCCATCACCATATCCGCATCAGCGATATGCACGCCGGTGTTCCAGGTCTTCTCCCCGTTGATTATCCAGTCATCGCCGTCACGAACTGCGGCAGTTTCCATATGCGTGGCGTCAGAGCCATGCTCTGGCTCGGTAATTCCGAAGGCGAAGCCCTGCCGGGCCGATGCCATACCATCTAACCACTCGGACTTTTGCTCTTCCGTCCCATAGTTGAGCATTAATAGCAGTGCAATGTTGTTTCCAACGATTGAGTGTTCATTCTGCAAATCGTTGTGTAGTCCCAAACCTTTTGCGGCCAGGTGCTCTCGAATTAGCGCCATACCAAGATTGCCGCCATCGCGCCCCCCGAACTCCTTGGGAAAGGGGTAGTTGAAAATCCCCGCTTCGATGGACAAATCCTTCGCTTTGCGGAGCAGCGCTTCCCACTCTTCGTTCGGCAAGCCATCCCGGTCCCAATCGGTTCGCGCATCCTCGCGACGATGATCAAAAAAGCGAATATTGTCGTCACTGTTCTCCAGCGGCTTGATCTTATCGTCGATGAACTCATCGATCTCGCCAAGAAACATCTGAATATCTACGGGGACTTCGAAGTTCATTGCGCTAACTCATCCTTTCCTGTGCTTTATTTATCTGGAAGACCGCAGTCTACAGTTTAGCGCGACGCAGCCTTTAGAGAACACAAGCGATAGCGCCGGCGGGGGTGTACGATGTCATCTGTATTTGTCACAACGCAAAACTTTCGTGGGAGTCACCATGTCCGAGACCATAGTTGTCGTTCACGTTCGCGCCAAACCCGGCCACGGAGAATTTGTAGAAACCCAGCTAAAAAAACTCCTAAGCCCCACTCGTGCTGAAGCGGGCTGCATTCGCTACGATATGTTCTCGGACGCTGAAGACCCGCTGCACTTCGTCTTTCTCGAAGAGTGGAGTTCCATCGACGACTACCAGGCACACATGGACGAGAGACACATGGTCGAATTCATTATGGCGTGCAAGGGCAAGCTCGCAGAGGCGTCTACCTACAATCTAAAGGCTTGATCTCGAATTTTGACGCCGTATCCAATGCCTCGGGCATTAAGAGGCTGGAGCAACTTACGTTAGGCAGCATTGTCATCCATGCCCCACTCGCGAAACCAGGCCCCTATCGCGCGCTCTGGGTAACGGGGATTAAAGAACCCCCAGTCGGCAGTGGATGCCGGCATCTTGTAAGTGTCCCCCGCTTTCTCCGCAGACCAGCCTTGCTCCCGGGCCTGTAGCGCAGCGGTATCAATACTTGCGATCAACTCCGCATAGGGCGCCATGTCGTCCGTCGACACCAAGCCTCCATGCCCCGTCACCATCAGACGAGAACCCCCGGACATGAGCTTGGCAAGAGACGGCGCCAGCTTTGACGGTACCGCATCCACATAGTTTGGGAACAACCCCCACCATGCGAGATCGCCTCCAAAAGTGATAGGGAGATCGTCCACCAAAATCGCGAGATCTGACGGCGTGTGCCCAGCAAGAGGCAAGATGGTGACGCTACGCCCTCCAAGATTCATGGAAACTAATTGCGATTCGTCCTCGATCACACGTGTGGGGCCTACAAGTTTTGCAGGCGGTGCAATAAAGGGCGTTCCCTCGATGGCCGTACCACCACTGTACTGCTCTACCATCAAGGCCCAGGTGCTCGCGGTCATGTAAATTTCCGGCCCTACAGCCCCGTCCTGAAAACCCGCCAATCCGCCCGTGTGATCTAAATGCAGATGCGTGCAGATCACATCGCTCACGGGTCGACCAAACAACTTTTTGGCCTGCTCGTTTACCCACGCTGCGCCCTCCGGCTGATAGTAAGCGTCAATTGAGAGTATTCGCTCATCACCCACAATGAGTCCGCCGTTACACAAGGTTTGTGGCGCCGCGAATCGCCCCTCGCTGTCCAGGGGTGTGGATACAACGGCAAAAACTCCATCACCAACTTCGACAATGCGTGCGAATGCGCTTTCGGCCACGACCCGCCGTTTGGGAGATGCAGCACTCACGCTTGAAATCACGCCAGGCAAACTCGCCAGCGCCAAGGCTGAAGTCGCTCCGGCTTTCAGCACAGAGCGTCGTTCAAGATTGAACATAAATACTCCTAATCATTCGTTATTCGCGGATCTCTACACGCCAGGGCGGAAAACGGCGGTGCTCTCCAGCCCGGTAAAGCTTGATCTTGTTTCCTGAAGGATCACAAAGTTCGGCCTCTGTCCAAAGATAGCTTTGTTCGGCGGGAAGCTGGTCAAACTGAATGCCCTTGGCGATAAGTTCGTTTACCCAATCTTCGAGCTTGGCATGCTCAAAGTAAATGACGGCACCATTTTTGTAGTCGCCCTCTTCTAACGATAGAGAGAACGTGCCGTGACCATCAGGGCATTCGAAACGAGCGTAGTGCGGGGAATCAACGATCTGAGTAAATCCGAGTTTCTTATAAAAGGTATTCGCAACGGGAAGATCTCTTACGGGAAGAGTCACTTGGTTCAGGTTCATTTTGTTCGCTCCCATTCATCCCACTCTGCCCGCGATACTTACACGAGTCAGCTCAAAGAGAGTATCGTGTTTCCCTTCGCAAGACTGCAAACAGGAATACGCAAAGCATGGATCGTAGACAATTCCTCACACTCGCGGCGGCGCTTTCTGCCGGAGCCGCGTCGCTTCCCTCAAAAGCCGCCGTAGCAGCATCTGGGGCGAAGGAAATGCGTGTGGTCGTCGCTGGAGCTGGAATAGTCGGCGCGTCTATAGCTTACTCTTTGGCAAAGGCGGGAGCCGAGGTCACAGTGATCGACGCCGTGGGTCCGGCAAGCCATGCGTCCCGCGGGACCTTTGCCTGGATAAACGCGACCTGGGCAAAGCAGCCACAGCACTACCATCGTCTCAACCAAACCAGTGTCGACAGCTGGCACGAGCTTCAGGAAGAATTGCAGATACCCATCACCTGGGGCGGGTCAATTGAGTGGTTTGCAAGCGCTGAGCGACAACAGCGTTTGGCGGAGCAGATTGCGGAGCAGGTGAGATGGGGTGAACCCGCGCAAATGATTAACGCCGAGAAGATTGCTGATCTGGAGCCCAGATTACGTTTTGGCACCCAGGGTCTCGCGGCCTACTCCCCCAACGACGGGGCGGTGGATCCGATACTCGCGACGCAGCTGATGTTAAAAGGCGCTCAATCTCTGGGGGCAGATATCGTTTATCCCAATGAGCTCAAGAGTGTGTCTTTGGATAAGGGACGCCTCGTGTCCGTAAAGACGACAATGGGCTCTATCAAGGCCGATCGCCTTATTCTCGCCACCGGAGCCGCCCAAGAGCTTCCGAAGCGCATCGCCAATATCGACATACCGCAAAGAACAACACCCGGAATCATAGGCATCAGCGAACCTATGCCGCGTCTTCTCAATAGCGTAGTCGCTGCGCCTGGAGTGCACTTACACCAGCGCAGCGATGGCCGTTTTGTTATTGGTGAGCAAGCAGGGGCACCAGCAAGTCACGAGCAGCGCTTAGTAGGACGCCCCAATGACTTCCCAAGCTCCCAGCTCGTTGGGGAGCATGGCTCGCGCCTCCTCCAGGCAGCAACGGAGTTTCTACCCGACCTCAAAGGCACACGCATGGAAAGCGTTTTCATCGGGTGGCGCCCCCTACCACTGGACGGTCACCCCGTGCTTGGCGTGAACCCAGATCGTCCGGATGTTTACCTGGCGATCATGCATAGCGGCGTATCGCTGGCACCTATAGTCGGAAGCTTGGTGGCTAAAGAAATACTCAGCGCGGAGCCCGCAAAGAATCTGGAGCCTTATCGTCCGACGCGAGAGTTTGCCAACGTGAGTCGTTATTAACGGCAGAGAAACTCTTGCTGCTTAGGCGAAAAATCGCAGGATTAACCACTTTTTCTTTGGGGTTGAAATCAGTGAAAACCCCTATAAAGGCCTCATCTTTTGCATGGTGTAATTCGCAAAGCGCGTAAGTTACGATCGATAACCATCTAAATTGAAGCGTGTAACCCATGGCTTACAACTTGGCTTTACAAGGATTTACCGGAATACGCCTAGCGTTCATTCCGACTGTAGTTCTCGTTCTGCTAGGTGTCAGCGCCTGCAGCGGCACACAGATCAACCCCTCAGAAACCGAGACCTTTGCGGCAACGGGTTATACCCACTATGCATGGCGAAGCGAGTCCCCAAAAAACACGCCCAACAGTAAAGATATGCTTGCGCAAAAAAGCCCGTCGATTCGCGCTGGCGTTGAAGCAGAAATGTTGGAACTCGGGTACCGCCAAGTCAACAAGGCCGATGCGGAATTTCTTATCGAGTACGTTGCCGCTCCCGGGTTTAACGATGGCCAGCTGCTTCGCGGCGGATCTAACGATACCCTCTACGGTAGCTCTGTAAATCGACAAATCGATGGCGCATCTGAAGACAACGCCTACGCTCTGAGCGGGCCGGTAAAAACTGGAGAGATGAAGCTGTTGTTCATCGACGCTCAGTCCTCAAGTATTCTCTGGAGAGTCGACATGAGCATTGTCGTAGAGGATGCGAATCGTATCGATCACGATGAGGTTCGCAAAACAGTCCGCCAGGGAATAGCTACGCTGCCACCCGCTCCTCAGTAATGCTTACGCTCGGAAGAATCTGAGCGCTCCGTAGTTACTTTTAGTTAGGTCTTCGCTCCCCCACCCTCCCCCAAAAAGGGTTCACGTTTTTTGTTCATAAATTCGTGAACACTTTTTAGAGAAACACGATAGTCTGGCTCCCCGCAATAAATGCCTTCTTTGGATCAACCGGAAAAAAGAGCACCCAGCGACATGAATAGCGACTTACACGGCGCCCTGGCCGCATGTAAAACCCTACCGACGCTTCCCACGGTAGCCGCACAAATCATTGAGCTTTCCTCCCAAGAAGACTACGGCTTGTCGGATATTATCGACATCGTTCGCAACGACATCACTATTGCCACCAAATTGATCGCAAGCGCCAACACGCCGCAGTACTACCGCGGCGAGCCAGCGGTGGAGATATCTCAGGCAGTTTCCCGTTTGGGGTTCAAGTCGACCATGATGATCGCCCTGAGCTTTTCCTTATCGGTAAAAGCGAATAGCGAGGAGCAAAGCGAGATCGACCTTCTTTCGCTGTGGAGACGCTCTGTAGCCAGCGGTGCTATCGCCAGACTTCTCGCCCGGGAGCTGGGCTTAAAGGATCCAGAGGCCTGCTTCCTCGCCGCGCTCGTGCAAGACATAGGTGTGCTCGCGCTGTCACAAGCCGCACCGCAAACCTACTCGACACTATCTGAAACATCGCATGAGGCGCTGTGCGCTGCGGAAAAAGCAGCGTTCGAATGCGATCACTCAGCGGTGGGGGCCTGGATTCTTGAGCAGTGGAAGCTCCCTTCAGAAATTACCGAGCTAGTGGCGAGCAGTCACGACTTTGCCACCCTCACTTTGGAAGCTGGCTCTCGAAAAGATCAGTGGTGTATCGCAATTTCAGGGCTGCTCGCCGACGCGATGTTGGCGGGCGATCAGTTTCAGGCGGCGCGCATGGTGTGGCTCATCGACGGTGTGTGCGGCGAAAACAATGGCACTGAGTCGAATATCGTACCGCTCATCGCCGATGCGGTTCGCGAAGCCGAAGCGCTCTTTGAAGCACAGCTCGTCCAGGAGCCGATCGCATTGCTCGAAGCCTCAAAAGAGAAGCTCTTCGAGGTAATGACTGATGCGTCGCGAGACGTCAGCGACGACAAAGTTACTCAACTGGAAAAGCGGGTGTCGATGCTTGAGCGTCAGGGGCAGCGTGACAGTCTGACCGGAGCCATCAACCGAGGCCACTTCCACGCCGAATTAGATCGGCTTTTTATTGATTCTACCAATACTCACCGTCCACTCAGTCTGATGTTCATTGATGCGGATCACTTCAAACAAGTGAACGACACCTACGGACACTTAGCTGGAGATGAGGTTCTAAAGTGGCTTGCAAGTGCGTTTACAGAACTGGTCGGCGAGAAGGGCTTGGTAGGACGCTATGGCGGCGAGGAATTTGTCGTCATTCTGCCTAACGCAGCGGAAAAAGACGCCATGCTTCTCGGACAAGATGTCTGTGATTACGTGCGGGACGGAACTGTTACTGCGGGCGACGCGAACATTCAGGTCACGGTCTCTATAGGCATCGCAACCTTCGACCCAGACTCTAAGCTACGTGGCACAAGAGATCTTATCTTTGCCGCCGATCAAGCCATGTACTTCGCTAAGCAATCGGGTCGTGATCTCTGTATCGTGGCATCGGCACTCCCTACCCCTCCGCAGGCCGTTGCAGCTGCTGGTTGATCAGCGAAGCCGTCGAAGGTTTGCACGATTAAGGTGCTTGTAATGGCCACCACCATGGCGGCGAGCCGTGGTTGTTCTAGCCGGACTAGCATGTCTCTCAGAACTTCGGCGCACCTACGGTAGTTCTCTTTATGTTGAGGCTTTCTGCTATCGCTTATTTGCAGAAAAATGGAAGCCGCCTCTAGGGCAGATCCCGCCAATTTAACGTGATCAGGGCCAAGCTCTCCGCCGCTACCCGCCAGCATCGCCTCGCAATCTATCCAAAACTGGTAAGCCTCGGCGGAACTCCGCTGCAACGAATTGCGGTGGTGTGGGCACAGAAACCTCAGTCTCATCATCACGTCTCTTTTTCAGCGCTATGCTACAAGCTTTCGATGTTAATACGATTAATTATCATTCGCAATAAATCATTAAAACTTCTAACAACAAAACCCTGTTTATGGGCAACCATTCCCACCCGAGAGCGGGATGCTCGTGATGGAGCGAGCCTGTATCGCTACAATGCGCATCCATCTAGTAACGCGCATTCCGGAGACAGCACGTGATCCACATCGATCGTCTCAACTCACTATTGGGCTTAGTAATCATTCTTTGCCTCGTACCGATGAAGCAGGGAATAGCTGCGGATTTGACAACGATTCGTGCCGAGCTCCCACCAGTAGCTTCCTGGTCTGGTGCTAGCGAGGCTCTCATTGCGGAACCAGGCGACGCTTGGATAACGCCCGCCGAGCAGGACAACTTCAAATTCACGCCCAGCTACCGAGAGACGCGACAATGGTTGGAGCGTTTAGTGGAGGCGAGCCCAAAGCTATCTCTGCATAGCTTTGGACACTCGGCCGAGGGGCGCGAACTCTTCTATATCAAGGCAACACCGGTAAGAGACGACAACGGCGACGTTCAGCGGCCCGTCGTACTGATTCAGGCAGGTATTCACTCACACGAAATCGATGGCAAAGATGCAGGACTCATGCTGCTTCGGGACATCGGCCTGGGTAATAAGTCTAAACTAATCGATGTAGTCGATCTGGTATTCGTTCCGATCTACAACGTAGACGGCCATGAGCGCCCAAGCGTTTTTAATGCGGCGCACCTCCGCGGTCCGGCTAACCATGGAACACGTGACACAGCACAATCCATCAATCTGAATCGGGATTACGCAAAGGCTGATGCGCCAGAGACCCGCGCAATGCTCGGCCTCATTCAGGAACTGGATCCCATTCTTTACATTGACGTGCATGTCTCCGACGGCTTTGATCACGGCTACGACGTGACCTACACCTATGCGGCCTGGGGACGATACATGCACTCTAAAGCCATTGCAGACTGGCTGAATGGGCCATTCGAAAGCAGCGTTAATACATTTCTTCGCTCTCAGGGGCATAACCCGCACTTCTACCCCAGCGCGATTGATTACCACGAAATCGAGAAAGGTCTTCGCGTATCCGGAGAAGGACCCCGGTGGTCAACCGGTTACGGAGACCATATCCGCATGCCCACGGTGCTCGTTGAAATGCACAATCTAAAGCCCTATCGCCAGCGCGTATTGGGCGCCTACTCCATGATGGAGGGAGCCCTGCGCGCAGCCGCTACACATCTCGACAGACTACAGTCATCCATTGAGCAGGATCGACAGCGCCGCCCCGACTCGTTAGTGGTGCGCTGGGAGCGCGACGAGCAACCGATGGAAACAATATCCTTCAAGGGCATGGCCTTTGAGCGTTACGAATCAGCGGTATCGGGAGAGCAAGAGATTCGATACCTCGGACGTACAGAAACGTGGAGCCTGCCTGTTACCGGCCAACACCCTGTCGCCGAGGTCAGTCTACCCAAGGCCTGGTGGGTTCCTGCATCAGAAACAAAAGTTATTGAGCTAATGGATGTGCACGGCATTGTCTACGAGACCATCGACAGCGCACGCGAGCTTGAGCTCGATACGATCACCATGCACGACCTTGAATTGGGCCCCGTATACGATACGCGGGTACAAGTGTCTGGAAGCGCATCGCATGCCGTAACAAAGGTTCGGATGCCTGCGGGTTCGGTAAGAGTGTCCGCTGATCAAACCTTGGGTTTGCTCGCAGCGTCATTGCTGGAACCCGAGGCGATGGACTCACTGTTCTCTTGGGGATTTTTCCCCCAGATGCATCACAAGACCGGCAATATGGAGCGCTTTATAGTGGTCTCCTTGGCGGAATCTATGCTTTCGAAAAACGGGGTGCTACGCGATAGCTTCGAGGCAGAACTCGCGAACAACCCCGACTTCGCTGCGGATCCAAAGGCACGCTTGCGGTGGTTTCAGGACCGATCCGGCTACGGTAAAAGCAGTTACGGGGTGTACCCCATTGGGCGCGAGCTCTGAACGAGCGAGCACTCTGACTCTGTCACTCAATGAGCGCTACGAACTTTCCGAATCACCAAGTCATGTTTGGTAATGCTTAACGGAAAGCTCGTAGCGTCAAAGAGATCCTCTATCTACTACGCGTAGGTTTAAAACGCGTAAGAAGCACTGATGCGGTATCGACGTGGCATACCGGGCTCCACCCATACATCAGCAAAGGAGTTGGTGTAGAACGTTTCGTCAAAGGCATTATCAATGTCGAAGCGTACCGCAATACCTTGCATCGGCTCGATCTGCCCAAAGAACCGCGCTGTTGTGTAGCTAGGCAAGGTAAAATCAAAACCCGTCCACCCCAGGCGCTCATCCGTGTATAGAACACCCGCACCTAACTGCGCCGGCATACCCGCCAAAGAAAAGCTCTGCGTCAGTTGCACGTTAAGCTGGTTCTCTGGCGAGTTAATGAGCGGATCGCCCTTCTCGATCACCGCACCAAAGTCAGGATCGGGAGCGGTGGTTGTAAACTCGGCATCGGTATAGGCGTAGGAGAACCACAGGCTCAAACCGCCTTCAAAATCGACGCTTGCATCCAGCTCTATACCGCGACTTTGCGCCTCTCCTGCTGAGCGAGAGAAAAAGCCCGCTGCGACTGCCGCAGGACGGTCGTCATTGACCAGGATATTACTCTGGTCCACCTGAAATGCCGCCAGCGTAAGTGATCCCGCCACACCATCAAAGAAGTGCTGCATATCCATCTTTAAGCCAAGCTCAGCAGACTCCGTGATATTGGGATCGAACTGATTGCCCTGAAAGTCAGAACCGGTTTGCTGCCTAAAGCCTTCACCATAAGATGCATACAGACTGAGCCCGTCGTTGATCATGTAAACCGCACCCAACTGGGGCGATACACGCGTATCTGAAGTATCGGTCGTAGTCGCAGGGACTGCTCGCTGATTAGTGAGGCTCTGTTCGAAATCATCCCAGCGCAAACCCAAACGCACCTGCAGACGATCAGTGAGGTCTATCTGATCCTGAATGTAGACACCAAAGCCATCAAGCTCTTCAACCCTATCGGTATTCGGCCCGGGAGTAGGAATGGGGTATTGCCCATAGATCGGATCAAAAGCGTCAAGAAGCAAGTAGGTTTCTGGATCGAAATCGCTCACTTCAAAATCCGGTCCGGGAAACGGCGGACGATAACGCAGAATAAAGAGGCTGTTTTCGAACTGGTCCATGTCAGCACCGACAATGAGACGGTGTCGGAGACCGCCGGTATTGAACTGCCCGGCAAGCTCTGCCCGGGCTACCAGATATTCTGAGTCAAAATCACGATAACGGAAGAAGCGCGAGATAGTTCTGCCGTCGCGGAAATACGTCTGCCGGCCACCAAAGTTGTTTTCTGATGCATTACCCTCAAAGGTCGTGTCGCGGTATCCAAGCCCCGCCAGCAAACTCCAGTTTGATGAGAAGTTGTGCTGCAACTCCAACTGATGACCCAGTACGCGTGTTTCGATAGGCCCGTCGCCTGGCTCCCCCGTGAACGTACTTCGGGGACTAAATCCGAAATCTTCGCTGTACAACACACCACGATCAAAGGGGACTTCCTGCTCTGTGTACTCAAGTTCGTAGGTGACGGTAGTAGCGTCCGACACTCTCCAGGTCACAGACGGATAGAGACCCACGCGCTCGGTCTCGACGGTCTCGCGGAAGCTCTCTGCATCTTCGGTGAACCCCACCAAACGAATACCAATCTGATCATTGGCGCCGAGAGTAGTCTGAACATCGGCTTCAAGCCGAAGCTGATCCCAGCGACCAACCGTCGCGCGCAGCTCGCCCTGAGTTTCGAATTCAGGCCGTTTCGTCACCAGGTTCACGGTACCGCCGGGCTCACCGCGACCAAACAATGCAGCGCGAGGACCTTTGAGTACCTCGACGGACTCGATTCCCGACATATCACGGGGACCGGCAAAACCCCGGCCCGCATTAAATCCATTCACCAGGAAACCACTAGGAAGGTTGATGTCACCGGAAAAGCCACGAATAGAAAAACTGTTCCAAAGACCGCCAAAGTTGTTCTGCCGAGCAACCGACGCCGAGAGATCCAGAGCCTGATTCAGATTAAGCACACCAGCTGCGCGGAGTAGATCTTCACCCATGACTTGCACAGATGAGGGATTTTCCAGAGTATCAAAATTACCCTGATAGGCACGACGATCACCGAGGACAAACACCTCCTCCAGCGTAGTCTCGGAATCAGCGTTAGCGGCTGTCTGCGCCGTTGATGAGAAAGAATAAAAAGATGAAAGAGCCGCAGCAACAGCGAGCGCGGCCGGTCGAATAGCGTAAGAATTCATTATGTTCAATCCACAAAACGTATAAAGAAATGAGGGCGCGGCAGTAGGCTGCCGCCCTCATAGCGAATCAAGTAAAAGAGACGACGTTTTAGATTGCTGGCGGGGGGCCCGTGGGCGGTGGGAGCAGCGAATATCGTCGCCGCAGCGTAATCCGATCGGATGGAAGTTGAACCACAGCACGGAGTTTCAACCGCTGAGGTGGAGTAACACTCGAAGCCGGTAACACCCCAGACGCGTCAAGCATTGGCGCCAAACACGTGACACCATTATGTTCGTGGGGCCCTTGGGGGAACTCCGTTTCATGCAAAGCAGACATCGCCTGGGAAGCCAAGAACAAGGCACCCACAAGCGTAAGAATCCATTTGCGCGATCGGTTTATCATCGGCACTCAATGTGACAGATGTACTTATTGTGTGCAACCAGTCGAACTGTTTTAGAAGACGGGGACTTCTACAGGCGTAAAGCTGCCTGTTTACCCGCACGTCCACCCTCAGCTATCGCGTTGCGATAGTTCATCCGCGACCCCAACTCCGAATGCCCAAAAAAGATGCGATCAAAGCCTGCCTTAATCGGCGCGGCGAGACCCTCTCCCTGTCTGCCTCCGTAGTAAAAACCCGGTTGGGGAGACACATAGGCATGGCCCCATCGATTGAGAACAATACCGGCTATGTCGCGCCGAGCATCGAAACCACCGCCCGCAAAAAGGGTGTTCATGTGCTCTCGGATCTGTCGCTCAAAATCCGCATAGCTCTTACCCAAAAGCTCAGCTCGACCCAGATTACCCTGAGTGCGCGTGTCATAACCGGGATGAAGAAAAGGCACGTAGAACGTCATAACAACAGGCTTGTCAGGATCGAACGGCGGAGTCGCACCGGGCATGCTCATAGGCGCTCTTATTGATCCGAAAAAGCCAAAGCCGTCATACCACCGGCCCGCGGTGATGCCAATCTTCTGCAGAAAACGCCAGTTGTTAAGCGCGACGTTTACCACGAGTGCTGGACCATGATTAAAGTCCGCATAGGCATCGCGAATATCCTGCGGCATATCTGGAACAAGCTTGCGCGCGATGTAACCGCCAGCAGAGACTACCGCAGTGCGTGTCCGCACACTGTAGGCCGTGCCGTTTTGCAGATAATTGACCACAACACGATCTTTGCCAGCGTGAGTCACGCGGAAACCTGTAGCTCCAAGACGGATTCGAACCGCTTGGTCGGAGGCATCCAACTCCGAGAAATTCACGCGACCTTTAAGTGCCGACACAAAACTATCGTCGTCGCCTAAGCAGCCGGGAATCAGATGCTGCGCAATGCGCCGGGCATAGACAGTGTTGCCGCCTGGAAAGCTCATGATTTTTACGGCATCAAAATCAATGTTGTCTGCCTGCAGATAGCCTTTCATGCCTGGAAGGCCAAGCAGATATGCGCCGTACGCGCTTACGGCATCGCCACAGACTCCGTAATTGGAAATCGCAAGGATAGGATCTGTGTAAGCGGCGACCCGCTTATCGAGCCCCATAACACCGTTGAGATATTCGTGGTAACTCATACTGTCGAGCCACGCTTCTAGGCCGTCGCTGGAGTGAAAAACCTCATTGCCTTTGAACGCGCGGAGCATATCGGCACGCAATTTGGCGTCCCAAGGCACCCGCGCGAGATCATCGTCCCACACATTCCTCACCCATCCCGAGCCCTTGAAGTAGTGGCCAGTGTCGGTGTGCTCCTGCCCCCAATACATGGCATCGTAGCTATCCCAGGCGGAGCGTAGTCGCTTGCCCGAACCACCCTGCTCGGCAAAGTCGTAGCTCATTGGCATACCAACATCCCGCCAGACTTCGTCAGACAGCGTGCTGTTAGCTTGGGGCGGCAAAAACCCGTTCGACCCCTGGGGCCCATAGAGCCGATGCCCGCCAACGTCAAATTCGTTTAGGCGCGCTTCACCGCCAAACATATTGTGATTATCGAGAATCAGACAGCGCTTACCGGGCGCGTGACGCTGAAACTCATACGCGGCCGCCAGACCAGAGAAACCGCCGCCAACAATGACCAGATCGTAAATCTCCCCGGTATCCTGCGCCTCGCTCCCAAGATGTTCATCGCGAACTCGGTGCGCCGCATCGCGCACGGCGACCGTGTTGCCGTTGGAGCTCGCGTAATCGCCAACGCCGCCAAAACCGGTCCAGGGGTCAAAGGCGACGCCTGCACCTGCGGCAAAAGCCACAGGGCCAGAAGCGCCCGCTACCAGAGCCCCCCCGGCTCCTATAAGCGTAGAGCCGAGAAAGTCCCTACGCGTGATAGACGCATCCATGCCAAGGGCTTTATCAAATTGCTTCATGGAAACATCTCCACGGAATATCCTTTTTTACTGCACATTGTAAGCAGAGTCGTGACTTAGCATCACTTTGTCCAGTAACCATCGTGGTGGTTGTATGTATGTCAAAGTCTAAGGTTCACATTGTTTTGGTACTCGGTTTTTCTACTCTCGCAGCCTGCGGCGGAGGCGGGGGAACATCAGGAGCAGAGATAACGGCAGATACACCAACAGACGCCGCGACAAATACGCCAGATACGCCAGATACGCCAACGGTCGCAAGCTGCGATACCGGCCTTCCCGATGCCTACTTATACTTTGGTTCCAATGTCGAGATCGCGCTGTCTAGTGACGGGTGCAACGTCATTCTCAAAACTGACGGGCTACCTAATCACGTAAGTACCTATTGGACCGAAGGTTACCCATTGTATGAAGCACCGACAGAAGCGCAGGCAGCGCGTATGACGGGCAATCGACTGGAGGAATCCGATGCTAACGATGTGACAGTTTCCTTGCCGGTAAAGCCAGAGAAAGCCCCAAGTTCTACAGGGACAAGCCTCGGCATTGTCGGCTACGCCGTCAGCGGAAGTTATGTCTTCAACCAGTACGAAGGAGGAAACACGGTTGTGGGGGGAGGCGTTGCTCAGGGTCTCGACAACGATGGAGCGCATATAGGGCCATCCGTTTATCACTATCATCTTGAGCCAAAAGCAAGCATATCAAACGATGACGATAGCTTAATTGGCGTTATAGCCGATGGTTTCTTTCTCTTTGGAAGAAGATGTTGGGCGCTGGGCGGCGAGACGGCAGCAACTGCAGGTCAGTTAGATGCATCAGGAGGTCACGTTACACAGACGCAATACTCTAACGGAATTGAAGAATACCACTATCATATTTTTGAGGAAGCAGCTGGCCTCGAGGGCATGCACTATCTCTTCCCTGGCGACTATCAAGGCACGCCAGTAGAAGGAAGCTGATGAGTGAAAGCTTCGACGATGTGGGCGTATGGCCTAACTATGTTTTTCTTAGTGGTCGCCGCGACGCTAGCACCAGCTTTCGTTGACGACGAGCAGACCAATAGATTGGTCGTAGATAAATCGCTGGTCTCTATCGAGCGGTCAACGGGTAATCGCATGTATCAAGGCTCAATCTTCAGCGGCGATGCGGTGACATATCATCCGTCTGGTCAGCTAGCTACTTTGGAACAATTCGAGGATGGGCGCTGGCATGGACGAAGCTCCCGGTGGTTCGAGAGTGGAGCACTGAGCCAAGAGTCTTTCTATGACAGAGAAACACCTACCGGCACGCATCGGAGTTGGTGGCCTAATGGCAAGCTCAAAAGCCAGTCTCAGTATGTCAACGGCAAGCTCGATGGTGCCCTGCTCAAATGGTACGAAAGCGGTGAAATTTTCAAGAAGCTGAACTACCGCGATGGTCGTACTGCTGGCTTACAACAGGCATGGCGCGAGAATGGAGCGCTATTTGCTAATCACGAATTTCGAAATGGACGAGTTTTCGGCCTGAATAATTCGAATATGTGCTCTGGACTCAAAGATGAAAAAATTGCAGTTGACTACCTATAGAAATTGCCAAGTGCGGCGATGCGTTATCACCTTGGCACTGGGATTTTTGTCCGCATTTTTTTGCTCGCTCACCGCGGCTGCCGACAGTCAGCTACCTTATTACAACAGTGCAGAATTTACTCCTCATTGGCTCGACTCGAAGAGCGAAGAGCTTAAGGGCTTCCACAGAATTCCCTCTTTTAGTTTTACGGATCAGGAAGGCCGCACGGTAACGGAGAGAACGCTTCACAATAAGATTTACGTCGCGAGCTTTTTCTTTACTACATGCCCGGGTATTTGTCCGACTATCAGGTCGAAACTATCGCGCGTGCAGAACGAATTTCTAGGTGATAATGAGGTAAGAATTCTGTCTCACTCCATACAGCCAACAACAGATACCACTGAGATTCTTAAAGACTATGCTGAGCGAAATGATATCCGAAGTGATAACTGGCACTTGGTGACGGGCGATAAAAGCGACATCTATAGCATAGCGAAAAACGCTTACTTTGCGAGCGCCGACTTGGGAGTCAAGGAGGCCGAGAATGACTTTCTGCATACAGAAAATCTGTTACTCATTGATCACAACCGAAACATTCGCGGCATATACAACGGCTTAAACAACACGTCAGTCAGCCATCTCATTGCAGACATTCAAATACTGAAAGATGAACGCGCTGATTCGCGAGATTAGGAAAAGTCTTTCTTTAAGCACCGTGTGGACCTCCTCCCCTGGTGACAACCTGAGTGGCTCACATAGCCAAAACCCGGCCATGAATACCTACAAGCGCCAGGGACTCTCACCCCAAATCATCAGCACGCCGTGCGCACAATGCACGGCTGGTCGTTTCAGTCAGTAGTGTGGAGCCCTTGCTTGCGGACCACGTGTGCATGCCGTCGGCCCTCAAGCGTTTACTTGTCAGTAACGTCGTTATTGATTGATGTTGTCGGGCACCCTCTTCATTTGCGGCTAAAAACCTCCGTGACCGCATCACCGTTACGAACTTTCAAATTGGCAAAGATCGCTTCACCGGGCTTGTCGCCAAAAACACCCGAGTTAATCACCCACACCCCAACAATGCGTCCGGGTAATTCACCACCCACCGCAGACTGATAATCCTGCAGCACCGATCGGGTGTGGCTATGCCAGGTGCTCAGGCCCGCCTCTCCTGATTGAACAGCAATGTGAGTCTCTCGTTGATCCCACCACGGCAGTGGACAGGTAAACTCCTCACCCGCTTCAAGATGACTGCTCCAGAACCAGGTAAGGTCCTGGCCGTTGTCAAACTCCAGGGCAATACTCAGGTAATCGTGATACTGCGCCTCCGTCTCCGGACCTCTAGCAGGGAGTTGTTCATACAACCAGTCAAACGAAAACAGAGTCTCGTCGTTGAGCGGTATATCCAAAGCCTTACGAATGATTCCTGCGTCGTTACTGGGCGTAGCGCGAACCCCAACGTGAGTGGAGTCCTCGTAGGTCTCAAACACGGATGACTGTCCCAGATACCAAAGATACTCAAATTCATCGGGAAGCTTTGGAGCATCCGTGTAACGACTCAACGCTAGCTGCCACCGCGCATCATCTGTGTCTGCCATCGACGTCAGCGCTGTCTCAGGCTCGCCGCGCCAAAGGTACACCTCCGCCTGTGCATCCACGGGGTACTTGGGAACACCACCAAAATCTGCGGGAAAGGTTCCCCGGCGATCCGTCCAGTAAAAGCCGGCAGGCCTGACCGCAAGATACAATTCGCCCGCTGCCTGCGCGACAAAGGTATAGGTATCACTAGCGACGTTGAATACATCTCCGTCTTCACCGATGCGAGCCCACAGGAACAAAGATGCAGAGGCCGGAACAGGCAGTCCCAAATTTACGGATCCGTCTCCTATTATTGTGGCAGATTGCCCAGATCGCAGACTAATGCCCGTTTTACGCCAACCCTCCTGCGAATGACTAAACGGCATCTCAACGTACTGAGCGATGACTTCTTCGGCGGCCACTTCAACGTCGCTAGCGTTTAGCGCTAGAGGCGTAAGCAACAGTATCGCCGTCGCGGCGTCGATAAGCAGTGAAGAGCGTTTTCTATCTATTCTGCGACGCATGTTTTTTCCTCTTAAAGTTAGCGTTGCACCAGCAGTAAGCTGATGAGGAATCCAAGGTGCTTCTGGGCGATGTGAATTACTGCAGGAATCCTTTAGTTTTTTCTTAGGTTTAGCTTAGGCCTTGAATTCAAATGACTTTTGCTCCAACCTCGAATGCCATCAGAGTGACGAAACTCGGTATTTTTGATCGATAATCAGGCAAGCAACGACCCTCCTTCACAACGCACTGACCCCACTTTTTATAAATTTAGAGTGGGCGATAACGATGTGGACTTGCTGTCCATGCGCATCAATAGAGCATCAGAAGAATACTTGGTGGAACCCAAGGTTTTATCCGTTTTGCGCGTGTTAATCGATCACGCTGGTGAAGTAGTTACTCGCGACGATCTTATCGAGGCCGTCTGGGGGAGCAGGTTTGGCGGAGAAGAACGCCTGTCTCGAGCAATTTCTTTGCTGCGCAAAGCGCTGGGAGACCTTCGCGGTCAGCACCAGCATATCGAGACCGTGCCCAAAACCGGCTATCGCTTGATAGCCAATGTGCAACCGATTACCCCCGACCCAAACACACCACGCCCCACACTTGGGCGATTCAGCTACCTCCGACTTGCGACGCTAGCCTGCCTGATTTTGTCATGCGGCGGTCTCCTATTGTGGGGAATAAATCTCACGGGGCCCAGCTCAAAGGAAACGCTACCAGGCGAAGCGTCATCAACCATCGTAAACAACTCACCGGATCACTCTATTGCGGTACTCCCATTCACAGATTTGAGCCCTGACGGCGACCAGCAGTACTTTTCTGACGGCCTCGCCGAGGAGATTCTAGACGCACTCGCTACCGTAGAGGAACTCAGCGTTGCGGGACGCACCTCCTCCTTCGCCTACCGAGATGGCGATCAAAGCATTGAAGAAATCGGCAAAGCCTTGCACGTAAATTTTCTACTAGAGGGTTCTGTGCGTAAACAGGGCGATACAGCGCGCGTGACGACGCAACTCGTTCGGGTCTCCGACGGTTACCACGTCTGGTCAAAAACTTTTGACGGCAGCCTCAATGACATATTTGAATTCCAAGAGTCCGTGGCCCGATCCATCGCTGACGAAATTAGTCCGGCGGCGACTCAGCCTTCCACCGGTCGTCTGGCGCGGCTACTAACAGAAGATCGCGAGGCCTACGAGCTGTACTTACAAGGCCGCGAGATGTCCAGGCGCTTTGGACGTCAGGCAAAACTGACCGCAATCGATCTTCTGGGCCAAGCGGTAGAGCGCGATGCCAATTTTGCCGACGCTTGGGCCTGGTTAGCACGATCGCACCTATTTGTGCCTATTACAGACCCTAAACAAGACTCCAGCGACCACTTACGCATGGCCCGCTTTGCTGTAAAACAAGCATTGGCGAATGACAGCAATATCGCCATGGGGCATTACGTGAACGCCCTGCTCCATGACTACGACCTGAATTTCGATGCCTCCTTCGAGGCAATAGAGCGCGCTTACGCGGCCGCCCCCAATCAGCCATTTTTTGCTATTCGCCGGGGTTTTTATCATCTAGCGCTGGGTTACGTGTCCTTAGGTTCGGCGATGATTGAGGCAGGGCTGCTCTTGGATCCCACGGATACGTTAGGCCTACTCAACTTAGGTCAGGCGAAAATTCATCTCGGTGATGTAGATGAGGGCATGGCTTTGATCGCTCGCAGCGCTTCTTTGGGCTTCGCTCCCGCGGGACTACTACGATGTGTGCATCTGGGAAGCACAGGCCAATCCGCTGAGTCTTACGAGTGCTGGCAACAACTGCCCGCAGTCATTAAGTCGCGATACCCGGCCGCCCTGACTTCACCAGGAGAATGGGACGACCTTGGTCGTATCTATGCCTTTGGAGATCAAGCCGCAGTAGACCGAATACGATCTATCGTCATGAATATCGCCAAAGACTCGAGCATACCCATGAGTAGTTATCTCTTTGGGGTGCTTCAGGCAGTCGGCGAAACACAGATGTACCTGCAATCGTATGTTGACCGCCCTTTCTTACTCAACGCGAGCCCCCTGCGCTTTATGTGGCTGATACCGAACGACGCCCAGCGAGTTACCCAGGATGCGAAGTTTTCCGAGTTTGCGAACCGTTTGGGTTTTACCCGCACATGGCAGCGGCACGGATGGCCGGACTATTGCCATAGCGGCTCATCTGAAAAAATTGACGATTTTTACTGCAACTAGGGCACAAAGAAAAATCGCGAGAAGCTGTAGTGCGAGGCAGGTTCTTTAACTACTCCGCCCGGTTATTCTCATAGTGTTTAGTACTGTGGATGCCTCTGGCATCAGATCACGATGAGCAATACCAGAGCTTCGGGACTTATCGGTTACGATGCTCGTGGGCTCCCCATCATGCCATGATAACCCCCGTCTAAAGAACCGCTTAGCTGCGACCAAATCTCGCCCGACAACAACTAAGTAACATTCATCATAATCTTGATCACGCTTTCCTCGCGTGCATCAAAAATCCGGTACGCCTCCGCGCCGTCGGCAAGATCCATCTCGTGCGAGAACAACCCTTTGGCTTTCAGCCGACCTGTTTGTAGCAGTGGGATCAATGGCTCCCACAGGTTTGGAACAGGTGCAATGCCCGCCCTTACCGTAAGCCCTTTGTAGAGAATGTGGTTGAGCGGTAGCGCCACGTCGGGCTGCGGCAGCCCGATGAATGACAGCGCACCACCCTTCTTCACTAATGGCAACGTCGAGCGGACCGCTGAACTAGCGCCTGATGCTTCAAAGACGCAATGGACACCGCCTCTGCTGGCTTCCAGAATTGCACCAACCGCTTCTTTTCCCGGCGCGAACGCGACAGCGCCAAGCTTTTCCGCATGCGCACGGCGCGCGGCAAAAGGATCAATTGCGAAGACTTGGGACGCGCCGCGCAGAAATGCCAGCTCAATCCCAAGCAAGCCAATCGGCCCAAGTCCAACAACTGCCAAAGACTGACCGGGTTTCAGACCCGTATTGTTGATTCCGAACGAGGCCGTGGCCAAGGCATCGGTCAGCAACACCGCTTGTTCGTCGCTGACACCGTCTGGAATTCGCATCAGCGTTCGGTCCGCATTTGGAACTTGAACAAATTCTGCCTGTCCGCCATTCATCTCATCACTTAAGCCAAAAGCGGTTTCTCGACTACATTTCCAGACTTGACCCGTCCTGCAAAATGAGCAGGTACCACAACCTGTGCCGCCCGCGGCGAGTACTTTGTCCCCGACCTTCAGGTCATGCACATCTGGCCCGATCTCCACAACCTCCCCAATAAACTCGTGACCCACACAAAACTTGTGTTGATCAGCTTCATAGTTAGTCGTGCCAATATGATCACCGTGATAGATGTGGAGGTCCGATCCACAGATACTGCATTTTTCGACCTGCATAACTACCGCGTTATCGATAGTGCGTTCGGGATCCTGAAAATCTTCGTAACGAATATCGCGCGGACCATTGAAGACTAGGGCTTTCATACCGGTATTCCTTCTATCGTCATGAGTAACCTCCTACACGGGAGGTCGGGTCGCGCGTTCCAGAAGCTATTCTCTGGATGCTCCGACGCGGACGAACCCAACCTATTTGATTGAAACGGCCTTTTTCCAAGCGGGCCGATCCTGGAGTCTCTCAAAGTAGGCTTGCACGCGATTTGGTAAGGGCAGCCTACAAAGCTCGCTTGCCAGAAAAAGGCTATATCCAACAGAGATATCAGCAGCTGTGAACCGGTCTGACGCAATGAATGACCTAGCGCCAAGATGCTTGTCCAGCATCTCAAATGCCTTCTGAGCCTGATATGTTACGTATGCCTCGAAGCCTTCGGAAACCGCATACTTATCTTGGCCACTCAGTTGACCAAGATACACAGCGAGATAGTGCGACAGACCGCTTTCAGCCATGTGAAGCCAGGTCAAATAGAACCCAAAATCGTTCTCCTCAGGACCTACGGCTAATAGAGATGGACCGTGTTTCGCCAGAATGTATTCCAAAATAACGGTCGATTCCAAAACAAGGTGATCACCATCATAGAGGGCTGGCACCTTGCCCATGGGATTGATCTCGCGGTACGCGTCACATGCAAAATACTCCGCATCATAGGCAATCGTTTTCAGCTCAAAATCGAGTCCCATTTCCTCGAGCAAACAAAGTGGGCGCAGCGACCGGGATTTTGGAGTGTGAAACAGGGTCAAGGGCATGGCTGTCTGTCCTAGGATTGCTCTGCGGGCATTTGGACGATGACTTTGCCTTCGACTTTTCCGTCCGCGATATGCGTTGCCGCCGTGACCGCATCATCGAAATCGAAGACTTGACTGCTCGAAAGATCAATGGCGCGCTCCTGCCAGTGCAGAATCAAATCCTGATGGGCCCCGAGCACCTGATCTGCGGTCCATCCAACGGGCATAGCTCCCAGCAGTGAGATGTTCTTCATCACCGTTTCTGGCAGGGCGATGCGTGCCCATTCACCACTGGCGTAACCGATCACAACAAACCGCCCTTCGAAAGCGATCGCATTGAAAGCAGCGCGTGCCGCTTTACCTCCAACGGGATCGAAGACGATTGAAACGCCTTTGCCGCCAGTTAGTTCAAGCGCGGCATCGGTAATGTCTTGCTGCCTTCTGTCGATGACCTCATCCGCGCCGATATTCTTGCAGAAAGCGACTTTATGCGGCCCGCCGGCAACAGCGATAACTCGCGCACCTTTGGCTTTAGCCAATTGAACCGCCGCATTCCCCGAGCTGCCCGATGCTCCAAGCACCAGTACCACATCATCTTTCGTGATCTTCGCACGCCGGACGAGCGCGACCCATGCCGTTTGATAGGGGATGTAAAGGCCCGCCGCCTCGACTCCGCTCATTTCATCGGGGATCGGCAATAGGCCAGACAATATGCCATCACCAGTGCCACTTGCACGCATCAAGCAATCTTCGGCCAATCCCCCAGCTTGCGATTGAAACAGGGTCGGACCAACCACGCGGGCGCCAATCAGCGAGTGATCGACACCTTCACCGATAGCTATCACCTTTCCTGCTGCCTCCTGCGAAGGCGTAAACGGAAGCGGCGGTGTAAGCGGGTAGTTGTCGCGGCTCATCAAGACATCCGGCAAGCCTAAACCACAGGCTTCCACTTTGACTTTGACTTGACCGGGGCCTGGCTCAAGACCCTCAACATGCTTCTGGAGCGACCAAACATCTTTCGGCTCTCCAAACGATTTAACGACCCATCTACGCATTTTGCATTTTCTCTTGTGGCTGGCGTCCAACGCCCAACGGTTTCCTTTCAGCCTCAATCGCTCGGGATGTCGTTCCAGCCAGCACCGGGCTTGGCATATTGCCCGATCTTGAATTTACCGAGCTGTGATGCGTGCACCTCATCAGGGCCATCGGCGAGACGAATAAAGCGCTGGGTCGCCATGATCCCAGCAAGCGGAACATCATCACTGACACCCATGCCGCCGAAAATCTGGATCGCGCGATCTGCAACGGTTTGCGCCATTTGTGGCGCGATCACCTTGATTGCGCCAATAAGGTCCTTAGCGTTCTTTGCACCGTGGCGGTCAATCGCATCAGCTGCTTTCAAGGTAAGCAAACGGGCCTGCTCGATTTCGCAATAACTCTTCGCGATTTCCATACGAATGCTGGAGCGATCGGAGAGCATTCGGCCAAAGGTTTTGCGCTCGGTCGCGCGTTGACACATCAATTCGAGTGCGAGCTGAGCCGATCCGATAGAGCGCATGCAGTGATGAATGCGGCCTGGGCCCAGGCGACCCTGTGCGATTTCAAAGCCCCGCCCTTCACCAAGGATGATGTTCTCTTTGGGAATGCGCACGTCCTTCAGATGCACTTCGCAATGCCCGCCGGGCGAGTGGACATCGCCGAACACCGTCTGCGCCCGAACCACCTCCACACCAGGCGTGTCGCGTGGAATGATCACCGTTGATTGCTGTGTGTGACGAGGGTTTTCTGGATTCGTCTGGCCCATCATCAGCAAGACCTTGCAACGCGGATCCATGACGCCCGAAATCCACCACTTCTTGCCATTGATGACATAGTCATCACCATCACCGCGAATTTCAGTGCGTACATTCGTCGCATCTGAGCAGGCGTGATCAGGTTCGGTCATCATGTACGCTGAGCGTATCTCGCCGGCAAGCAAGGGCTCTAGCCACTCCCGCTTTTGGGCGTCGGTACCGAATTTTGCGAAGACTTCCATATTGCCGGTGTCAGGCGCGGAGCAGTTAAAGACCTCTGAAGACCAACCATTGCGTCCCATAATCTCTGCCAGGGGAGCATATTCCAGATTGGTCAGGCCCGGGCTATATTCGCCATATTCCTCCGGCAGGAATAAATTCCACAGACCAGCGGCTTTCGCTTTTTCCTTGAGTGGCTCCAGACCGGGCCAAGGCTTCCAGAGATTGGCTGGATCGCCGTTCCAAGCATGAACTTCTTTATCCACGGGGAGAATATGGGCATCGACAAAGGCTTGCAATTTGGCGATCAGATTTTGCGTTTTCTCACTATATTCAAAGAGCATAATGGAGGTGTCCTAAACTTTATTTGGTGGGCTAGGCTTGTAGTTCTGATCGCTAAAGCGAGAGTCCGCCATCAGCGATGAGCGTGTGACCTTGAACATAAGCGGCAAGCGGCGATGCGAGGAACAAGGCCGCGCCGGCCATATCTTCCGGCGTCCCATAGCGCCGAACGGGGATAGTACGCAGCGCGGCTTCGCTGCGTACTTCGTTTTCAGTAGTGACCGCCGTAAGCTTTGTTGGTACCAATCCGGGCGCAAGTCCGTTCACCCTTATTCCGTCACGCGCCCAAGACTGACCTAGCGTCTTGGTAAGACTGATTGCACCAGCCTTCGAGGCGGCATAGGAAGGGTTGCCGATGTTCGCTCTCAAGCCAGAGATTGAACTGACGATCACGATAGAACCCTGCGTTGCGGTAAGCATGGGCTTGAACTTAGTCGCCGTGTGCATCACGGAGTTGAGATTGATATCCATCACGTCATCCCAGCCGGCTTTGGCATATTCCGCCTGTTTGTAGCGGACGAAGCCCTGAGACTGAACGAGCACATCCAGACTGTCGAAGGGCGGCTCGTAGGCGCTCAGTTCGTCATAGTCAGCGACATTGACCTTTGCGTAGTGCAGCCCATCCAAATCCGAGCCTCCTTCCGCCGCGTAATCGCCTGCCGCAGCGCGGGTGCCCCAAACATGCACCTCGGCCCCGCGAGCCAAGAAACCCCGAGCGATACCATTGCCGATACCGCTGGAGCCGCCGACTACCAGCACCCGCTTTCCAGAAAAATCTAAATCACTCATCATCTCTTCCTTATCAATTCTTCGCGATCAATCGATGTGCGCGCTCGAACAATGAAATTGTCATGGCATGCAGACGGTCGCCAGTTTCTTTGGGGGCCTTACCAGCGCTCGCGCGAGCGTGGGTTCCCTCTAAGATTGCTCCCAATTTGAAGCAGGCGAGCACTCCGTACCAAGCGGCTGCTTCCAAGCTCCGCGCCGAATGTCTTCCATAGTGCGTAATAAGTTCATCGAGACTTGGGAAGCCGTCCCAGGGTTCGATATCGCCAACGACAGGTGTGTGATCATCCGCCCAGGTCGCCATGACCCACCCAAGGTCGATCAAAGGGTCGCCAACGGTGGCCAGCTCCCAGTCAACAAAGGCAGCGAGTTTGCCGCTGTCATGTTCAAACATCGTGTTTGCCAAATGGCAATCGCCGTGGAGGATGCCCGGCGTAAATTCTTGAGGGAGCTTGTCCTCAAGCCAAAGGACAATACTTTCGACATCGGGCAGCTCTTTAAAGCCGGTCCATTCATCAAAAGCGGCGTAGCTTTCCAACTGCTTCATCCACCGGCCCGATTGCCGCTCTAGAAACCCCTCTGGCTTGCCGAAACCTTCCAAGCCCACCGCTTTGTAGTCAACCGCCCCCAGGGCTGCCATTCCTTCGATGTAGGAATAGCCCATGCGCTCGCGGAGCGCCGGGTCGCTAGCATGGAGCGGCGGCAAACCATTGGCAGGATTAAAACCATCAACCGGGGCCATGAGGTAGAAGCAGGCGCCAAGCACCTCTTCATCGTCACAGCTTGCGATGAATTTTGGATGCGGTACATCAGTTGCACTTAGCGCTGCTAAGACACGTGCCTCGCGCTTCATCGTGTCATTGGAATTCTTTCGTGGATGGAGCGGCGGTCGCCGCAGCACAAACGCTTGGCCGCCTCGGTCAAAACGAAGTAGGATATTTTGCGTTCCGCCGGCCAGCAGCTGCAGATTGTCCAGCGGCCCACGTTCCAGCCCGATAGCGTCCATCCAAGCTGTTAAAGCTGGTAAATTAACCGGTATCGATTCGTTGCTTGATTGATCTGGCATAATACAATTGTATTAAACATTTGAGTTATTGCAAGCTACAATTCCTTATGGATTTTCGACTCTTGAAATGAGCAAACTGTCTACGAAAGTGTGTAGCCCCTCGGTTGAACGGCTGAAGGCCGAAGCGCAGCGCCTGTTTGCCAATCGAGGCATCGACGGCGTGACTGTACGCGACATCGCCAAGGCGGCTGGCCAAAAGAACGCGGCCGCTGTCGGTTATCACTTTGGATCGAAGGAGGCCTTGATTCGCGCTCTTATCGTCGACGGCGCCAAGATTATCGATGCTCGGCGAAACAACCTACTTGACGCGCTGGAGGAGAGTACCGGCCCAAATAGCATCTCTCAGATCGTCGACATTCTGATCTACCCCTCCGTTAATTTGGCCGCACCGGGTGAAACCGACACCTATAACCGCTTTCTTCGCATGCTCACCATGTCACACAGCGATCTGTTCGAAGACGCTCTGGAAGGCCGGTGGAACTCAGGTTATCAACGATGCCTGAAACATCTGCGGGGGCTGATGCCATCTAAAAGCAGGACGATACAAAATCAGCGCTTTATCTTTCTGGGGTCCTATCTTGGCGGGGTACTCAGTGCGCGCGAGACGCGACTGGATGATACAAGCCGCGCTCATTCTACTTGGAACGACAAATCCACGTTGGCGCATTTCGCGGCCACGGTTACCTGCATGCTGGAAATGGAGTGCTGAGAGTCTCGTCGAATGAGTCTTGTAGACATTACGCAAACTACGGGATTTGACGCGCTGCGGCTCATCACGAGCCGCCAATCAAGAGCTAAGTCACCAAGAAGCACCCATGAAACCCCAGGGGCAGCACGCGATCCATCTCCGCCGTCATCACCGGCCCGGATGCCAGGTCCGCCGCTCTAAGCACCGCGATGCCGCTGCGTTTATTGGCATAGTCCAGATAGCTATGCAGTGCATAGCCCCCTTCCGCACCGGGTACATAGAGCGGCTCTTCGACGATAACGCCCTCGCCATAGTCGAAGCCTTCTTGTTCACCACTTTGGGGGTCGACTCGCACAACCGCCGATGCAAGATTAGCTTCTGACTTATTTTGCCCCGCGGCGCCGAGCAAGGCCTGTGCCTCAAATGGCCGATGACTGTCGTAACTGGGGAACTCCATTGCTACCCCAAGACGCTGTTTTCGGGCGACTCGTGAGCGCAGCGATACAGCGTATCGAACCAGCTCAGGGTCATTGTGGTACGGCCCCGACTCCTGCCGCGCATACCGGCGCATCCCGTCTGTGACGATGCTGCTGTCGGCATACTCACAAGCTGTAAAGTTGAGCGTGTCGCCCTCCTCCCAACCATTTCCAAAGTGGAAGACAAACGTGGGCGGCACCTCGATAGTTGCGGTGAGAGATAAATCGTTGCGATCAAAGATCAGCAACTGACTCGCACGCGAGGACTCCCAATGTATACGCCCCACAAAGCTCGGGCCATCTCCCAATACTGCTGAGGAGTTAAGCGCGATCAGATAACGCGGCGTGAGCACAAAATCATGCATGTAGCCGGCAAAATCCAAATGATGCAGACGAGAGTTGAGTAACTTGCCCTGAGCGCTTAGGTGGTAAAGCACCAACATGGGCTTTGCACCAAAGGGCACTGAGCCAATGTTCCACATATCGCCGCGCTCATCCAGATGTGGGTGAGCAGAAAATGGCACCCCTTTAAGCTCGTCACTAAAGGTCTTTATGCCCTTTGTATCTAGTGTCTCGGGATCAATTCTATGTGCAGAGCCTGCTTCCCAGAGCGCGAGTAACTCACCACCCAGAGGCTGGATATTAATGTTTGCAACATTACCGTCTTCGTTGTTGCGCGATGGCAACTCGTCCGCAAAATTAGTGCCGGCACCTCTAAAGAGAAAGCGACCCTCTTGCTCTTCCTGCGCGAGCTTCGTGGTTCTGACAAAGCGACCTCGATGAGACACACCTTGCTGACTCAGATCAAAGGCCTGAACCATACCGTCGGGATCAAACCAGTGTTCATAGCGCCGACCACCGCGCTGGTACCGTGCGGGGCCATTGCGATACAGTCGACCAGCGCATTCTTCGGGCAGCTGGCCTTGAACACGCATGGCTAAGGGAGGTAAATCCTCTGCCACACCATCAAAACCGATGGACCAGGGCAACAGTTTCGCCGCCTGTGCGGCAAAGGGGATAGTCTGAAGAGCAGCAAGCGCCGCCATGCCTTGCAGAAACTCGCGTCGGTTCATCGCTAGCGCACCCTTATTTCAATTGCCGTGTCATTCTTGAGATCTACCGCAGCATCATCAAAGCTTGGCGGACCCATGCGACCCGCGTCATTGCTAAATCCATAGCCTTCGGTGGGCATACCGATAAGGTTGCTATCTAACTCACCATTGCTATTGGCATCGTGGAAAAGCTTGATCGCATAGCGCCCTGGAACTAGGTCATGCAGTGTTATGCGCACTGATTCGCTATCAAGGCGCGATTTAGCTGAGACCACCGGTTGCCCCTCTCCAGCGTAGGCTTCCTGAGAGTCATACAGCACCCACATCAGTTCACCGACTGGTTCACTAATATTCGTCACAGAGAATGTAAGATCAGCCGCTATGCCGGGGGTCGCCAACGCTATCATCAGCCCTGAGATACAAAGTAAACGTTTCATTTCTTGCGCTCCTGAAGAAGTGTTTTGTTAGAAACATCATGCGCTGGACGGTGTGGCAACACAGGTGCGAGAAGTCATCCGTTCCCTTTAGCAAAACCATGACCTTTGGCACGGTGCATGCGAGAGGTTTAAGAACTAAGCTTGCGTCTATGCAAAAACGCCCTGTCACGCTCGACCAGTCCCTCCTGAATCTCTCGGGCTTACTGGCGATCGCGGTCTGCGGCTGGGTGAGCCTTAAGTACTTCGATTTCTGGCCGAATCTTGCGCTGTACTCACTCTTTGCCGCGGCCTTCACAGTTCAGTCGTTTTCTGCGCCTCTGGGAGTCAAAGCCACAACCGCCCGATCCTGCGTCATCGTTATGCTGGTTCTTTCGGTAGCCGTGCTCTTTGTGAATCGCGATACCGTCGCCCTGATACTCTCGGTGGTGCTAATGGCGAGTACGCCGCATCACTTTAAGGCTCGAGAAAGCTGGGTCATCATGGCGGTCGCCAATCTTTGCTACGTACTGGTGTTCTGGCTCACCGAAACCCCTCTTGAGAGCTATCTTTATTCCGCTTTGTCCCTGCTGGCACTGCAAGCATTCGCCATAACGTCGAGTTTAGCTAAGCAGCGTGAAGTGCTGGCGCAAGAAGAACTTATGCGAAAGAACAGTGAACTGCTTGCTGCCCGTGCGGTTATGGCGGGCCAAAACAAAGCCGATGAGCGGCTGCGTATTGCGGGGGACCTCCACGACAGCATCGGCCATCGCTTAACCGCTCTGCAGCTGCAACTCGAAGTGCTGGCGCACGAAGTCCCTGTGGACCATAAAGCCCAGGTCGAAACCTGTCAGCTACTAGCCAAGGACTTACTGGAGGAAGTTCGCTCGATTGTCAGACGCATGGCCGAGGACGAGAGCAATGACCTCGTAGACGCGATACGGGAACTGGAGGCGCTAACACCGGGCGTAGAAGTATCAGTCGACTCCCCGCTCCCAGAGTTAGAGGCCCCGCTGGCGCAACAGCTGGTTTTTTGTATTCAAGAGGCGATACACAATGCGATCCGCCACGGTCACGCCAATCGGGTGGAGATTCGCGGCGATGAATACGCTCTGCGCGTCATCGACAATGGTCGTGGCTTGGCCAACGGACGAGCGATACCTGGCTTTGGGCTGCGCAACATCAACAATCGGTTGGCTGCTTTTGGGGGGCACGCAGAATTACTTGCAAACAGCGATACCGGTTGCCAACTGCAGTTGCACCTGAGCGGAAACCATCCAGCGTGATCAGCGTTGGCCTCGTTGATGACCAAGTACTTGTTCGCGAGGGCATCGCCCGGCTGATCGAACTATCCAAGGAGGCGCGCACCCTGTGGCAATGCGAAAACGGAGACGCTGCGCTGACACAACTGCAAGAAGCCCCTGTTGATGTGCTGGTGTGTGACATTCGCATGCCGGGTCTGGATGGCATCAGCTTGGTTAAAAAATTACGTGCTTCGGGAAATGCCCAAACAGTGCTAATGCTCACAACCTTTGATGATCACCAGCTGTTCATGGAAGCTCTAGCCGCCGGCGCCAATGGATTTTTACTCAAAGACGTATCTCTGGAAAAGCTCATCAAGGCCATCGAAAACGTCGCAGGTGGCGGTTTTATCGCTGAGCCGCGCTTGGTCTCCCAGGTGAGTACAGGCATTGAAGACGCGCCGCCAGCAAACAAAGACATCCTGAGCAAAAAGGAGCGTGAGGTCCTACGCCTAGTCGCCGGTGGACTGTCAAACAGGGAAATAGCAGAAGTGATTCACCTCGCCGAAGGCACGGTCAAAAATCATGTATCACAGGTACTATCAAAACTTAACTGCCGGGATCGCACACAGGCAGTGCTATATGCGATTCATTGGCAACTAATCTGAGGCGGCGAATTTGCATTTACTCTCGCCTTGCAAACGCGACGGAAAAGCGATCGGGGTTGCAACGCACGGTCTTAGGTACAAAGAGAACAAACGGGTCTGCGTTGGAAGCTTCTGTGCAAAGCCCCGTTATTCAGCGGGAATCGCCGGAGCTACTTAGTCGATTCAAATTTGTACAACGTACATTCATAGCTCGTACAGCCTCGATGTCCCGGTAACTGGCATCGAAGATGCCGGCCAAACTTCTTGCGGCGAAAGCGACGACTGAGACTCAGGATGTTCAGGGGGCTGCGTTCGTTTACTCGGATTCGCTGGCTGTATATGTCAACTGACATGTTTTAAGCTGAATAGCGATGTCTCAATTTTCGAGGAATAGCTGTAGTGGGTAATCGAAAGCAAGAGATCTTGCAGATCGCTATCGAGATCATCGCAGATGAGGGCTACGCCGGACTCAGTATGCGCGCGCTCGCACGTGCCAGCGGTATGAAGCTGGGTGCCTTGCAATATCACTTTCGCACCACCGAGGACATGCTCCGGGAGCTGGTTGCTTATATAGCAGTGGAGTACGCCAAGGCCTTTGACGCGCTCCGCGCTGACGGCGACGCGCTTAGAGTTCGAGATATCGCAGTGTTTGTTCTTGATGATGTCGCGGGAGAGTCCCTGCAGAGTGATCGGCTGTGGCCGCAGCTATGGGCCATGCAGCAGGTTGAGCCGTTGGTGGCAGACTTGGTGGACGACGTTTATGAGCAGTATTTAAGCGTGATTCAGCAAGCGCTTACGGATGCGGGTAGCGATTCGTCCATTGCTGAGGCGCTCTGCCTTATGTCAATGCTCGAAGGCGGAACATTGTTTACCGGCGATGGCAGGCGTTGGGAGAACGAGAAACATGCTGTTCGCGAGACGGCATTAGCATTTATTGATGCGCGATATCCTTCTTGATTGCGGCGAGTCCACTGAGCGAGATAAGCGCGCCTCTCACCGTCTCAGTTATTTACATGTCGCATGACATGTTTTAGCCTGTCAGAAGACATGTGACAACTGGCGCAGCCTTATGATCAAAGAACCACAACTCGACGATACGGTAAACAAAGCCGCGTATTGGTCAGCAATAACCCTTTTTGTCATGGTGGTGCCGTCGATATTCCTCCCGCTGGATGCCCCCGAAGGCCCGTTCACAGATCGGATGATGTGGTTTAGCAGCAATCTCGGCGCGTTCATTCTGGGATGGATAGTGCAAATGGTCGCGATGCTCACACTAACGGCGGTCTTTGCCGCCACTGCCTGGCAGGTGCGCGGCTCCCACCCCTTAAGCGCGATTATTGCAGGTATAGCCGTGCTGATATCGCTCGTCGCTTTTATTATTCCCAAGTTCATTGCCATTTGGTCGATTCCCCAGATGGTAGGTGCATCGACCTCGCTGTCGGCGAATGTCGAGGTTGCTGAACAGCTGTTTCAGTTGCTGAATCCGTCTTTGTCCTTTTCTTTGTTCACCTCTTTCGACTACCTGGGCTTCTGGATGTATGGGGTATTTGGTCTGGTAGTTGCCCCTGCGCTTTTTCGACTCTCCTTAAGCGCCAAGATTGCAGCAATTGCATTAGGCCTGTTCGGGGTTCTTTTTCATCTGCTGTTTATTGCGGTGCTGACCGGCAACATAGTGAGTGCTGATGTTGGCATCGTGTTTGAGTCTATAGGCGCCTTATTGCTGGTGTCTGTGGGAGGCATGGCGGTTTTCTTGCGTAAGGCGATCAAGGCTGCCAACAGCGAAGAATTTGCAAGTCGGTAGAGGCGGATTGAGTAGCCTGAGTAAAAAATACCAAAGGAGTTACCCGATGAAAAACATGTTGACTGGATTTGTTCTTGCCCTGGTGTCCTTGTCGGTCATGGCTGATCACCATGGCGTTAAAGACGCTGATCTTCATGCTGCGATCAAAGCGTTTGATCATGCTTATGCAGTTAATGATATCGAAACCTATTTTGATTTTTACGCCGATGACGCCACCGTATATGTCGGCGATGGCAGGGTGGACCTCGCCGAGTACCGACAGATGTGGGCCGAGCTCATGGCAAGCGGAGGGGGTGTTGAACTGAACGAGATGTCGGACCTGCAGGTACAAGTGATGGCTGATGGAGGCGCTGCTGTTGCGACCTCTTTCATCGATAACCGAACGCGGTGGCCGGATGGATCTGTGACCACCTCGCGAGCCTTTGAGACCGATGTTTGGCACAAGATTGCGGGTGAATGGAAGGTTGTTAGCCTTCATTACAGCGAGATATCGCCTGAGTAGCGACAGGAAGTGAGCGCGAGTGCGCGGCGATTCATTCCTAGGGTAATTCAGGTATCAGAGGGAAGTCAGTGAAATACAAGATCACACGGCGAGATTTCTTAAACGGTGTTGCCGTCACCGCCGGAGCCAGCCTGCTGGCGTCCAAGAAAGTGCTTGCGCAGTCGGATCCATCTACCGCGGCAACGTACTATCCACCGTCGTTGACGGGGATGCGAGGAAACCACCCCGGCTCCTTTGAGGTGATGCATGGCCTGGCCTGGGGCGGGCAAAAGCCAGAGCAACATCACGAGCTTGATGAACACTATGACCTGGTGGTCGTCGGAGCAGGTGTTAGCGGCCTGGCGGCTGCGAGGTTCTACCAGAAGCGCATGGGACCTGAGGCAAAGATACTACTGCTCGATAATCACGATGACTTTGGTGGGCATGCCAAGCGCAATGAGTTTGAACATGCTGGATATATGCGTCTTGGCATCGGGGGTTCGGTCAATCTCGATGGACCCAGTGATTACAGTATGATTTCCAAAAACTTGTTGGATGACATTGGGGTAGACCTTGATGCCATGCGGGCAGATATGGGGGAATTTGATTTTCTCGGGGCAGATGCTGATTCTATGTTCGCACTCCCCGGCCCCGATGGACATGTAAAGGTGAGGGGGAGTTGGATACGGCTGATGCTTGGCATTGGTGATTATCCGTCCGCGATTCGCGCGCTGCCACTGCCGGTTTCGGAGCAAGATCGAGTTATTGAACTGATTTCGGGTGACCGAGATTATCTCGAAGAGCTGTCGCTGGCAGAGAAGTCCGCATACGTTGAATCGACGAGCTACCTTGAGTTTCTGACTCAACGGGTTGGTTTGTCTACAGATACGATCTCGATTTTTTATCCCTTCCCCAAACTCATGTTCGGGCCTGCCGCGACCAGGATCAGTATTCTGGAGGCCTTTTACTTGGGTAGTCCGGGTATTCGAAGTATGAGTTGGCTCGGCGATCTGCTGGCGCAGCTCCTTGATAGCGCGGTGTCCGGTTTGGAATCTCTGTATTTTCCGGATGGCAATGCCTCGGTGGCGAGGCTGCTTGTTCACAAGTTAATTCCCGGGGTAGCTCCCGATAGTGTGGGTTTTGAGGATATCGCGCTCAGTCGATTCGATTACAGCGCGCTGGATCTTGAGCAGCAGTCCGTCCGCTTGCGGCTCAATAGTACGGTAGTTGGCGTGCGTGAGACTGCCGGCGAGACGGTAGATGTCGATTACGTGCGCGACGGTAAACCCCTTCGTGTTAGCGGCGATCACTGTGTGCTGGCTTGCTACAACGCGGCAATCCCTTACCTCTGTCCGCAGTTACCCCAGCACCAGAAAGAAGCGCTTGATTACGGCGTGAAGGTGCCGCTGGTGTGGGTCAATGTTTTGCTCGGCGACGGGCAGGCCTTTTCTAAACTGGGTGTTGGTCGCGTTAACTGCCCCGATGACCCTTTTGTTGTGGTGACGGTTCCTCCGGCCACCAAAACGGGTGGTAACCGTCCTCCCGACGGGCCTGAAGAACCTATGGTGGTTTTTATGATGGGTGTTCCATCGGTTGATCCCGAGGATGGCGAAAAGAGCAGAGAGATTCTGCGTCGCTCGCGTCATCAGGTTTACGGCACGCCGTTTGAAACCTACGAGCGGCAAGTTCGGGACCAATTACAGGCCTTACTGGGCGAATACGGCTTTAGGCACGAAAGGGACATTCAAGCGATCACCGTTAATCGTTGGGCACACGGCTATGCCTATGAGTACATGCAACTCGACGATCCGCAATGGGAGGCAGGGCAGGCGCCGCATGAAATTGGTCGGGCACAGTTCGGTCGAATTTCTATCGCGAATTCCGATTCTGAAGCGCACGCCTATTTAGACTCCGCCATTGATGCGGCATGGCGAGCCGTTGCACAGCAGGTGCGTAGCTAGGGGATTTGGAAGGTATTTGATGCCGCGGAGCACACTGCTAAATTATTGAAAATAAAGGGGGAATTTTGGTAGCAGCATTATGAATGTATAATTTATGTACTTTTTTGAAAGGAAGTAAAGTACGCAGTTAGACTTCAGTTGACTGCCAATGTAACACAAATATTTGTTTTAAATACATATTTTTAGTATATTAAAGATCTACAACGCTTAAGCTGAGAGTAAATCCTGCCTCTTCAATGTATGCATTTTAAACTACATTTCGGATATTTTAGTCTCAAACATCAATATCCTACGGACTATTTGGTTTCGCCATAAAATTATCAGATCCGACACCACAAGCACTCGCAGAAAGGCTGTTTACTGGCAACGATGAGATGTCGCCCCCCACAGCAATAGATAAACCGGTCTGGGAAATGGCAGGCCGTATCTCCCCACTGCTGGTGCCTTTTCAGTTAACAAACGCCAATCATTTTTGCGGGGCCCTGGATCTGCTCGATCACCTCACCGATACGATCAACTCCGACTTGAATCAACACATCCCCATCAACAATTTCGTGATGGTTCCAGCCCAGACAAATGTAGTCGCAAACGATCTATTGCTTGCAAAGGAAGCTCTTATCGCCTGTGGCTTCAACAACATTGGTGTGGATCCTGTTAGCGACGACAACCGATACATCAAAGACCAAGTTTTAGATGGCAATGAGGTCCCGGCGATGTTGGTGCAACCGGCAACGTTCAACGATATGAACCCCGAACTGCTTCAGCTACTCAAACACCTCTACCTGGCGTACTGCTACCGGACGCCCAATCGCAACTCAATCATCGATGTTGCCAACGAGTTACGCACTGCTTGCATGACCACTTCTGCCGGCGAGAGAAGGCGGAACATCCTTCAACACATCCCATCGTCAGCCTATGCCGCCAAACCAAGCCAGATTGTATTGAGCATGCGAACGGCATTTGGCCCAGAAGTGACGTTTGCAGGCGTTGAGCGAAAGTTTGCACGGTCGTTAGCGCTCCTTGCGTCTTCCAATGCAATCCCAACGGTAAAGGCACCCAACTACAACGTAGCGGAACGTGTAGCGGCATCCAATACAAGTCGACAGAGACGTCCTAACCTAGCGCCTGCAGTGCGACGTATTGGGGAGCTGAGGCTGCGAAAAAGACCAGAGACGACAAAACCTTCAAATCGCCCGCCTAGCCTTCTAGATAGACGACTATCTGAGCCTCCCGATCGCATCCACATACCCAAACCGAGAGAATCCATCCGCTCCTCAAGGAAGCTTGCAGAATCAACCTCTGCCCAACGCTTCTGGATCGTCCAAGCAGAGAATATCAACCCGGCGTCAAACGAGTTTCTGTCTCCAGGAGCACGCGACTACCTAAGATCTCTCTTTACCATCCGGGACAAGAGCCCAGTCGAATATGCAGGCCTAATGCGCTTGCTGGCCACTATCTACGGTACCGACTCAGATCCAAAAGACGCAAAACACCCACAAATCGCCATGATCCCCAAAACGCTAACGATACCCTTACCGCTACCTAACACCTCATGGAAGCCTTCCGCAGATCACGACGAGTCTTTTCATCCTCAGCTTGAATCCATAAGCGTCAAACTCCGTATACCTCGCTCACCACGGTTCACAGAAACACTCAAAATGAAGAATGTGGACCGAGCATGCAGAAACATTATCCGTCGGCTAGGTCGCTTAAACGGAAGTGCCATAAAGAACAAATCACTTCGTATCCTTATCCACAGAGAAGTTCTAATCCTATCCAGAAATCTGCTTACTGGCGGATTGCTCGACTACCAAAGGCGCCCATCCATGCCTGCAATGGCTTGGTATATGGGGCTCCGTGACCGTGACTTACAGCGAGCATTCGCCGATGCATGCGAATCTCTCTTAGGCATATCCACTGTCAATTCAGGGCTGAATGACGAGCGGGAATCACAAATCGTAGATGAGCCAACAACAGTTTCAACGCCAAAGTTCGAAGAATTTCGCATGAGCATGATGGCACTACGGACTGAGACCGCCTCCGTACTCCGAAGCCCCTCATCGTCGATTGACGAAAAGCATGACCGATATACCAAATACACATTGGTGCTTTTGCACTTTTATCTGGGTTTCAGGCCGATTAATGACCCTCTAGGAACGCTATCTGAGATAGACCTTGAGGGTGCTTTTTGCCTGATCGCCGACAAAGTAACCAACCCTGCGTTAGCTTACCGACTTCTATCGCTACCACCTGAGGCAAAAGCACAGCTAAATGCCTACCGCGAGTATCTTAAATGGCTTGCCGCTACGCTCTATAGCAGCCGATCAACACAGAAAACAGCCCGCACGATCGAGCGACTACTCCGAGCAGATGCGAATCAGCCAATACCGCTGTTCTTTCGGCTAACGAATAACAGCCGAAAAATTCGCCGGATAACATTCAAAGAACAGCAAGGCTGGTTTTCATCGATCTTTCCCGTTGCCCCCAACGAAGGTCGACGCTGGATTGCCACACAACTCCACGCTTCAGGAATCCCGTATCCCTGGATCGCAGTCATACTCGGCCACCATGAGCAGACTATGCACGCATTCGGTCGCTACTCGATGTATACACCGCAAACCGTACTTGAGGAGGTAGCACAAGCACTCGACTTACTTGGCAAAAAGCTGGGCTTACTGGTGCTCAAGCGCGGCAAAACCCTCACTACAACCTTAAAAAAACAACTCGTTGAGTTGAACAACGACCCGTCTAAGGATGTATGGACGCTGACACCGGCGTACAAACTGCGACAACAGCAACGCCGAGACTCTCGCGCCGAATACCTGACGCTGATACGGGAAAGCCTAAACCCCGTAGCTGACCTTCCGAAAGGCACAGTTGTCGACAAAAAAAGGATCAAGAAGCTGCAAGCAGCAGTGCTATCTCGAGCAGTCTCACGAGGGCTTTCAGCACATCAAACGCTAAAACTCTTTGACTCAGTGTTACGGGTGATTCGACGTAAAGGTATTCGGGTAGCCATTAGTTCGGGCACGTATGTGGACCCAGAGCCATCGCCATTTACCAAAAAAATCTTGCAACAATACGCGGAAGCGAGGGAACTTAGACATCGTTGGCAACAGCACCTAAAACGGCTTGGCACAGAACAGCGCAAATCTACAATCCCAAGCTCCTCGGCCGATGTCGTCACCATGGCAGCGATAAGCGCTGCGTTAACCGGCCGCCTCGCCAGCGCCGAGTTACTGAAGCGACTTGCCACCGGTAACTTCACCGGGTTCTTTCTCAACGGGAGTTTCTATACCGCAATTTGCGCTGATGAGGTGGAGGACGTCCGCAACGCCGATAACACTTTCCTCTGGCAAGCTGACGAGGCCACCTCGTCCTTGCTCATACAATCACTCAGAGTCAATTCCTCACACACATTTTCTGACGCCCCTGAGAGTGACCTTTACTCATCTTTGTTACCGGCCAATGCCTCCCCTAGCGACGCCATTGACCAGCTCGCAGCAGCCGCTAACGTGCTAAACCTCATAGAGACGCCCGGAATCTTTCGATCAATTACGTCCCGTGATGTTTTACATAGAAGCATTCAGCTCTCTACGGTAGCGCGCCTGCTGTCAAAAAAGCCGCTGTTAGCTAAAAGTCAGACGGACAGTATACCCGCGCCGAACAACGCAAGAGATATGCTGCCGACGCCAACAACTACTACAACAACGCCATCGCATTCTCTGATGCGAAACGAACTCATCGTATTCCGCCGATGGATAAATCGGCACGCCAACGATCATCGACGATCTATCGCGTCGGATACAAAAGGAAAGACCCACGGCTTTAGCCGCACTCTAGATAACAATTTGAAAGCGACTTTCGCTGACTTCCTGGACACCAACCGCTTCACGTCAGATCACGGTAGCTCTGAGCGAAACACCACCAATGCATTGAAGGACTTCATTGCCTACCAATGCCGAGAGACCGGTGGTCGACACAAAAAATGGACTACCATCCGTGAATACCACCAAATAGTGATGAGAGGCATCATATTGGTATGTCCTTATGAGGACTTTTCTTCACTGCCCGACTACGCATTTGAAGACAGCTATCTAATGATCATCGATTGCTGCCCGCAGAGTTCACGAAAGAAATGCCTAAACGCCCTTCGGCAGTTCCATGACTTCCTCATGGAGCGTTACCACGCAGAGCCAGTTGATTGGTCCTATGTGCTCGCCGCGGGAGAGTGGGATTTTAGCGAGACAGAAGCATCTATCAATCCAAGCTACGTGTTCCCTTGGGAGTATCACAGGACACTTCAATCAATTACCAATGCTCCAGGCGATTCAAATCTTAAGGACCAACTAGCAGCACAGATAATCCTCGGGTTTAGGTTCGGCATGCGATGGAGCGAAGCCATCTACATGCGAAGGTGCGATGTGATTGGGGAGATTGGCGGTAAAGACTTTCTGCTAGCTGTGCGCTCGCACCGCTTTAGAGGTTTGAAAACGCGTGCGTCATCGAGACGTATTTCACTCATTGGACAACTAGATACACTCGAGAAAAGCATCCTTGAGCGGGTCATTGCATACTCTGACACGCTTTTTGAATTTACGCCGCAAGCACGCAAGCGTTACTTGTTTCACCTTATTGTTGGCGCGAATGCAAAGATCGGTCTGTCTGACGCCTCAGCATTCGTCAACCAAACGATCAGACTTGCTACCGGAGACAGTACGTCACGCTTCCATCACCTAAGGCACAGTTTTTGCTCCGCAGCAATGATGGTGGCTTTGGACCCTATCATTCAAACGGGAGAGCATCCTCTATTCACCGAGTTGAGGAGCGCCCTTCTCCAAGGAGTCGGGCTTCGAAAACCTCACTGGCCGGCGCTTTGGCCTGCGACACTGTTCGGGCCACACTCATTACAAACCGTATCAAATCTCTTAGGCCATGCCGGTATAGGGACGTCTGTCACCGCATACAGCCACTTTTGGCCCATCACTCCGCTGGCCGAGCGCGAGCCCCTAAAAGAAATGTCGGACGGTGTTCTATCCGCTTTTTTAGGCGAGCCTTATAGTCGGATACAGCAAAGGCGTGCCCGAGCACGTCGAGACGGGCAGCCAACCAACCTCGAGTCTCTTTCTAGCAAGGTGCCTGACGAACGCTTAGTTAACCTAACGAGCTACTGCCAAAAGCGATGGACCAAACGCGTTCCAGAAGTACCTGACATTCACGACGCCGGGGCCCTTACGACTAACATTTTTCATGCCTGCCGGATTTCGCTGAAGCATTCGGTAGAAGCGACTTCGATAGAGCAAATGGGAAAGGTGTGTAACCTTGATCCAGAAGCATTTCTCAGAGCCGCGATAAACGCAGAGCAATGCACAGGATTTACGAGGTATGAATTTAAAGATAGCCAGAGTGTGAAACGAGCAACCATACCCATCGCTCAGCTGCTCGCCATTGGTGTAATTCTCAATTCAATCGCATCACGCATAGAGGCTGCGCCAATGGAGATCTGTGACAACTGGTATTCATCTTTGGCCAGTGCAGCCCCAAGGTTTGACCGCCGCTACAACCGGTTCCGCCGCGACTCTGACACCGACGAACTAGATTTTGCAAACACACTAGGCGATTTAAAACTGTCGCTATCGATGCAAACTATCGAGCCTGACTTGGGCACTGAGGCAGATACAGAAATACGGAGCGACCCATCGACTGCAGATCTTTACGTATCGATTTTCCCAGGGACGCTCACTACCTACTCCGGATTTCGACATCTACTTTTCATGCTTATTCTGATACTTCGCTATCGAATCATTGCCAACCAGACGAACCCGAGCTCCGTCGACGGTCACTAGTCCATCGCTGTTTTCTTGGGCAAAAGGAGTGTGGGCCCCCTCGAAAGCTCCCGCTTGATCGCAAGACTCGTCCATAAAAAACACCCACAATCTGCATCCATTTCATCAGCAGCATCACTGTAGACCCAGTAGATGCGAGCGATGTTGTGCTAGCCGGAGGCACTGCAGATCCTCGAAAAAATCGATTTAGCCAGAAATATTAGCTTTTTTCGTTGATGCCGCTGAATTCAGCTCTTACTGTATTGATGAACGACCACAAACACCCTGGGAGGGAACCGAAATGACATAGGCAGTAAGCACCGAATTAGATAGTCACAGAAAATAACCAGCAAAGACATGCCCACGAAATTGGGTAGGGGCTTTTGCACGCCTGAAAAAAGTGGCTTGCACTAAATTCGCGAGCGCTTTTGAAACGCGATTTTTGGCGACGCCATCAAAGACCCGATGTCGGCTCAGGTTACCGCAAATCATCGCTAACACCAAATTGCGAAATGGAGATCAAAAAATGAAGATAGAAGACTTAGAAAATGACGGCCATAAATCCAAAATGATGAGAGATGCCGAGTCAAGAATGGGTGTAGTCGAGGTTTCTCTCGAACCAACACAAGAACAAGATGCTAACGATCATGAAGACTTTTATTACGTGTTCACTAGCATACCGGTCAGCAAAGCTGAAACCCCAGGAATCGAACGAAGGCGAGGCGGCGGATTTTCACTAAACAGGAACCTAGCCGGCATGCGAAACCGAAGCGTTTTATCGTTGCTGGAAATGAAGGATCCTATCAACCACGCGTTGAAAGAGGCGGGGCTTAAACACGTAGTTTTCAGTATGAACACTCCTGCGGCAAACCACAGGAAAGCTACCACTGTCATGGAGCCTCGTGTCCAAGTAGCACCGCACTACGACTTGTCGCTCGCAACCGCTGAGGAACTTGATGATCTTCGGAAGGAGGTAAGTCTCGCGAAAGACCTTATCCTGGACACCTGGCAAATCCTATCAAACAAGGCCCCGTGTGAGAATGAAGAGCCGTGCAGCCTCGATTCGTCAAACAACGACGAAATACATGCGTTCTCAGAGACAGCGCTACCTTTAAAGGACAAAGATTCAGTAGATCACCAGGATCAAGCCCCTCAAGAGGTGGCATCGACCATTAAACATAGACTGGATGCTTTAGCGAATTCTCACAACTGGACATCTAGCAAGTCCATAGAGATCGCCACCACGGTAGACGCGACTGGTAGCGTATCGCCTTTGAAGGTGGACCTGCCGGAGAAAAGGCCTAGCGATACGGAACTGATATCCTGCCCAGTGGAAATTTTCATTGTAAATTCGAAAGAATATAGCGTTTCGGTGCGGGTAGATGGGTCCGTCGGGCACTGGACCTCGACGCCTAAAGAACTTTGTTTTTTCAAAGTGGGGAGAGAGTTAATGAAGATTGCGTCGGAGAATCACAGACTCGCAATTCAATCAGCGGACCAAGGTTTGCAGCGCTCCTTCACAGTCCTCGCTACATTTAAAACCCAATGGGCAAGAAAAGGAGGCCAGTTCAAGGCAGAACTGCTTGAACTCAGTGACTCCTAGTCACGCTGGCTTCTAGCGCGAGGTATCTGAGTCTCTATCAATGCATCCAAGCTCTGGTCTTTGCTGTAAAAGCGCGTGCATCTAACGATGCGATTCTCGAAGAGCCGTTGCCTCGCCCTTTGTCCGAATAGCTTCCAGATAGGAATGGAACCCCTCCGGCGTCGAAAGCATAAGAACGTCAAACGCGGGGCTGTACTCCACTCCTGTGGCCACGCGCTCCTTACGCTCTATCAGAGCTTTCGCTTTCAGGAAAGCGACGGTATCGGTATCACCAAGGCCCTCGTAGACAACGCGCTCAACCGCCCGGCCTATAGCGAAGCCGAATTCTGTTCTTCCTTGACTAGCCAGCAAGCGACCGTAGCGAATACACGTAGCTCCCCATTCGTCAGTGAGGCTTGCAGCCGCACGACACATTTCTAAAACGTGTCCATAGGACGGCAGCGGTGCGCGTGACATTGAGGTCACAGCCCTCGTTGGAAATTCGTCATTAGTAGTCGCAGCCAGACTCCGCTCGATAGCCCCTATGTAATCTGTCCAATACATGTTGGACTCTGATGCAGCGGAGGCGCGCTTTAATGCCTCGAGCGCCACATCAGTTCTGCCCGAGGAAAACTCATTAGCCGCAACCATGGCCCATGCTTCGCTATTATCACTATCAACGTCCACTAAGCGCTGACCCCATTCTCGTAGTGGACACTCGAGAGCAGGTGTCACGTCTAAGCAGACTTGCACTGCACCACATGACAGCATCGGCTCCCAGGGATTGATCGACAGCGCTCTTTCGATCAATTGAAGCTTTTCGCTCGAATCACTTTCGAAATGTGCCGCTATATGTAAATGCTCCGATGTTGACGAGGCCGAGAGTACCTCTACAAACGCTGCGGTGTCGGCCGCCATCTTTGCCGACGCCTGCTCAGACGAAAGTTGCGTACCGAAAAGACTCTCCGTCAATTCTTCGCAGCTGATCTCGGGGTCAGCACCTGGGCTCGCGGGCACCGTCACATCTGAATCCGCGACATCAGTCGAAAGTGAGCTCTTACTGAGACTATCGTCCAAATCAGAAACAGAATCCGGTAGTTCCTGCTCAGCCCCTTTCCTCACTAGCACCAACACAACCAACAGCGTCACCGCGCCGACAAGCAGAGCGAGGCCGATGTAACGATGGCGATTTAGAAGTGGCGTCATCGAATGAGGTGAGTGACTAATAAAAACATCAAGGCTGATCTTACGACGTTCGCTAACGCACGTGCAGCAACTACCTTATGAGACTTGAAGTGCACGCAACGTGCGTCACGGTAGCTGATTGAGAAAAGCACGCCGGATTCGCCTCTCAGGTCTGCAAGATCGCTATCACCTCGTTCTTAGGTAAGGCCTCGTCGCCGCAGCAGCTACAGACATACTGTAACCTTGTGGTTCCATGTGCCGTCACCGAGGAAGGCAGGCCATCACTATGACACGAGACTCTCCTTACTTTGACGAGCTGTTTAGCCGCATCGCCTCGGATGACAGCGGCAAGGCGGTAGACGCTCTGTTCGCGTCCTCCGGAGAGGACTTAGCAGCGACTTATCACGCGGGCGACACCGAAGCCGGCCACAGCGGTGATGTGCGTTCGTTTGTGCGGGAGCTATCGCGCTTCTTTGATGGCGACGAAGAGCTCACTGCCGAATGGTTAAATAGCCCTCTTCCGGCTCTTTCTGGGACATATCCAAAAAATCTGTTGAGCTCAGAACAAGGCCGATTTCAGGTTCTTCGCGTCTTGGGTACAATGCGCTTTGGTGATCCTGCCTAAACAATGCAGAAGAGATCAGAACCTTGGCTCCAGACCGCGACGTTAGATGACAGAGAGCGAAAAGTGATTGGCCCGAGCGGAATAGCGATCGCGCCATGAGCAACATGAAGTACGTCAGGCGCACATAGCCTTCCTCCTCACCATGCTTTCGAGTCAGGATATCTCCTGCGACCTCGTCACTTAGACAATGGAGCGTGAGCGGCTTGAGTTTTTCTCTGTATTTTCAATTCAGCACCGCTTTAATGTAGGGGTTCGGTTACGCACAATGTTACGTGCCTACACTTGCCGCACAACATTCAAAATAGTAAGGGGCGATTGTTGGTCGCGCAAAGGCTGATGCATCCAGCCTTTGCGCTAAACCTGTGCCAATCCTCGAAGGACGATGTGTGCTTTCTCTCTGCTGTGTAGCCTATGGCCAGCTGCATTGGATGGGGCTAGGTGTTGAGGTGTTGCCTGCACCAACCGTGATTAGAGAGCTGTTAGCGTAGTCAATGTTGATACCTGCGCAAGTAGCTAAACCACCGGTGTTGTTGCCGACCATCGAGTTGTTAGTTAACAGTATGTTCGTTGGGTCAGTGCCGGGAGCTCCACCAGGTGCTATATGGTCATCTATAACCATTGCCCCAAAAGCAAAACGGTCGATTCGGTTACCCGAAACAATTCCATTTGAAGAACCGTTTACCATGTCGATTCCGAACTCGGATCCGTCTTCAACTCGATTATTAGTAATAGAAAAGTCATCGCAATCGTTTAAATAGATCGCGCCGCTACCCGGCCTGGTGGAGTAAACATTTTTAACCGTGTAGTCCGATGAGCTGATACATGCGATGGCGTGATCTCCGCCCGGACCATTAGCCGCTCCAATGACTCGAACTCCATCGATTGTGACGTCTGAAGAGTCCTGAGTCCAAATAGCCTGCCGTAAAGCCGGTACCAGTCCAATTCTCTGAATGGCTCCCGCCTCAATATCCACATTACTACTAAGATTTATTCCTATCCCGATCCCGCCAAAGTCTTCTATTTGTACTCCAGCTATCGTAATGTTGCTGGCGTTGTATACTAAGACCCCATAGGCATCTACACCGCTACCACGAAGTCGCAGATTGAGAAGCGTAGAATTCGTAACGTTGTTACTGAATCGAACTCCTCTAGTCGAGCTCCCCGTATATTCGATGATGACATTTGAGTTAAGTCCCAGTCCTCTCAATCGACGATTTTTCGGTATGGAAATCGTTTGTGCTGAGTAATAGGTGCCAGCTGGCAAGCAAACGTCCTTAAACGTTGAGGGGCTTCCCGTGTTTAGTTCGTTGTGGATGTCGGATCCCGTACTGCCGGTGGCCATAGTGACTGTGCACGCGTTAGAAAAACTCGCGAATAGGTACGTGGACGCTGCGATAGCTAAGATTTTCGATAAATTCATCTTTTCGGTTCCCTGCTTAAAAGCTTCTGTTCGCAAAAGGAATACAACCGGAGCGTGAAGGGGAGTTCGAAAGGTTTGTAACTCTCATAATCTCGCTTTCGCTTCGGCAGAACCTCATCTGCGATGATCGCCCGGATTGGCGTTCAAAAAGAGTGGCAGAAAAAATGGAAATCGCTATGAAACTTCACCGATTTGTACGAATACGAAATATTTCGAACAGTTTCAGCAAGAGATTGTGCTGAAAGGTTTGCCGCTAGTGTCGGTTGCTGGAGGAGGAGTATCAGAGCCCCTGCCGAGTCTTTCTCGTGCATGCGCCTAACACTTAGCCTACTGGCTTTGTAGACTCTTTCCCGTGTCTATTGAGGTCTCGGCTATTGGGTGGCAATAACTTCTGAGATTGCGCGTACCCGCAACGGTAATGAGTCAATGACCGTAGCTGTTTGAGGTTTGAATTGAACAACCTGTCGGAGGTGCTGCGGTTGTGTTTTACTTCAAGCCTGCTCACTTCACTTCTTGCTGGATCTTTGGTTTAGAGCAGTAATTAGGTCGCGATCATTTGCTCGGAATACGATTGAGGCTTTAGCGTTGTGGCAGAGAGAGACGGGTCGCACTACGATGATTGTGTACTCGCCAGAATGACGGCATTTGTAAAATATGGAAAACCAACCCATGCAGCTTTTCGGATTAGTTAAGAAGAACGCTCAGTTATCGCGACTCAGGGACGCTTGCCAAACATTGTCATCACAGGAGTGGGAGGAGCTTTACTTGTCTCACGCTCGCGGTGAGCGACACGATATAGTTCCTTTCCCGGACGCCTCAACCCAGGAGCTAACGAACAACCTGAACGGTGAGAAAACAGCGATCAGTGCAATACAAATACTTAATTGTATGATGCGCAGCGTGGGCGAGATCCGAGAGCCCGTCCGCGGTATGCGTGTTCTCGATTACGGTTGCGGCTGGGGACGTATGACTAGACTTTTACCTTTCTACTTTGATCCTCAAGCAATTGTGGGGGTAGACGTCGATGAACATTTGATAAGAAGTGCAAAGACGCTAGTACCGTGCATAAAGCATTCGCGCATCAAGAACCTCCAAGCACTACCGTTCAAGGACGGTTCGTTCGATCTCGTGTTAGCAAATTCGGTTTTTAGTCATCTATCAGAACTGGCGTGTAAGTATGCTTTTGCACAGATCAGCCGAGTGCTGTCGCCCGGTGGAACATTCGTCTTTTCAGCTCTTGGGCGTCCGCAGCTCGATAAGTTTTATTCGAACAAACTGCAACGCTCTTGGATCGAAAACATTTTAGGATCCCGTGAAGATGCGATCACTACACTAAATCAACAGTCCTTTGTTTGGGGCGCTACGAATCGGTGGGATCAATATGGAATAGCGATCGCCGAACCATTGTGGCTAAGACAACGCTTAGATGAAGTAGGCATAGAATATGTTTCTGTCGACCGCAGTGAAGATGCTGGAACGCACAACTACATTACTGGCCTGAAGCGCTAGGATCACTAAGTACAGCTTAAATGCTCGCAAAACATCATCGCTCGTTTCGCACACGAGTGACCTTGTTAAAGAATGCCGTTAGCCAACGGTGATTTCTCAGCTCTCTAAACCTGTGATGGTCTTGGCTTTTAATCTTAGCGAGTATTTGCAGCGAGCTTTTTTGCAAAAGGAAGTCTCCTGTTAAAAGTACGCTTCGGCGGGTGATATGAGGGCGTTGTCTAACGTTCCCCTTGCTTGGTTAGGTGGATAGAGCGACCATGACAGCTCGACCCTCTAACCGCGCATAAACTCGTAAATAAAAAGCCAACCTTTGGTTTGAAAGGGATACCCCAAAAATTCCTTCTTAAGTTAAGTCGTTCGATCGAGTAACAACGCTATTGCCACGTAGGCAAGGCTGCGAGTTAGCTACGCTAGCTGGACTTTTTGTTTTCTGTGTCGCTGGTCGCGAGCGCGGAGACAATTTCGCAAACACCGGGAGGGATAAAGAACTTCAATTTACAGCTCGTCGCTTCCACAAGGGGATACACAGCGAACGCTCCTCTACGAGCAAGTTTCAACTTGATTCGTTAGAGGCCATTAGAAACCCCGCTTAAACGAAAGGTCAGCAATTTGCATTGCAGGGAAGCTGAATCCGCCACGCTATTAGTTAGACAGCGAAGCGAGCCCGGTATCGGCAAGTTAACTTTTTGAGACACCCTTAATTTGGCTTTGATTCTCAATCAACGGCCCTTCCCCACTGCACAAACGAACTAACCCTCAAATCCCTGTAATGCTGAGCCCTGATTAGGTGCCTTCCCATATTGAACAAATTGGACACCGCAGCATGGGCGGAGCTTTGTTTTCTAAAAGTGGAGAGAGCGTTAATGAAAATTGCGTCGGAGTATCACAGGCTCGCAATTCAATCAGAGAACCAAGGTGCCCAGCGCGCCTTCACTGTAGTGGTTAACTAATTTCGGACACTTTCTTAGGTGGTAATCTGCCACCGATTGAGGAGTGTTCATATGCGAGCAAGAAGAACATTTACCGCCGAGTTCAAACGCGAAGCCGTCAGCCTGGTCTTAGATCAAGGTTTCAAAGTCTCTGATGTCTGCGGTCAATTTGATCTTGGCGAAAACATGCTGAGACGCTGGATTAGGCAAGTAAAGTTTGAGCGTGATGGCGGTGTGCCTGAGGCTGGGGCAATGACCGAAGAGCAGCGTGAAATTCAGGCGCTCAAGAAACGGGTTCATCAACTTGAGCGGGAGAAAACGATTTTAAAAAAGGCTACCGCGCTCTTGGTGTCCGACGAGATCGATCCTACTCGTTAGTTGATCAACTGAGAGCGCATGAATGCGTTGCAAGGATTTGCAGTGCGTTGGATATCTGCCGTTCAAGTTACTACGCTCACCGGCAGCGCAGGCGACGTCCAAACGCGCAGCGTGTGCTGCTTAGGACCAAGGTAACGGAATTATTTAACGCCTCCAGAGGTTCGGCAGGCAGTCGTACCTTTCAGGGTCAGATGCATGACCATGGGTACCGCGTTGGACGCTTCAAAGTACGACGTTTGATGGCTGAGGCCAATCTGGTATCGCGTCAGCCGGGCGCGCATCGCTACAAACGGACGGGTCAGGCACGAGTGGATATCCCTAACAAACTGGATCACAAGTTCGATGTCGCTGAAGCTAATCATGTGTGGTGTGGCGACATCTCTTACGTTTGGGCAGGTGATCGTTGGCACTACCTGGCGGTCGTCATGGACCTCCACACCCGACGGGTTGTTGGATCGGCGATAGCCACAAAGCCAAACGCGGATCTCGTCATCGCGGCATTGGAGAACGCCCTAATGGAACGAGGCAATCGCAGAGGGCTGATGTTCCATTCCGATCAGGGCAGTCAATATGCCTCTCGAAAATTCCGTCGATTCCTGTGGCGTCATAGGATTGATCAAAGCATGAGTCGGCGTGGAAATTGTTGGGATAATGCGCCCATGGAGAGATTGTTCCGCAGCCTCAAAACAGAGTGGCTGCCACCGCTGGGATATCGCAGCTTGGAAGCTGCTCAGCGCGACATCACCGATTACTTCATGAGGTATTACAACTGGCACAGACCGCATTCGGCCAATGAAGGGGTACCGCCCGCGAGAGCGGAAAAACAACTTAACTTACTGTCCGGAATTTGTTGACCACTACACACAGCCAACAACGGAATTCCGCCTGAGAGGGCTGAGAGGGCTGAGAGGGCTGAGAGGGCTGAGAGGGCTGAGAGGGCTGAGAGGCAAATTAATTTATTGTCTGGAATCTGTTGACCACTACAGACGGCTTAAATGGCCCTTAAGTTGTCCTTCTGATTCTTTCTAACTTTAGATGTGCTTTAAGCTTACTGTTAAATCAATGAACTGGGAGGCCCTGGCAGATGAACTTGCGCGACGATCATTGTAAGCCAATGATTTATACAGGTTAATCATACAGCTCATAAAACTAGGGGGCGTTAGATGGCAACCTAAACCATTGATTTTACGAGATACTTACCCCTCCGAAACTAGCAGCGACTTTCGCGTATTCGAGCGGGACAACTGCTGCCTGTTAAAACGCTATGTACTTAAGCGACTGCTGACGGTAAGGTAAGTTGTCCTTGATTATCTTTAACCCAACGATTGAACGGCATCCGTCAAGGTGCAAAGGGCCGACGATTATCTATGTCTATTTGTAAAAACTGCGACTACCCTATTGGGCTCCTTCAAAAATTAAGGGTGGTTAGTGTCAGCTCCTCTAAGTGCGAGAATTGCGGCTTTATACTCGAGGTGCCTCGTTCTTCATACTTTCGAGTGATTATTCCCTTTGCCGTGATAGCAGGTTTGTTATCCACACGCGACTACCCCAGCTTGATCGCTGTCCCGAGTCTAGTATTGTGTTCGGTCGCTGTTGCCGTATTCGTATTACCAATAAGCGCGATTGCTCCCACAAGGAGCTGAACCTGCGCATATCCAACACCATCGTCGATTTGAACATAGAGATACGCAAAAACAGAGCGCATGCTTCGAGAAAAGCTCCAAGACGTTCGAGGGGCGTGGCAGAAAACTGAAGAGGGGATGGCAGATTCCCTAGAGCACAATTACAAGAGCGAATGCTACGGCACCCTGTTGCTCTCACACGGGTTAAGAGGTCAATACGTGAGGTGATACTGGTAACTACGGACGATCTTCCGCGGTGGTTATCGGGCATATTCGAGAAAATCCGTGGCAGCCGTGATCCATCGGAATTCTGAAATTTGCCGTTACCCTCAGCGTTAGTATGAAGTTACGATTTCTCAAGCTGCTCTTGTCCTACCTTACTGCAGCGCTCCTTCTCGCAGTGATCACGGTGGGTCTAATCAATACCTACTTGGGCGTGGACAGCCCCGTTCGTCAGGTGGTAGATCGAATTGTATCCCTGATGCCCCCGTTACCATCATTTTTGGGGCGCTTGTGGGACGAAGGTCTTACCGATCCGGTCGATGAGGGAATAATCCGAGCCACTCAGAATTCCGTCGTCAGTGCTGGCCAAGGGTCCTGGCATCAGCCAGTCGATGACATGAACACCCTTTGCGGCGCACCCGATGTATCAACGGTCCCGGTCTGGTCGGCGCGCACGGCCTACACCTGGGTAAACGAAGATGGTGTTCGTAGTTTCAGCGATGCAGCACCCTCCGAGCTCACGGCTCAGGCGCTAGCTATGGATGAGGGTAACCGCGATTTTGAGACACAAGTCATCTGGGACGGCGTGAGGCCTAATCGTGCGCTTGAGGGGCGGTTGCGCGCTGGGGCTCTTCGCATTAACGAGCAATGGGGAGAATGGGTGGGCCGTGATGCGCTTGTGCGCAGCCAGGTCTCCCTGCGCATTACCAGTGATCGAAAACGCTTTCTCCGCGACTGGGGCGGTGATGCCAACGGCACCACCCCATCAGGTTTTTACAGTCTTGCCCGCAACGAGGCTATTGTGTTTTACGATTCGCGCAAGATGAGCGAGGCGCGGTTAGTCGAAGTGGTGTTTCACGAGGTTGCTCACCTCATAACGACTTGGCAGGTCGGTACGCTGCCTCCTTGGTACGGAGAAGGTCTGGCTGAGTATTTTGAATCCATGCAAGTGCAATGGCAGTCCGCCGAGTTTAGAACGCGCGGTCAGTGGATTAATCGCGCCAAGCGCACAGGAATCATCCCACTGCAACGACTCCTCACACTTGACGCTGGGAGTTGGTTCTCGGGCGATATCCAGTCGCGCTACTTAACCGCTGGCGCCCTTGTCGCTTTCATGATGACAACGGATAGAGGTCGTGAAGAATTAGCGGCACTAGCTCTACAGGCCGGAAAAACACGTTGTTCGCCGCGAAGCGCTAAACAGCACTGGTCTCCGGCCGGCTACCCCGGCGGAGTGCGGGGTCTGGAGAAGGAGCTGCGACGCTGGCTGTCCTAGGTCCAGCTAATGTTCTGTGTGAGAAAAAACCTGGGTGGGGTTGCTGTTAAAGGAAAGACCTAAAACGGAAGCAATACCCGGTAAGCCCACTCGACGGTTCTGACAACTTAAGTTCTGCGGCCGCCGATAACCCCATCAGCACCCTCAGGCTACCGCCCTACCCCATTCTCCGAACGCAGCTGCCCTCAAGTTCCGTTAATGATCAGCCCTGATCAGGTGCCTCCCTAGATTGAATAGATTACTGACAGCAGCATGGGCTGTCGCGAATCGCTGAGCTTGCTTCATTGATTTGAACTTCCGCATGCCACGCTCCCTCACCCTCGTCGCCTCGTGGGACTGCTCGGCCCGATTATTCTGATAACGATCTGTGATATGGATTACCTCAGGGATAACTTCTCGATGGGCAACCGGATAACTACGTAGCTTATCTGTCACGATGTTCCTGGGCTCACCTCTACAGCTCCGCAGTAAGCGCTCGAAGAAACGCTTGACAGCGGCACCATCGCGCTTTGCCTAGAGATACACATCCACCACCTCACCATCTTGATCCACTACTCGCCACAGGTAGTGCGGCCTACCGTTGATCTTTCTGAAAACTTCATCAAAGAAAAAAGTATGGCCATAACGCCCGTGTTTACGCTTCAATCGGCGGGCATAAATGGCGCCGAACTTGATGCAGAGCCTGCCCCATGAGCGCGGCGAATGCTTTGGGTACCACAGGCGTATAGATTCGCGGGTGACGGTGATGCCTCGTTCTGACAGGAGGTCTTCGATGTCACGATGGCTAAGGTTAAAGCGGTGGTACAGCCAAACCGCCTAGCTGATGATGTCAGGCGGGAATCGGTGGCGTTTGTAGGTATTCATCGGCAGATTCTACCAATCTGGGCCAGTTAATTTGGCGATACCCTTGTGAGGTTCGAAGACATGATCGAGGAGCCTTTAGGGTTTGCTCAAATCGCTATCGCAGCATTGGGCTCTGAACCAACAGACCATCAAGTTGCATTAGAACAATGGCTAATAGGGTGCAGGACACAAACAATGAGAAGTTAATAGAAGCTCAAACATCTCGCAACCATTCTCGACCAGATCACTCCGTACGCGTTGGGCGATGGCGGGAGAATTTATCAGTGAGGATGTGAGAACCGCGTCAGCGATGGTTGCTGAAGCGAATGCGCGCTTCGGATACGAGCTCGGCTAATCAAGCCTCAAGTAAAAGCAACTTCAGCTTTGGGCACATCTATGTCGCATTAGTGGGAAGGTCACAATGTCAGCACTCTACATAGCCCAGCGCGAGTACCTCCCTGACACGCCCGCGCTCGGCCAATGCAGCTAGCGGCCTTGGTTAGGCCCATTTCCAGCCAAGTATCCACCGCTTCCTAAACAGCTCAGCGACTCATCCAATCTTCACGAAGTAAGCCGTAGAAAACAATGTCCTCATATTTCCCCCACTTGATTGCGTCTTGGCGAGCCATACCTTCCAGACGCATTCCGATCTTCTCCATGATCCGGCCAGATGCGGGGTTCCGAGCGAAGTGACGAGCGTGAATCCTATTGAGTCGTAGATCCTCAAAGCCAAAGCACAGGGCGGCGTTGGCTGCTTCCGTTGCATAGCCCAGATTCCAGTGCGGCCTACCTATCCAATATCCAAGCTCACCCTTGTTGAGATCCCGATCAATCCTAAGACTAACTGCGCCCATTAGAGTGTCATCGTGGCTTCGCACAACTGCGAACGTCGCGACTCTACCTTCGTTGTAACCCTGACCGTGACTCGTGATCCAGCTCTCCGCGAGACCGACTTCGTAAGGGTGAGGAACGTTCATCGTTGTATCGGCAATCGCTCGCTCACCAGCAAGCTCGCGAACTACCGAAGCGTCACGCACGTAAAACGGTCGTAGTGTCAGGCGGTCGATGTTGATCGTTGGTTGTGACATGGAGCTGCTGTTTTAGAAAGGGGTACCTAGTATAGTACCTAGAGTATAAGTTTGATCTCGCAAACGTCTGCTATGGGCACCTCTTTGCCCCCTAGCGTAAACCTCCGAGCGGCAGCTTTCCGAATAGCCGACACATCACGATGTCCTTGATTGCATCTGGATTCAGCCAGGCACGGTCACCCGGTCTCGTTAAGTTGTACATCGAGCGACACCGCGATAACTCGCCATGCTGGATTGTGCCGCCATGTGTATTCCAGGCCAGTTGCGGCGAACCGTACGTCTTCAAAACAGAGTCCAGATGCTGTCTCGGTGCTGGCAAAGTTAGGTTTCTGACTTGAGAAGAAGCTAGTCTCTTACCTCAAGCAACCACCCTACCCCACTCATTAAACGCACTGACCCTAAGGCTCTGGTAATGCTCAGCCCCAACTACTTGCCTGCCTAGATTGAATACGTTGTTAACCGCGGCATGAGCGCCTAGGAATCGCTGAGCCTGCTTAGCCGACTTGAATTTACGCATCCCTCGCTCTCACGCCCTCGTCGCCTCGTGAGACGGTTCTGACAAATTAACTGCCCCAAGCCAGTGAAATCTAGCCACCGATCTCAAGCAACTGCCCTACTCCATTCAGCGAACGCACTGATCCTGAGATTTCGATAGTGCTCAGCCCTCACCAGATGCCGCCCAAGATTGAATAAATTTGCAACCGTAGCATGAGCACCCAGAAATCTCTGAGCCTGTCTTAACGATTTGAACTTCCTCATGCCTCGTTCCCGCACCCTAGTTGTTTCGTGAGATTGCTCTACCCGATTATTCTCATACGGTTCAGTGCTATGAATTACATTCGGCATCAGATCCCGGTGAGCCACTCGATAGCTTCGCAACTTATCGGTCACAATCTTCCTGGGCTCACCTCTACAGCTCCGCAGTAAGCGCCTGAAGAAACGCTTGGCAGCAGCACCATCGCGCTTTGCCTGGAGATACACATCCACCACCTCACTATCTTGATCCACTGCTCGCCACAGGTAGTGCCGCTTACCGTTGATCTTTACGAAAACTTCATCGATAAAGAAAGTATCGCCGTAACCCCTGTGTTTACGCTTCAATCGGCGGGTATAAGTGGCGCCGAACCTGATACACCAGAGGCGGATCGACTCCCGAGTAACGATAATGCCTCGTTCAGCGAGGAGGTCTTCGATATCCCGATGGCTCAGATTGAATCTGTAGTAGAGCCAGAGAGTCTGCCCCGCTTTATGGGTACTGCGTAGCTGATGATTTCGCGAGGGAAGCGGTGGCGTTTATAGGTATTCATCAAGCTAGCTTACCAAGCCCTGCCGGTTAACTTGGCGGTACCAAGGAAACACCAGCGAGGTCGAAAAACGAAAAGCGTTGACTCGCTACAAAGAATGCGCGTCGGTATATGGGTTTCCCCAATCAACGATACGAGCAAAATTGCTGCGCTAAAGACTCATGGGAAAAAGATGCACGTCACACCTAAAAAAACAGTCTTCGAGAAAAAGACGCTACAAATTCTGTGGGTCTGAATCTGCATATTTCTCACATTGAGGCGGATGAGGTTTTGACGGACTTTGAGGGCGAAGTGACGAGTTCTTGATCGCACTTGTTTTTTTTGGACGACAACTCGCTAAAGGAAGTTTCACGGATTTAGCTACCGGTTTGTGTGGTTGTGACCCTGTCAATATTTCTGTGTAACTGCCATGGGTTAAACGTAGTCCGCTAAGCGGTCTTCGAATTCAATCATAAAGCGATTCGGTGCTAGCTTCCTATTCCTGATCGACATCGTCCAAGTCTTGGAGACTTCACGGATCACCCAATAGATAACTACAAATCGACCTCTTTATCATCGTGATCAACGTGCGTAAAGTTCTGTAATGGTTTTAGGGCTCTCAGCGTCTATCCTTTCAGGACACTAAACCCTAGGACACCAACATGGCCACAACAGTAACCATCCCAATTCCCCCATCAGTCGTTCTTTATCTCACCGCCAACTGCCATGCATCGTGGGAGCAGACACTGACCTACTCAACCGCTGAAACATCTAACACTTTCAGCGGGTCCGGCGAAGGCGTAGCCATGACTTCCGACAGTCAAACGTTAGTTGCCGCTCATGATCGTCGCGGCGGTGGCGAACTGCACCTTGCTTTTTCATCCAGTGGAAACCCGAATCCTCTAGTGAACACGCCTGTTCGGCACGTTGACGGCACGATCGTCCAATACACGGTGACATCGGAAGATGACATCGATAGCGACAATAACGACACCTACGCGATGTTTTGGTGGAACGAGGGCACACCTAATCGACCGACTAAAATCGAATGAAAATGAGTATTCGTCCATTTGAAACTGGACCCGGATGAAGACCTCGCGGAGAGCATTGCGGCAAAATAAAAATCGGGTGACCTATCTCCTAGTACTATGACCATAAGTTCGAAGAGATTTCGGCAATGCCCAAGTAGTGATATTGAGATGACTGCGAATTCTTGTCGACTCTGAATATGAAGTTATGCGGCTTCGATTGCTTCGCTAGCGTCCTTTTTCGACACTGCCGTTTCCGGCTTTGGTAGCCGGCTCCCGAGCGAGCTGAGGCTACTCAACATATTGCGACAAACGCGCCGGCGCGGAGAGCGTAGTTACAACGCTGCAGTCAAGTATGCCGAACGCGTCTATTCGGCAGTCAAGTATCTTTTCCAATTAGAATCATCTCAGAAACGCATCCATCATTTATGAAGAGCCGCTGCATACAAGAGCTCTAGACGGGCTCTAAAAAGCCACTGAAATACGATGAAATAGTTTTTAAAAAAAAAACGATATACGTTGTTATATCAAATCCAATCAATGGCGTAGTCCTACCGATGTTTACACGTGGCGCTGCTGCACTCGATTGACGGTTATGGACATGTGGTGCTTAAGATGAGCAAACCTTCAATAGCTGTTTTAACTGCGTTCTGGTTGACCGGACACTCGATGCCCACTCTGGCTGATGACGCGGCACTCGAGACCGCAGCTGCGCGAGAAAAGAGACTGATAGAAGAAGCGGTGGACACGGCAGTAATAGAATCTAGTGCACGCGCGGCGAAGGAAGCCGCCGACGAGACGGCAAAAGCAATGAGCCGACAGGAATTTTCCGGAATCAGCTTCGGAGCAGGAATCTCTGCTACGTTCGACACCGGTGACAACGACCGGGTCAACTCAGCCTCCATCGTGGATGGGATAGTACGAGTTGACGATGAAAACGATGTAGTCGCAAGAGTGATGCTCGAATTGCACTATTTTTTCACACCCGACGAACCATTCTTTAAATCGCTTTACGGCGGACAGGGACTCGTGCCAGCGAATAACTGGGGCTTTGGTCCGTTCATAGCTATTCAGCCAGGTACCGACGACGTAATAGAAGCTCTCGGTATGGGGATGATGCTGGGTTTCAAGCGTGACGAAAAGACACTTAACAGTTGGAACATAGGTCTCGGTTGGGCAGTTGATCCCAATGTCAATATTCTTGGAGACGGCTTCTTCGAAAACCAGCCGCCGCCCGGAAGTGAAACAGTAGTCCGTTTCAAAGAGACGAGTCAGCAAGGCCTTTTTCTAATTTTTTCGTTCTCGTTTTAAAGAGCTAATAACGCTGCGTTGTCGTTGCGCCCCAACAGACATCCTAATTAGACGAAGCGTAGTCCTTGCTATTTTAGGGTGAGCCGCGCAGGCGGTGTCGCAATGGATACCGAACAGATGCAGGAGCGTTTGACATGCCCGAGCATCCTGAAGTTACGCTAGTGTGAGACCAAAGCGTGCCGAGCATACGCGCACTTCTTGCGCTAGATAGCTGACACAGCAAAACCAATTTATGTCCCGAGGTAAGCGACGCACAAAACCTATCAGCGGTGCAGTGATTGATGCGACCAAATGATTGAAGCTCCCAACTGACTGCGGAGAATGTCGCGAGCACTTGTCAGTAAAAACCTACTAAACGCCCGACAGAGTCGCTACGTCAGTCATTGAGACATCGACAAGTGCATACAGGTGCCCACGAATGAGCAGCGTACAATACATAGCAAAATATTTTCCCAAATACTGTTGTCTGCCCAACTTTCGTGCGCTCGTCGGCCGCGTAGCAGAAGCCAACGTACCGACTAAACTGTTTTTGGGAAATCATTCATAGCATGATCAAAGGCGTATCAGTCACGAGAAAGAACTCTGCAACGGCTTGCCTTATCGACTTTTTTTCGGATGAACTTAAAGCTGAAATCAGGGAGAGGCTTTCAGCTATTTGCCACGGTCCAGATATAGCCTCCTCCGGAAGCATCGTCGCGTCCTACCGGGAGACCCTGAAGGAATTTAACAAGCGGTACGCGCCAAAAACCGAGAACACCAAAAAAGGGATGATCGGGGAGCTGCTTACTCACATTTTGCTATTAAAAGCCTGTCCGGAGCTTGAGCCTGCCAACCCTTTCTTCAATATGGAAGAAAGCAGCATCAAGAAAGGCTTTGATCTTATTGTCTTCGATATAAATCTGGAAAAGATGTGGGTTACGGAAGTTAAATCCGGCAGTGCTGGTACAAAAAGCGCAAATACCTTCAACAAGGCGTTACTGAATACAGCCAAAAATGATCTTGAAAACAGATTTGCCGATAACGAAACGCATATCTGGCTTAACGCCATAAACGGTGCAAGACAGGCTTTGTCTACTGGCACAGTCAAGGACCGTATCAATGAAATACTAGAAGAGTGCTACCAGGAAGCATCAGATGAGGAGCAGGATGGCAGCGAAAAAAATGTCATCCTGGTTTCGGTTACATATAAACATACATCCGATCCTGTTTTGGTTGAGGAGATAAAAGAAAAGAGAAAGAAAATTCTCGAAGAAGAGCTTTTCGGGGAAGTGATGGTCTTTTCCATCCAGAAAGAAACATACGAGCTAGTGGCCGCTTTCCTCGAGAGTGAGGCCGAACAGTGACGGGCATTACTCTCAGAACACTTAAAAACACTGAGATTTTTGATCTCTATAAAAAACTGCTTCTGCGGGAGGAGCTTGCGAGCAATGAGCGTGAGGCGCTTTTGAAAATTGCTGTGATCCTGATAAATGCCGGTGATGAAAACACCCAGGATATGGGGTACAGGATTATTGTTCTCTATTCCAATTTGACAGATGACTATAAACCTCTTTATGACATTGCCATCGGGAAGGGCTATATCCCAATCGCAAAAGCCATTGAAAACAGGGAAGAGCTTTCGCATTATTTTGATGAAGATTTTTTTAGTACATTCCTTTCAAGCTATGGCGAAACCTACAGCTATAATGGAATCCACCTGACTTCACAGCAGGCAGGACTTAACAAATATTTCGGCGAGCACGCCGATGATGGTGTGGCGGTTATTGCGCCCACCTCCTACGGAAAATCGGAACTGTTTGTCCGGTTTTGCAACGACCGCCCGGCTGCCACCATAGCCATGGTGGTTCCGACCAAGGCGCTTCTTGCCCAGACAAGGAAAAGGGTGCTGCACGGATTCGATGAAGGGACGGCCCGTCGGAAGATTATCACCCACCCTGAAATGTACAATGAAGGTGATAGGGGATTTGTCGCCGTCCTGACGCAGGAACGGCTACTCCGTATTATTCAGAATGATCGGACCCTTGCGTTTGATTACGTGTTTATTGATGAGGCCCACAACCTCCTGTCAGGCGATCAAAGGAACCTGCTGCTCGCCAAAGTCATAGCACTACTTGGCAAGCGTAGCGATAACACTTCGTTCAGCTTTTTAACACCTTTTCTTGTTGATGCCGATAATCTTGCCACGCGTTACTTGGATCGAAACTATACGGAATTTCGTATTAGTGAGCATTTGAAGACCGAGCGCTATCACGTTGTCGATCTTCGGGATGAGGGTGAGAGGAAACTGAAGCTCTACGATCAGTATCTGGATGAATTCATTACGGTTCCAGTTCGGTTGCGCGGTAACGAAACAGCATTTCTGAACAAATATTCCAGTAACAAGAATATTGTCTATCTTAATTCTCCGCCAAGGCTGGAAAGATTTGCCATGTCTTTAGCAGGGGAATTGGCATCATTGGACAATGCAGAGCTGATTGCTGCCAGCGAGGATATCTCCAGCTTTCTTCACACGGATTACGGTTTGCTTGATTGCCTCAAGCGGGGCGTTATTTATCATCATGGCTCTGTCCCTGATGTGGTGAAGCTTTATATTGAAAACCTGTATTCCACTATTCCTGATATACGGTATGTAGTGTCGAGCTCAACATTGCTTGAAGGGGTTAATATCCCTGCTGACAAGCTGTTTTTGCTTGAATGCAGGAAAGGCCCTGGATATCTATCCGCTCCACAGTTCAAAAATCTGGTCGGAAGGATATGTCGGTTCAGCGAACTTTTTAACCCCACAACCGGGTCGCTTTCAAAGCTGGAGCCGGAAGTCTATCTTGTCGCTTCGAAATATATGGGTACCAATGCCAACATTGAGAAATTCATCCGGGAGCGAGTGAAGGCAGACAAGACTATCAAGGACAATCTGGACAATGTTCTCCTTGAGGTTGTTGATATTACAGACGAAAACCGTAGTGAAATTGACAGGGCAAACCAGGTTCTTGAAAACCTTGAGCCTGGTATTACGGGCAAAGAGGTTGCTTACGCCACCACTGATCTTGGGAAGCTCTGTTACGTTAATAACGTAACAGAGTTCAGTATTCTCGAATGTGAAGCAGAAATTTCCAAATTGCTGGACGAGATTGGGGCCAGCGACTTCATGATTGAAGACACACAGGAGTTGATGGAAGTCCTTCATTTGGCGTTTGTAGTCCATATTCATGAAGACAAACACCAAGCCTTGCAGAGATTATCGGAGAGCAGCGCCAAACGCTTTTATCGCATGTTTCTCAGGTGGCGTATGCGAAATGCCTCTTACAGTGAAATGATTGGCAGATTCCTTGATTACTGGGATCGCGTCGATGATTCGCTCGTTTATGTGGACAAGTGGGGTGACACAGCCCGGCCTGGAAGCCACAGGGAGCGATGGGTTGATGTGAGCGAAAAATCCGGAAAGGAGAAAGTTAATTTGGCCATCGTCCGTATCAAGGAGGAGCAGGATTTTCTTGATAACCAGATCATGAAATTTGTTGAAGTCCTGAACGACCTTGAACTACTAGACGAAAAATTTTACAAGAAGATCAAGTACGGGACAGAGGACGAGCAAAAAATTACCATGATGAAAAACGGGTTTAGCTCAGGATTGGCTTCGCTGTTGCTAGAAAAGTACGGAGCCTACCTAACGATAGATCCTAAAGCCAATACGGTTGATCTTAGGGATTCCGTGCGGAGTGTTATGCAAGTAAATGATGAAAACCGGATATATGTATTTGAAGCAAGTTTTTTTACAAGTAAATAAAGTGTCGATCTGTTGACGGGCGCGATTACCAAAGCAAGAGCCACGATGTAGAGCCACCATCTCGGTAGTTTGTTCATCTTCGCTCAGACGGATCATCAGATGTATTTCGGCGGGTGCAGCTTCACTATTTGGCGTTGACGGCGGCATCGAATCGATATTCGCCAAGAACACGAGCCATCTAAGTCAACCCGCAACAATTTCGTCACTGTGCGAATATGGCCCATCGATCTGTCTCGGGTTGTCCCGCGAATACAGGATCCATCGGCCACGCTCACGATCATAGAGAATTGTGCGCGGCTCCGCGCCATCAGGACGCAAAAGATGGCCTTCGAGCTCGAAGAGCTTCCCTTCACCAGCCTCCTCGATCGGAAGATCAATTGGCGCGTTTCTTTCGGTCCTACACCATGAAATCGCCTTATATGTTCAAAAGGAAGCTTTGTCTCCTTTCTGGAGGACGACCTGCTCTTGCTTGCTCATATGACTTCCTCCTATGCTCAAAGAATAGCTCGGAAGTGTCAGGCGTAGAGGGGAAAGTCCAAAAAAATGCTCGAAAGTGTCAGGCGCACAGGGGGAAGTCCAGTTAAAGAGCCAGGAAATTTTCCAACACAATCTCGAGTGTTTATTGGCGAAATTGCAGCCTGTAATGCTTTGAAATAACTCGTATTGAACCGAAATAGCGGCGCAGTCACGAAATCCATAAGATTGACTAACATTTGATTAGGAGCAAATAGTCATGGAAATACGTGTGCCACAGGGCGAAAGCCGAGTACTCCATTTTGTGTTAACCCCACGCCTACCTGTTAACGGGAAAGCAGATGACTGGGCCTTTGTTTGCACGAGTGAATCCAGCGGAGCCCATGTAACAGAGCTCGATGTTGCATTTAGCAAAAGCACTCCGCTGGCGGAGCGACGGAACGAGGCGGCAATACTAGTGGTTGAAATTGATCGCTTGGTTCAAACATCGACGACCGCTTGGCGGTTTCATAGCCCGGGATTTCTGTTTGCCCATGGTCACGGAGACGTGAAAAATTGTTTTGATTTTTCATTGGGCGCAGATCAGACAACCATGGTCACCCGCATAACTTGCTTAGACGATGTGGGCGAGAACTTTAAGTTTAGCTTCGCTGCTATGCGTACAGATATGGATTCTGGAGCTTGCGATATCTACGCTTCAGCCGATCCACAAGGGAGCGTCGGACGGCCGGACTAGTTCGACACAGCTCGCGACCCAACCTGAGACAGACACAAAGCGGTGTCGCCAAAGGTTGGTAAGTTGGGCTCAATACAGAGTGGATCGAACCATGGGAACCGAAACCAGTGGCTGCTTAAACCCTCGTTCATAGCACTTTCGACAGCTGCCGCCGCACTGTTAAGATCACCTGCTACCGCAAAAACTGTGGCTGCTGCGTAGTTGAGATCCGATGAAGTGCCGTGCGCAGCTCTTAGATCATTAATCAGATTAATCGCCATCTGCGCGCGCCCTAAGTGCGCTAGTGCTTGGGCGCGAGACAGCTGATGCTCTAAAGGGGCACTCACGCTCAATACCTCCGTAAGCTTCATGTAGCTATTGAAAGCCTCTTCACGCTCGCCCAAGAGATTGAGTGCGTCAGCGTAGTTGAGGGTCGCCATGGGTGTAACCTGGTCGCTGTCCACTGCTGCCCTCAATAGTACCGCAGATTTCTCCCAGTTCCCGGAAATCAGGTAGGCTAACCCGAGATTACTCCGGTAATGCGTAACATCTCTCAGTGAAAGGGCGCGCTCTAAAGACTCTATAGACGATTCCACGTTGCCTTGATTGAGGTACATCATCCCCAAGAAGTTATGCGTTTTCGCGCGTTTCGGGAATTTCTGAAGACTCTCCTCAGCAATCGCTACAGCGCTTTCAACGTTTCCATTGTAATATGCTGCTAAGGCAGCATTCGTGTACACCGAGGCGGCAGGAAATACATCGAGCAACTGCTGATAAAGCTCCTGAGCTCGCCCATACTCCCCTTTTATGTAATGAATATGCGCACTCCATTGTGTGAGTGTCCACCATGTGGCGCCCGACGCCTTCGCGCGATCCAAAGTCTTGATAGCTGCCTCTATATCCCCAAGCTCCGCGAAACTCTTTATCACTGGATCGAAGTTCCCAGGCGATTCGTTATCTTGTGTCAGCATAAAAGCTAGCAAGTCAGCCACCTGCTCTCGCGCGGGGACCTTGTCTCCAGTCTCGTAAAAAATCTCAAGAGCGCAATGAGCTCCTAGGTGGTACGGAAGCGGAAAGCTAGGAGCATCGATCTTGAGAAGATTAATGTCCGCGATTATGGTTACGCAGCTACCCCCCTCGAAATGAGCCTGAACATAAAGTTCGTAATACCTACTAAGATTCTCGTCGCTAACTGAATTCTTGTTAACTATTGCTGAGGCGTGAAAAAGTTCCTGAGAGATAAGATGCTCTGCCAGATTAAACAATGCGGCGCCTCCTTCAGCTACGAAAGGCCCGCGTTGCGTTGTGGCAAGCAACTTACCAGTAGGAGTTTCTTTCCTAAAAACCACAGTGCAATTAGCCGAAGAATTGCATTCGACAACCGGCTTTATCACAACTGAAAAAGGTCCTCCTTTTTTTTCTATATTTGCTGCAGATCGCTCCGCATCTGGGATATCGCCATGCTTCTGGTAGAGGGCAAGATCGGTCGCCCGTAATACGGCGGATTCCACGGCAGAACGTAACGAAAAATCTATAAGGTGCTTTTGTTTTTCAGGAAGTAGCCCAGCGTCTTGAAACAAAGTTTCTGTTACCGCAACCGATGTCGCTTCAGAGCGAGTAGGTTTAACGTTAGACCACACCCAGGCGAGTGTGCCAGCTATGATCAAAACTACAGCCATTAGAGCAATACGCCAGCTGGGTCCTCCAGTAATCCTTGAAGGAACAGTTGGCATCTGGGCTTCATTATCAGCAATCGCTCTCAAGCAGTCGCAAAACTCATTCGTAGTATTAACGGTATCTAGGCTTGAAATCATAGAGCCAGCAAACGCTGTTCTAAACTTCGGAGGAATAGTGTAGGTAGCTAGATCAATTAGCGCCTGAATATCTTTCAGCCTACTTCGCTCCCACCTGCGTGCGCCCACAATATTGTCGTCTATTGGTTTGGAGTGAGAAGACGCGGTGCTAATACCGAAGTCGAGAAGCTTGGCTCGCTTGTCGGAAGTAACAAGCACGTTCTCCGGCCTTAAGTCCCCATGCGCAATGTGGGCTTGGTGCAGTGCGTGAACAGCATCTCCAATTTTTAGCAAAATCGTGACGCGGACCAATAGACTCCAATCCTCGGTCACAGCGCTAATTTTCAAGGTAGCGCCGTCCACAAACTCCATAACAATCGTAGGCCGACCTTTATACACTAGCGCGTCGAACACCTCGACGAGTCCGGGATGTGCCACCTTTGAAGCGGCTAACGCCTCTGCCAGAATAGCCTCCCCTTCGGCAGTGGTCCTGCGATCAAAACGTATCTGCTTTAAGGCGACCTTACGCTCAAGTAGATTATCATTCGCTAAATAAACATCCGCATACCCACCTCGCCCTAGGGGGCGGATAATCTCAAAGCGATTTGATGAGTCCGGTTTAATTGGTCGCTAGCCGCTGCATCTTAACTCGGCAAGCAACACCCCACCTTTATGCACGTCGCATGATGCTACGCCCAAACGAACTCGCCCCCTGCGCTTTTCGAACAACCCGTTTGCAAACTTTGGCGTGACCCTAAGTGCATCGCAAACGTGCTTTTGTGCTCGATGAATCTGTAGATTTAGATGGTTCGAGCTAACCCCAAGGTCTCGGGTCAACTGCTCCTTTTCTATCCATCCAGCACTTGGCTCATCAAGCCCATCCGCGATATGAGCAGCTTTCACGCGGGCAAGATGAGCGACGAGATAGTGGTGTGACCGGTCGCCCAACGCATGGGTCTCGCCATGGAAAACAGCGTCGATCTCAGTTACCTCTTCATCTTTGCTCAGACGAATAGAAAGATGTATCTGTGCGGGTAATCTCTCTCTGCAATAGTTATTTGGAGTTATCGAGTGTGCGTTTGCGAGAAACAAGCGCCATCTGCGTTTTGCCACAATGACCTCAGAACCATGTGTGTACGGCCCCCCGATTTCTTGCGGCTCACTCGAAGAGTATAAAAGCCATCCGCCTCGAGCCGCGTCAAAAAGGAGTGTGTAGGGATCATCGTCTCCAGGCAGCAAAAGGTAGTCCTCTAGAGCCAGTGTCCTTGCTTCTGCAGTCTCACCTACAAGAAGGTCTATTGGCGCCGTAGCATCATTAAGGCACCACGGTTCAGACGTCGAACTTCCAAAAGCTATGTTGTCGCCCTTAGATAGCGCCACGGGTTCACGCTTGCTAACCGGGCATCCGTTTATCCAAGTTCCGTTAAGGCTCAGATCTCTGATCAACCACCCCTCGCTCGACCACTCGATAACAGCGTGAACACGCGAGCAGCCAGCAGTATGTAGCGTTAAGTCTGCATACTGGGGATCTCTCCCGATAACGTGGTGGCCTCGAAGGTAAACGGTGGAGTTCTGACCATGATTAATGAGCTTGGCCATTATTATGCCTCGTAGCCTTTCGGCATCCCTAGGATTCCATTAGACGACCAGCTGTGGTCGCAAACAATAGAGGTTGATCAAACACCCCATTTGAGATGCTAGCATTTCCACGCGTCTCTCTCGTTCAAGGATCGCTTTCTTCAAGCATGCAATAGTCATGTGTCGGCCCACCTATGCTAAGCCATTTCACGACATTTTAGCTAGATGCACGTTGTCCTTACGTCGGACGTCTCTTTAGACGTGTGGCGGCATGGAGGCCTCTATCATGACGCGCTTTTAGGAGCAGGAAGCAAAGAAAGCGAAGCTCAACAAGAATTACGCCATAGAGCGCCGCGAGTCCGAATTGCGCCAGGAAGCCCTCTAGGGAAAGTTGTAAGGCCATCCGTTCGCCGCGAAATTGCCAGCCGAGGCGTCGCAAAGCACGACATCAATATTCCTCTCGCAGGCTTCGTGTACGGCCTTAGCGAGACCTGCTATTGCTACCAAGCAAAATTGGATGGTAAGAATGTGCTTTTCGCCGATTGACTACGGCGTCTTACGCAAAACCCCTGCAGCTCGCTGTGAGAATGACCCGGAGTGCATTTCAGAGGCTTTGATAGCATGGGCCAACGATCATCGAACTATGTTGATTTTTATCCAGTCAGGCAATCCGACACAGTACGAGTACATTGAGTACCCTAACCGAACCGTTAGGCATGAGTGACTTGATCTACACTCGTTGGCGTCCCTGAATCATGCTCAAGCTTTAGCGACGGAATGGCTTTGGCAATACAACAACGAGAGAACGAACACCGCAATTGGCGGCGTGCCGCCGAGACTGCTAATGATTGCGGCTTAACCCTCCACATGAAACAACCGTTTTAAATGGGAGGATTAAGGTAGGTATCTCGTGCGCTGCTACGAGCCGCCATTCGTATGGGAGCACCAGCGAGATTCGATTCGAGAGACTTCGCGTCTGAAGTTATCGGGCTAATCGAGACTGCTGATAGGTAATTGTTCACCGTTTTTTTAGAGATGATATGACTGTAGTCAAAAAGTACGAAGGGACAAGACCGACGCTAACATGCTGCTGCGCATGCTACGTAGCTTTTGCATCTCACCACCGCACTGAGCATAGCTCTTGGACACGTCGATCTCTTCGGGCTACTGATCCGCACTTCTGGGGCTTTACCAAACCCAGTTTAAATAAATACTGTTACGACCAATACGCCTTTCACTTTCGCGAAAGAGAGGCCTCAGCTAAACTCTCCACACCATAGGTAGCCATCCGCCCGCACTGAGAAAGGGAGTCGTGGGGCATCACGTAAAGGTGCTTTTCCAAGAATCAGGCACAGTCCCTTGTTTCCGGGTAGACTCCCAAAATGACCAACATTAGAACGGTGGTATGCTCAAATGAAACTAACACCAAAAGAAATAGAAGCCGTCAAGAATCTCGACGGGCGGCGGCATGGACTAAAGGGTTTTGCGTGGGGCTTACTCATCGTTGGTGGCATATTTTTTGCTAACGATGCTGGTATTGGCTGGTTTCCGCAATCGACAGTTTCAGTCTCCGTGGTCTTTGTAGTAGTCAGCCTGTTCATTCTGACTTCTACATACTTTCAAACATCTTCAAATGCACGACTGCAGAGATTGTTAAAGAGATACGTAAACAGTGACCCAGAAGCTTTGCAACAGATATCCGAGAAGTCGACGGTAGAGAGCTAACCCAGGTAGTCAAAGCGGTGTCTATGGGACCGGGTAGGACGTACGACGGGGGCATCTAGCTATTGAAAGATTACTCGTTACAAAAGTTTCCCTCTTATCACTGAGGCGCGTCACTGAGAATGAATCGCCCCGGGTTTTCAGGAGACCGTTTTGTGTAAGTCAGGCTGCCCCTGTTGCTCAAAGTATGCCTGCTCATTCTCGATCGGGGGAACCTGACCAATCAATCCGTGAAGGCGTTGTTAGTTGTACCAATCGACCCAGACCAGCGTGGCATATTCGACGGCCTCAAAGCTCTTCCACGGCCCCTGATGATTGATAACTTCAGTTTTGATCCAGTAACGCAACCGCCAGATTACCCACAACAGAACATGCACTCGACGAGAGAGTTGAGTTCGGAAGTAACCCCCTAGGGGCATAGCGAATAAGATGAAGGAAGAATAGTTAGCGGCTCAAAAATCCTACGCCGGAAAGCGACTAACTCTGAGGTTCGCATTCCAGTCTTTAAGGGTAACGGTTAACTGCAACGCCGAGCAATAACCAAAGCTACGGCGCTCGACGTTACATGCAAAACCATGACGATTAGTGTGTCTTTTTTAAGGCAGCTATACTGCTGACAACACACGGCGACGACGGTAGATCCTCCTTTAAGTCAAAGAGATCTAGCCGAGACGACAAGCTTGCAGCAGCAACATCCCGAGAAAACTTATTTAAAACTGACTTCGAGTGCGAATTATCAAAGGGTTCCAAATTTAGCTCTCGACGAATTTCACTCAGCGAAAAATACAGCTCGTTGGAGTCCGCCTCCAGTTTTCTTACGTCCTCTACGGTTAGACGCTCTCCGAGAGACTCGACTAGCGCATCTACCTTGCGTGCGCCATAAAAGTCTCCCCGTCGCCAAGCCGTTAAGTAGAACTTCAAAGCGTTTTGTTTTCCTTGAAGCGACTCAATCGTACCGGCGGTAGACACTTCCGCCAAATTCCCGAGGCTCAATAACGCTTGGGTTGATCCATTGGCCGCTGCACGCAGCAATAATGCTTCGGCCTGCGGCATCTTGTCGCTCAACCCTTCTTTCGAAAGCCGCTGGTACTGCGCGTCCAAAGCCAGGAGATCACCAGATTGCGACAATTTCGCTAAGTGCTCATCAGGAAAAAACGTGTATGAGTCACGCTCTTGCTTTCGGAAGTATCCATGGGCATGACGCCATTTATCCAGCGACGCTCTTCGCTCGGATTGAGCTTCTCTGTCCAACTCACGTCGAGAGCACCAGGCTTCGTCGAGAGCTTTCAATTGAGAGTTATCGGCCGCTGCATTAACGTTGAATGATGATGCCCCTACCGATAGAGTAACGACGACCAGCATTGTGGAAATGCGATTCATTCTCACTGCGTTCCGATTAGATGTAACATTTTCAGGTAAAGATAAAAGACTCATGATTTGCAACTCCTATTCGGTTGTTTAGTACTCGTAACCAAGACAGTTCGCGATCGCACGGTTTTCAAAAGTAGAGTCGCACCACTGTAAAGCTTGGTCTGCCAAATCTCCGCAACTCTGATAAAGTGTAAGGGTTGCGTAAGGGGCTGTGACGCCTAGTGCTGCCCCAAGGTTCGACTTGAATACGTACTTGAGTCCGTGCCGAACGACATCAGCCCCAGTCGCTGCCCAATAGAGTTGGCATACGTCTAGCAGTGTTCCTGAATAAGCGTTTTTACACGCCTGAACGGCCGGAGCCACTTCATCCACACAATCAAGATAGTCTTCGTATCCGTCGTAGGCATCCCCCCCATCGCCCGGAAGCCCGTTTGCGCCTACGCCTGAAAACATTCTGAGGATCTGGTCAAACGAGATGTCGAGATACCATGGGGACAAGCCCGATCCTCCTGTGTATTCGATTTCTTGCATCGATTGCGCGGTAGAGACGGATGCAAAAATTGGACTAACGATTGCAAATAGAAGTGTTCCTACCGTTCTCTTTACATTTTTCTTCCACATAAAGTTATTGCTCCAAACGCACATTTTCTTTGTTAGAAAAAAGACTTCGATTTCCAAGTCTACGTTGAAGACACTATGCGACTATTCCGCGCATTGCTATTTCGAACTGTTACAGGCTCGATTTTTTCCGAACCAGCCCACTGAAAGTTCATGTGTTGGTCGATAGATCAAAGATGGACCGATGTCTTGCGACCGACGCGCTGCTTGTGGTCCGTAAGCGCATGTCCGTTTCGACGCAAGGTCGAGGGAGGACGATCCCTTTGCCACTGAGCCGCAGTGGCCACGGATAGTTCTTGCAGTCTACGAACGGATGGTATTGGCAACTTAACTCCTTGAGATCGGCCGAATCTAGCGTCGATCTGATCTCAAGAAACCACCCTGCTCCACTCTGCGAACGCACCAATCCTGAGATCTCGATAGTGTTGAGCCGTGATCAAGTGCCTACCAAGATTGAATAAACTGCTGACAGCGGCATGAGCAGTCAAAAATCTCTGGGCTTGCCCTACCGATTTAAATCTACGCATACCGCGCTCTCTCACCCTCGTCGCTTCACGTGATTGCTCAGCCCTATTGTTCTCGTACCGCTCGGTGCTATGGACTGTCTCAAGAATCAGCGCCCGATGGGCAACGCCATAGCTACGCAGCTTGTCAGTCACGATTTTCCTGGGCTCCCCTCCGTGGCTTCGCAAGACGCGCTTGAAGAACCGTTTTGCTGCAGCACCATCTCGTTTGGCCTGTAGATAAACATCAACTACTTCACCGTCTTGATCCACAGCGCGCCAGAGGTAGTGTTGCTTGCCGTTGATCTTCACATAGACCTCATCGATGTGGAAGGTATCGCCGTAACCGCGGTGCTTGCGCCTCAGGCGGCGGGCATAAGTAGCTCCGAACTTTATGCACCAGAGGCGGACTGACTCGCGGGTGACAACGATGCCTCGCTGGGCGAAAAGATCCTCTATATCGCGGTGACTGAGATTGAAGCGGTAGTAGAGCCAGACAGCATAGGAAATGATATCGGGCGGGAATCGGTGGCGTTTGTAGGTATTCATGCGCCGAGTCTATCGAAATCGGTCAGTTAAGTTGGCAGTACCCTCTGGGTACCACAGGCGTATAGATTCGCGGGTGACGGTGATGCCGCGTTCTGCCAGGAGGTCTTCGATGTCTCGATGGCTAAGGTTAAAGCGGTAGTACAGCCAGACCGCGTAGCTGATGATGTCAGGCGGGAATCGATGGCGTGTATAGGTATTCATCGGCAGATTCTACTAATCTGGGCCAGTTAACTTGGCGATACCTAGAGTACCGCTGTCGGCCGATAACCGACCTTAAACTTTTCTATGGATTCGGTCGCCGCTCGCCGTCTAGACTTTTACAACAAGTCTCGAAAGTTAGTCCAAAAGATCGCTGAGCGGAACGAATCGGTATCCCTGACTACGCAGGGCATTGACTAACAGTTTAGTTGCCTCAATGGTCGGTTGACGGCTAGCCTGTCGCCCACTCTCTTGTGTTGACCCATCGCCATCATGTAACAGTATGACGCTTCCCGGCGTCACACCACTGACTACCGTTTGAGCTATAACAGTTGGGTCTTTCTCCTCCCAATCAAGACCACTGGCGTTAGCACCAACAATTTGAATATCTCGAGCTGATAACGTTCGCATTAGCCCAAGCCCGCCTACCAAGAAAGGCGGTCGAAAAAGACTGCTACTCTCCCCCGTAATTCTTTTGATCAGCAGGTTGGTGCGCTCGACTTCTTCACTAGGTACCTTCATTCCCCAGTGAATCAAAGGTTTATGATTCCAACCATGATTTGCGACTTGGTAGCCTCGACTGTGCGCTTCGGCCACAATTTCTGGATAGTCTTCTGCATGAGATCCCGTGATAAAAAAGGTCGCGGGCACTTTCAACTCATCCAGTAGATCTAAGAGTTCCAGCGTACTACTAGGGCTCGGGCCATCGTCGAAGGTGAGAGTGACTATTTCCTCGTCGGTTTCAATTGCGCCACTGTTGTGGGCGTGCAAGCTCACGAAAACTACGGGTGCCACCGCAACAAGCAGTAACAAGGCGATAGCGCCTACAAGGTATCGAGCTTTAAACGGCACAATTGAATCCTAAGTTGTTAAAAAAGTGGCTGTGAACTACAGGGTATGTAGGCACAGCCACAAGGCCCTTCGGCAAAGTCTTAAAGCGAGTCGACGTAAGGGGTGAGCTGGGCTTGCCACACGAGATAACCCTCACCAGTGAGATGCAATTCATCGTAGGTAAGTTCGTCAGTAATGCTGCCGTCGGCAGCAAGAAACGCGTCGTAGAGATCGATGTAGGTAGCACCCATATCACCGGCGATTTTCTGTATCTCAGCGTTGTAGGCCTCGACCTCTTCGCGGAGCTCTACCGCGCGTGGCAACAAGCTCTGAACAAATAGACGGGTTGTAGGCGAGGCTTCGCGGATGGTTTCAAGTATCTGTCGATATTGCTGATAGCTGACGTCGCGATCTTCTGGGCCATGCGTCAAATCGTTCGTACCGATTTTTAGAAACACCGCCCGCGGTGTTCCATCTGTAACTTGGCTTAAACGTTCAATCACATGAGTCGTTGTATCCGCTGATATTCCACGATTTCGTGTGGAGATACCTGGAAACATTTCTTCCCAATGCCCAGCGTGAGTAATGCTATCGCCCAAAAAAACCACATCTTCGGAAGACACTGGAAAGCTAGAGAACTGACCTATACGGGTTGTTCGCATGGTCTCCATGTAGCGGTTTATCATCCCGCTAAACAGTAGCGTGGGGTTGATCGCTCCAACCGTTATGACGGCCAGCGTTAGAACGTTAAGTAAAACAGATAGGCGTATGAGCCAGGTTTTCAACATATCAATGTCCTCTCAGCTACTAACCAGCGGTTTCGAGTCAAACGATGTCTGAGCATAGAGTGGATACCTTCGTAGAAACGCGAACAGTAGAGCCTCTGCTAGTACTGGACAGTGCAGCAGGAGTGTAGAGCCTACTTCCCAAGGACGCTCCTACTCAATTGCCTTATAGGCAATGCGGAATTGAAGCTCTTTTCGTCAATTAGAAGTCTCGCAATGCGCATCAACACTCGTCCTCATTTGCTATCTCGAAGCTACATCTAAAGAAGTAGGTTTTTCGACGCTGCGCATTTCAATCCAATCCTATGGTTTGGTCTAACCATTTCAGCATCATGTCGGGCCATTGGCTTGCCAAGGGTTCTTTCTCGGCTAAGTCACTGCCATGCTTACCTTCATCGAAGAGGTGAAGTTCGTTTTCGATTCCTCGCTCCGCTAAGGCTTGGCTATAGATCTGAGAGTTTTGATATGGCACCACCTCATCTGTTACTGGCGCCCAAATGAAAGTTGGCGGAGTATCAGGAGCGACTTGTAACTCCGCGCTCAGTAGCTTAATCATCTCTTTAGAAGGAGATTCACCTACCAGGTTATCTCTGGAATCAGGCTGTGCATATGGCTCCTGGAACGTAATAACAGGATAAGCCAGAACATTAAAGTCAGGCCGAGCGGAAACACTTGTAAACGGCGCCGGAATAACACCTAGCTCAGTGTCTTTGCTATGTAGATTCACAAGGCTTGTAGCAAGGTGCCCTCCGGCAGAAAATCCCATAGTTCCTATTTTTCCAGGGTCGATACGGAACTTAGAGCTATTACGCCGTAGATAGGCGATGGCTAACCTCGCATCGTTTACTGGAGCCGGGTGCAAATCCAAACGATAGTTAAGTACGAATGCCGCGATTCCATGAGTGTTCAGCCATTTGGCCACCTTGATTCCTTCGCGTTGTTCGGAGCGAAACACATACCCACCACCGGGAATCAATACAACGGCGACCGAGTTCTCTCCCTCATCCAGCGCATATGAAACCAGATAAGGGCCTCGCTCCATTAATGGGTTATACAAACTCCCAAAGTACTCCACGATATCGCGGTCGAGTGTTGGAGATGGACGCTCGCCGACCCAATCCACAGAGTCCCACAGAAAGTAGAGTCTTTCCTGGTAGTCAGTCTGGTCACGATCAACACCATGAGTGCTAACAAAGCGGATGATCGTGCTAAGCACGTAAGCCATCAACGCGACAATCGCGACAGATAAGCTGATAAGAATTTTTCGTTTTATGGACACCGATGACAGACCTTAGAGTGAATCTCGTGTTGAGTAGGTTTATGGATGCAGTACGTACGGGTAGAACTCTTCGGGCAAGAGGCATAAAGCCGAGATTAGTGAACGGCGAATCCATCCCTAGCCTGGGGTTTCTCAGGTCGCTAACCGCTTCTAGACACTGCTTCTTACATGTCGAGGGGATTTACCGTAGTAGCGACTGAATGCACGCGTGAAGTGGCTGTGATCTGAAAATCCGCTTTCGAGCGCGATTGTTCCTATTCTCTTTTCGGTGTTGAGTAGCTGCTGAAGCGCGCTATTTAGGCGAACTTGATTGATGTATTGCCCTGGCGTTTTCTGCAAGTACTTTCTAAATCGTCGTTCGAGCGCACTGACAGACATATTGTTGTTCTTCGCGAGTGATTCGATAGAGATAGGCGAGTCAAAATTCTTCTTTATGTACTCCATCACCGCATTCAGCGCGCGATGTGAGGTTTCCTTTCGCTCACTACTTTCCAGCGCACGACTAATTCCCAGGCTTCCAATGTAGCGACCACTGAAGTTCTCAATCGGCCACTTACTAGTGGAAAACCACTCTGCTCGCGAGTCTTTGCCGCACATTAGCTCCAGCCGTTCTGAAATAGACTCTCCATTCAATACCCGTCGGTCGTCGTCGCGGTAAGAGATCGCGAACTTTTCGGGCGATAAACAAAAATCAGTTTTCCCCGCTATTTCCTGCGTGGAGTGGATACCAAACCGCTGACAGAGAAGCTCATTGGCATAAACAAACTTGCCTTTGGCATCTTTAACCCATGCGTGGGTATCCGGAATCATGCTCATGAGGGAAAAACTCTGAGACATGCTTTCAATCGATTCAAAAATCAGCTTGCCCATAGAACACTCTTATTCTTCGAAGCCCTAACTCAAAGACTGTTTTGCTTCGCTGTTTGTTATTGCTTTAACTGTAGACTACTCGCGGAAACCTCAAATGGAATAAAGTAGCGAAACATGGACAATCGTACTATTGGAGTATGGAGAATTGACGCTAGGCCGGGTTGTACGCACTTGGCATAACGCAGTGTTAGAAGATCGCAATGGTCCACTAAAACCATTGCGATCACGATGCCTGCCGGCGCTTACCAAACTAATAGCTTGCGCTAGAAGATGTAGCTGAGAGTCAATCCATACTCGCGGCCGTTATAGGTGAGCGGACCACTTACTGTAAGAGGATTCGCCGGGTCAAATGTGGGGAACTGGTTAACCGTTTGAACAGCAACTTCATCGGTAAGGTTTTTGGCCCATAAAGAAAGCACCCAGTTCTCGTTGCTGACACCCGCATTCACATTAAAAAAGTTAAGAGGGTCATTGTAGTCCTCGATCTCGAGGTCCGCCGAGACCTCGGAATTCCAAGTCCATGAAAAATTGGAGTTAAAGGCCCAGCCGTTGCTAAAACTTTTGACATACGTTAACTGCAGGTTGCTGTTCCACCTGGGTTGAAGCTTTAGGTCAGATCCTGGCTCTGCAGGGCAAAACAGATCGGTAGCGTTGTTGTCGTTGGGCGTGCATAGGCGATCGGCGAATTCCTCGACTGTCGCATCGAAATACGCCACTGCGAAACTGCCGGACCAGTTTTCTGTTATGGCATAGCTAAAATCGAACTCGATGCCCTGGGTAACTACTTCTTCTGCATTGAAGAGAAGGCTAGTTGCAAATGCACTCGCCCCTGTCAGATTCAAAAGTGGATTCGATACCGCAAAACCATCGACTCGAGTGATGTAATCATCAAACACCTGATAAAAAGCCGCTGCGTTGTACCGCAGTCTTTGATCTAGCGCACTGCCTTTTACTCCGACTTCGAAGGCAGTAGATACTTCTTCGTCATAGTCAGTAAAGTCCTCAGCCAAGCCGAGAACGATGCCGTCGGGATCGAGCGGAGTGCCAGCCACTGCGGCCCCTATCGCTCTCACGCCAGCTGCAAAACTGGTAACTCCTCCAGCGCGGTAAGCGTTATCGATAGCAACGTACCCAGTGGTGTTTTCATTCAGAAAGTAGTTCAGCTTCAGACTCCAAGACAGATGTTCAAAGTCCAGCTCTCGACTGATAGGCTCAAAGCCGGGCGCGTTGATTTCTGAGTTTATATCTCTTGTGCCATCCTCATAGCGTAACCCGGTAGCTAGGTCCCATTGATCGGCCAGGTGCCAGGTGATGTTGGCAAACAACGCTGCATCACTACCCTCTTGCTCCGTAAAGGACTCGAAACCGCCCAACCCAATAAAGCTACTGCTTTCGGTTTCACTTAAGTAAACGCCAGCCAGGTAATCAAAGGAGTCGCCGCTATTTGAGATTCGGGCTTCGAGGGTGCGTATCTCATTGATAACTTCAAATTCTGAAATTGGTGTAGGGGTAATGGGAAAATCCCCGCCCTGTATCTGAAAGCCATCCGTCGCAAATTCCTGGTAGCCCGCGATCACATCTAACGTTGTCCAGTCCGCGTTCAACTGATAGCGGGCCGAAAAATCTTTAACATCAGTTCGTGATACACCTGCGGCGTTGCTGTAAACCACTCGATCACCAAAATCGGTGAAAGTCGCGGGAATATTACTAAAACCACCAGTCGCAGGTACCTGGCCATCGTAAGTCTGCACGTTGTATGTGTTTTCTAAATCCTGATAGTTGGCGATGAGGTCTAGCGTAGACTGCTCGTTTAGGTCTGCAAGAAGCCTAACTCTAGCGGCTATATGGTCCTTCCCACCGGTAGCGTCGTCTGTGGCTAAGGGACTCACTAAATCAATACCTCCTTCAGAGTCACCGCGCAGTGCGGACGCTCTAATGGCGACGCTTTCAGTGATTGGTATATTGACCGACGCTCTTAGGTCCGTGGTTGGTTCGTTGTTTGCGTCCCACTGAGAATAGGTGGCAGCAACCTTGCCTTCCATTCGTTCGGTTGATGGCGCCTTGGTGGTGATGTTGTAGGCACCACCCGGTGCGTTTTTTCCGTACAGCGTGCCCTGTGGCCCCCTTAGCAATTCGATCTGCTGCGGATCCATTAAGGTGGTAAACGCAACGCCAACTGAAGCTGCCGCAACGCCGTCAATGAAAATGGGCACGCTAGGCGCGGCTCCATCAATAACGCTGGTGCCTACACCTCTAATAGTTAAGGCTCTGGCCACCGGTGAGTTAGTAGCCCCGCTGGAAATTCCTGGGGTTAGGTCTAGCGTCTCACTGAAGTCGATGACGTTGTTACGATCCAATGCGTCTGAATTCAATACCACCATCGAAATGGGTACGTCCTGCACACTTTGAATTGATCGCTGTGCGGAAACAACAACCTCTTCAACAACGAGATTTTCTTTAACCTCGCTCTGACTCGAACCCGGTATTTTTTCTTGAGCATTAGATGCGTGAGCGCTGAATGCGATTAAGACGCCAAGAGTTCTGCTGAGTTTGTCCATTTTCTACCACCACTATTGTTGATGAATTATTAAATCGGCGGCGTGAAAGTATCCGTTTGTTTTTCCAATAACAAGCTCGCGCAGCCGTGCGAAACAGGCTCTTTTAGGTTGTCAAAAGCCTATTTAAATCAGCTATTTAGGAAATATTCGCCATTTTTACCTAGTTGCGAAAATAGGTCGCTGAAATCGATCAAAACGGAGCCGAAATGGAACAAGAGAATTTCAAGCAGAACGACAGATAATTAGTCTTGGAAAGTTGGGCGCCCAAAAAGTCGCCCATACGAAAGAGACAAAATTTATTTTTGTGAAAATTCACATCCCGGTGTTTTCAATTTGATTCTTTGTCAGGGGAGCCCTCAGTGAGCCATTATCTAAAGCTGTCTGTTGCCTTTATAGCGGTCTGGGCAATCGCATTATTCGCTCAAAATGAAACTCTGGTTTCGATGCTTTTGATCAACGCCAGTATTCAAGTCATCTTGTTTGCATTCGTTGCATGTATCCCATTCTTACAAACAGGTCGTATGTCGTTTGTGGATTTGGCCTGGCCATTTGGCGTAGCAGCAATTGGCTTAATGATCATCACTGTGGGCGACGGCGACATCCTCCGACGTACGGTTGCTGGTTTAGCCTATCTATTCATAGGTCTACGCATGGGAATTGGTGGCCTCTATGCAGCGACAAAAACCGGCATCATTTTTCGCCGAGAATTTCCTCGCTACAAATACCGGCGTCTGAAGTTGGAAGAAAGCGGCAACGGTAATATCGAAATCCATATGTTAGTGGAAATCATGGTGCAGGGGCTCGCCAATACTTCGGTTTTAGCGTTACCGGGATTTTTACTCGCCACCAACGGCAACAGTGTGTTCTCCGCATGGGAAGTTATAGGTATAACGATTCTAATCACTGCCTACCTACTCGAAACAGTTGCTGATCGGCAAAAAACTCGCTTTGTCTCAAACGACAAAAAAGGCGTCTGTAATGTAGGACTGTGGCGTTATAGCCGTCACCCCAATTACTTTTCTGAATGGCTTGTTTGGACAGGCTTGGTTATCAGCGCCGTTTCTTCCTGGTTACTCCTGCTTCCATCGGAGCAGACCTTAGTGTGGATCACACTAGGCCTCGGTACCGTTGGAGCATCGATGATGATGTATCTAACTCTAGTATTTTTAACCGGCGCTATCCCTGCAGAGTACTACTCGGTCAGAAAACGTCCGGGCTATAAACATTATCAGGAGACGACCAGTATGTTTTTTCCTTGGGCGCCTAAAAAGTGCGAGTGAAGTTCCGAATCAATATCTCTATTCACAACGTAGTTTTCTAAACTGGGTGGGTGAAACTTTTGCTACTTTTGTAAAGCACTTTGAAAAGTACAGTGAATCATTGTATCCAGTTGCGCGCGCTATTTGCGTGATACTTAGCTGCGTCTTCTTCAACAACTTTGAAGCTTCCGCCACGCGACGTTCATCTCTCCACTGAAACACGGTTCGCCCTGTGTTTGCTTTAAACAACGCAGACAGTCTGGTTTTGGACAAACCCACAGCATCGGCGACGTCATAAATAGTGATACCTTGATCCAGACGTTCGAGGATGAAGTCTTTGGCATCTTGAACCCTGACATCATATTCAGCGGGTTTTTCCAACTCAGTAAACGAATAGCAACGAATGAGGAGCTCTTCTATCTGATTAGCTAGAAGTGACGTACTTACGATAGTTTCGTCCTTCGTAAACGATATGGCTTTCCGAAAGATATCCGTTAAACACTCAATGTCAGTTTCGGGAACATTGAGATGGTGAATATGTGGGCTTAGCTCGGGCCAATTTAGCCATCGAGTGAACCGAGGCTCGGTCTGGAAATATACCCAGTAGTGAACCCACTCCGTCGATTGAAAAGCACGACGGTAGTCGTAAAACGCCTCGGGTGAGTGCAGCACTAAGTCTCCCACTCGCGTAGTTAACTCTGTGTCACCACAGTTATAGCGCCCCGAACCCTTTACCGTAAGGGTCAAACTCCAACCACGCATTTGTCCGGCTACGCGCAACGTCGGACTATCGGATGCTTCCAAGGCGGTTTGGCAAACCTTCCCTGCGAAGTTTCTGTTCCTGAGAAGAGTATCAGCATGGGCCATACAACTTCTAAGCTCAGATGCCATCGTATTGACCTGAGCAGGCGTCAACTCAACCCCGGACTCCATCAGGCAGCGCCACGTTTTCTTGAAAAAGTTTACTTTTTTAGTGTCGAGCAACGAGTTCAAATCAGCTCTTAACGACAACATAGAAGGAAGAACATGGTTCTTATTCTGGTCGTACATTGAGTTCATCGCTGACGTAATTTCTTGCATGGGTACTGGAGTCCCCTCAAGAAATCGCCATAAGATAAATATAGATTCAGACTTGTTTCGCATGCTTTCGCCGATCCACTAGCTGATATCCAAACCGAAGCCATAACGGCTAGTGTAGGAATGCTCGCGAGCATCTCCAAGCTACAATCAATAATGGCCGATGCGCGCAGAGGAGATGCACCAAGCTAATTCAAACCCCATGCGATTGCGTTTTCGATTAGAGTCACAAACTCCGGAATTTGATAGGTGGCAGCTTGATGCCCAATAGCCGTGTAAAAAACCTTACCTTTACCCTGGCGATGGCTCCATGTAATTGGGTGCTCACCTTGCATGCGATCCTGACCAAAGAAGTTTTCGCCGACCGTAATGTAAGAGGACTCATCAAGAGTTAGAAGTATCGTCGTTGTCGCGTGGTTTGGTGATTGATCGAAGGCATACCACTCTTCATTAGGAATTTTCCAAACGGATGAGAGGTGGGCCGTGATCGAAGAGCCTGTTGGATTAACGGTTATCTCGGCATCCTGGAACTGAGGATCCATCGTGTGGCCTACAAACTGAGCTCCCAACAATTCATCAACATACCAGTCCCATCGGTACTCGAGTTCGCCTCCGGAAGCGTGAATACCAATCCACGTACCTCCTTCCTCAATCCATTTCCGCATCGCTGTGCGCTGGAAAGCATCTAGAACATCGCCTGACACGTTGTTCCAAACAATGACGTCGAAGTCCTCCAGAAATGTAGGCGTGTGCGTCGCACCGTTTTTGGTGTGATACATGCTCCAGTCGTTATGCTTGGCAATCCGCGTTAGCATTGCTTCAGCTTCGGGTAGGGCATCGTGGTGTATAAAGCCGTTGGTCTTGCTCAACACGAGAATAGCGGGTCTTGTCAGTACAGGTTTGTCCGGTGCCACCACATCATATTCGTAACGCGGTATAAGCCCGTGATGTTTCAGGAATACATAAAAGGCGATGGCACAGATTAGGATTGCGCCCAGCAAAGAAATACCCGCTATTTTTAGAGATCTCTTCATAGACTATTCTGTGGCTTTACAAGTCTCCGGATGCAAGCAGCTCAGTCGCGTATGCACAGGCTCGGGCTGTAAATGCCATATAGGTCAGCGAGGGATTAACACATGATGATGAAGCCATGAATGACCCGTCAGTTACAAACAGGTTTGGAATTCCATGCGCCTGATTGTGCTTATTGAGCACCGATTGATTAGGGTCATCACCCATTCGTGCCGTCCCCATCTCGTGGATACCCAGGCCAGGGGTGGACAAATCATCTGAACCTTCTGTAACAATCGCCGCTCCCGCCGAATTGAGAATTCGCTTCGCTTGTTTGTTGGCATCTTGCCGCAATTTGTAGTCATTCTCTTGCCATTCATAGTCAAATACGACCTGAGGTATTCCGTAGCGATCAACTTTGTTTCGGCTCAAATACATCCGGTTCCTCTTCACCGGTAGCGTTTCTGCAAAACCAATCAATGCGAACAGCCAATAGCCGGGTTTGCGTAACGCTTCCTTGTAGCCTTCACCAAAACCAGGCCGGTTATGCTGGAATCGCCAGTCAGCTCGAAGTGTTCCCGTTTGAAATCCGTAGCCACGAAGAAAATCAGTGTCTTGATCGTCTGCACCATCCAGATTCCGAAAACGTGGGATATAGAGACCGGTGGGCCTATTTCCGTAGTAATAGCTGTCAAGATGATCGAAGAACACGCCGAGGCCACTCACTCCGAAACTATGGTCCATGAGATAATGCCCCAGTGTTCCGCTCTTGTTACCAAGGCCGTTTGGGAAAGATTCACTTTTGCTGTTTAGCAATAGTTGGGTAGAGCCGACCGTCGAGGCGCAAAGGAAGAAAACTTTTGCAGAGTACTTTTTACGCGTCCGTGTGTTCCTGTCGACAACATACACGCTGCTTATACGCTCTGCGCTTTGGTCGTACTCTAGGCGCTCCACGATCGCGTCAGAAACGAGCGTAAGATTCCCTGTAGCCCTCGCTGCTGGCAGCGTTGAGCTTTGCGAACTAAAGTAGCTGCCGGTCGAGCACCCTCGTTCGCAAGGCCCACAGTAGTGGCATGCTGATCGACCCGGCAGTGGCTCAGTTAAGATGGCTGAGCGTGAGTTGGTAAGCGTAACGTCGGGCGCGGCGGTTTTTAGTCGATCGCTAATTGTCTCTTCGAGAGCCATCCAAGGCATCGGTTTTTGGAACTCACCGTCTGGTAGCTGAGGAAGATTCTCTCGTCGACCGTTCACCCCAATGAACTTCTCAACATAGCTGTACCAGGGTGCAATGTCCTCGTAGCCTACTGGCCAGGGGATTCCGTGACCATCTTTTGCATTCGCGTTGAAGTCCTGCTCGCTCAGCCGGTAGGTTTGACGCCCCCACATAAGCGAGCGGCCTCCAACAACATCACCGCGAATCCAGTCAAACGGTTTGCTCTCATCGAGAGCGTAGGGATGCTCAGAGTCAACATTCCAAAACTGCTTGTTGGCCTGACTCATTGCGTAGCAGTGAGACTGCACTTCGTAATCTTTAGCGAGTTCCTCCCGGTCGGCCCTGCCATTGAACGTCATCTTCCACGATGGCGCGTGCTCTCCGAGGTATCCTGAACCATGCTGAAGATCCCGCCCGCGCTCCAGTACGAGCACTTTAAGCCCTCTTTCAGTAAGCTCTTTCGCGGCCCAACCACCTGTGATTCCCGACCCAATGACAATGGCATCAAATTCAGTGCTACTTTGCATAGTTTATGTATTCGTTAACCAACAATTTGGAAAGCCCAACTGCTGTCGTCTTCCTCTAACGGGATCGCCCCATCAAAACGCATCGGCATCGGGTTGTATCGAAGAACTCCTGTGGCACCGAGCTTTGAAGTAAAAAAGCCAAAGGTCGTGAGTTCTTTTATCTGGCAAATAAATGGAACGTCGTTCATCGTCTCTGAAGATCGCCGGCCGGGGGCGTACCAAACAGAGTCAGCGGCGCTGGCTTCGAGTTCCTTGAGAATCTGGATCTGATCTTCGCCGTCTAGCACCGCAAATGATTGCTGGTGGTGCTGCTGCGAGCGCTGCTCGACGGACGAAAGTCCCGCCAAAAAAACGCTACGTTCAGAGTTTGTATACCAGTCGCTCACCATTAACTCGACGAACGACGGTACATTTGCATCAATGGCACCCGGCGTATCTGTAGCGGGAATGATGTGCTCGCATATTATCGCGCACATCTCCCGCTGCTCCTCACTGAACAGCGAGACAGGCGACTTCACGTAATCCTGTCGACTCGCGATAAAGTCCCTTTGCTCTTGGCTGAGCGCCACGCTTGAGAAACCGGAAGCCCCCGATACCAAAACGGCCGCACAATGAAGGAAGTCACGTCGATTCAAGTGTCATTTCCCCAATGCCTGATCAATGACCGCACGGGAGAGCAACAGCACAATCCCGGACTCCAGCCCGACTTGTCGAGCGTGACGTCTACGATCAAAGAAGAAGCACGCACTAAAGACCGCATCTAGAACGTGCGGCCAGGGGCATAAGGTGTGCTTACTTGAAGGCATGCGCGTTTACGTCATCCACTGTCGAACACCAACAAAGTGTAGGATGACACTTCGGCGTTGGCTCCTACTCATTTGCCCATTGAGCAATACAGAATTGAGCGGCATTACGCCGTCTTCTTTACCGCCGCTCGGTAGGACGTGGGAGTTGTGCCACGTAACTCTCTGAACTGCCGATTAAAATTCGACAAATTGTGGTAGCCGCAAGAAAACGCGATTTGAGCGATGCTGTCTTCCGAAAACGCCAGCAGCCTGCAAGCTTCGGAAGTTCGCACCAGGTTAACAAAGGAAACAAACGTTCTGCCCGCCGCGTTACGGAAAAAACGACTGAAGCTGGATGAGGTCATGCCGACACGTTCCGCTATATCGCTTTGCACAATCTCGGATTGCAGATTTTGCTTAATGTAGTTGACTATTAATGCCATTTTGTCAGCGGAAAACTCCCCTTGATCAGTGTAAAAGCCTTCGCCGGCAAGAGACTCCCTATCGGTGTTTTCGCTGAGACCGTTCAATAAATGCAATAGTGAGGTTAGGCGCAATAAACCTTGCTGATCGACCGCTGCATTTAGATGATCAGCCTCGCTGGAGTTCTTCAGACCCGAGAACTTAAGGCCTCTGCTCGCTTGATCGATCAGCTGCGTAACACCGTTGAGTTCAGGAAGACGAGACATCGGGCTGATCAGGGCTTCTTGATCGAACTGCACCATCAATATAGTAAATGGAGTATCTAGGTGTTCGTCTTCGTTGTAACAATGCGGTAGGTTTGGACCAAGCAGGATAAGGTCGCCTTCGACGAACCTAGTGATCGAATCACCGACATATAGCTCACCTCGCCCAGAAACCATATAGACAATTTCGATCTCCGGATGCATATGCCATCCGATGTAGCCGTCTATCGTAAGCCAGGAATGCCTTACAGATATCAGCGAGGCATCAACCTGAGGTTCAATGCTTTCCAGTATGGGTTTCAAAGTATTTGGTCTCCGTTAACCCCGTCGCCCCAAGAACCGTTGATTTGTGTTGACCGCAATCGGAGCACTTTTAATCCGACCTGAGTATCGGCAACAAGTTTGGGTTACGCACCGCTTTCCTGAGTCAATCAACGCTATTAAACACCAGATTTATCCAAACAGTTTACCAGCGCTGAATTTGTACAAATAACAAAGGAATTCTTCCAAGCTTTCTATCCCGGATGACGAGAAGCTTGCTCTCTTAATAGTGAGTAGTTTGCCCCACGTTCGCAACACGGGCTTTCACGCAAGAAAAACCGAGGCGTTATGTCTAAAGTACGAATGGGAATGGTCGGGGGCGGAGAAGGCGCATTCATCGGTGCCATTCACCGCATGGCAGCCGCCTTAGACCAGGAAATCGAACTCGTGTGCGGGGCGTTTAGTAGCAACACCGAACGATCACGTAGATCAGGTGCCTCGTTGGGTTTGCCAGATCACCGCGTATACACAAGTTACGAACTGATGATGACTGCGGAATCTGAGCTACCCAAAGAAGATCGGATGCAATTTGTATCCATCGTGACACCCAATCATCTGCACTTTCCAGTCGCTGTCGCTGCTTTGAAATCTGGCTTTCACGTCCTAAGTGACAAACCGGCGACATTTAGCCTTAGCGAAGTGCTGACAATGCGCAAGATCATCGAAAAGTGCGACCTAATTTATGGATTAACACACCCATACATCGGCTATCCCATGGTTCAAGAAGCACAACACCGTGTATCTATGGGTGCATTCGGGCGGATTCGCAAGATCCTAGTGGACTACAACCAAGGCTGGCTCGCAAATGATTCTATCGAACGCGAAAGTAAACAAGCCGCTTGGCGCCTGGATCCTTCCAAAGCTGGCATCAGCAGCTGCATGGGTGATATCGGCGTTCACGCGGCGAATCTTGCTGAGTTTGTTTCCGGTTTACGGATTACCGAGCTTTGTGCCGATTTGACGAGCTTTGTTCCCGGTCGCGAGCTCGACGACGATGGATCGGTGCTTCTTCGGTTTGATGGCGGCGCGAAGGGAGTGTTACAGGCCAGTCAGATCTGCACGGGTGAGGAAAATGCTTTGAGCCTTCGTGTGTATGGGGAAAAGGGTGGTCTGGAATGGTCGCAGCAAAATCCCAACAGCCTTCGTTTGAAATGGCCTGATCGCCCTGATGAGATAGTGCGCACAGCGGCGGATTACTTGAGTGATTCCGCCGCGGCCGCAACGAGAACACCTGCGGGGCATCCCGAGGGCTACCTTGAAGCGTTCGCAAATCTATACCTGGCGTTTGCCACGCGAGTAAGAGTACGCGAATTTGGAGAAGGCACCGATACCGCTCTCTTCAATTGCCCGGGAATCACTGAAGCAGTGAGAGGCATGGCGTTTATCGAACTCGCAGTGACAGCAAGTCAAAGCGATATCAAATGGCATCGTTTTGAGTCCCACTGAACACGATGAGGAGCTTGCCATGACGGGCATGAAAGGCCCCGGTATTTTTCTCGCGCAGTTTGTAAGCGACGAGAAGCCATTTGCCACCTTTGCCGATATAGTCGCATGGGCTGGCGACTTAGGCTACAAAGGCATACAGGTTCCAACTTGGGATTCGAATCTCGTTGACTTGGATCTCGCTGCTGACAGCAAAACGTACTGCGACGAGCTAAAGGGCATTTGCCAGGATAGCGGCGTTGAGATCACCGAGTTATCCACCCATTTGCAAGGTCAGCTGATAGCGGTAAATCCAGCCTATGACGCGCTGTTTGATGCCTTTGCGCCGGAGGCGTTTCGCGGCAACAGGACTGCACGTCAGGCCTGGGCAACAAACCAACTTTTTCTCGCCGCCAAGGCAAGTCAGAACCTCGGACTCAATGCGCATGCGACTTTTTCCGGCGCGCTTCTTTGGCACACTGTGTACCCCTGGCCACAACGACCCACAGGTCTTGTAGAGACAGGCTTCGCCGCATTGGCAGAACGCTGGATACCAATCCTTAATGCTTTCGACGCTGCCGGTGTAGATCTCTGCTACGAAATTCACCCAGGCGAGGACCTGCACGATGGGATCAGCTTTGAAAGATTCCTGGAGGCCACTGGCAATCATGCACGGTGCAATATTCTCTACGATCCCAGCCATTTCTTACTGCAGCAGTTGGACTACAGCCAGTTCATAGACCACTACTATGAGCACATAAAAATGTTTCACGTAAAGGACGCAGAGTTCAATCCTACGGGCAAGAGTGGCGTATATGGCGGCTACCAAAACTGGAAAGATCGAGCGGGTCGATTTCGCTCGCTCGGGGATGGGCAGGTCGACTTTTCACGTATCTTCAGTCAGCTAGCTAAGTATGGATACCAAGGCTGGGCGGTACTGGAATGGGAATGCTGTCTGAAGGACCCTGAAGATGGTGCACGTGAAGGCGTTGAGTTCATCACTAAGAACATCATTCGAACCACAGAGAAGGCGTTTGATGATTTCGCAGGTCTAGCCGCAGATGACACAGTGAATAGACGCATATTGCACCTTTAGCTCTCCATCTCTTCAGAACAATAAACATTACATTTTGCGAGTGCCCCATGACGGATAGAACGATCAATAGACACCGCCTCTTCTACGTCGGCAATTTAGCGATCTTTATGATTGGCCTGGGGTTTGCCGTACGGGCAAATATAGCCCCGAATTTGCAAACAGAAATCTACGACAAGTTAAGCCCCACAAACTCTGTCGCGATGATTGGGGAGGCCCTGGGCATAACGTTCACAGGCTTTGCTTTAACCCTGTTGTTTGGTAGCGCACTCGTGGAACTGGTGGGTATGAAGCGTATGCTGCTCTGTTCCGCAGTGGGCTACATAGCTGGAGCGCTCGGATTGATGGTCGCCACCACAATAACGCCCGGCCCTCTTGCTGAATCGCTTGTTCTCTCCAGCCTGTTACTCACCGGACTGGGCTGGGGTGCAGTAGAGGCTGCGACAAACCCAATGGTTGCAGCGCTTTACCCCGAAGAGAAGGCGCACCGTATGAACATACTCCATGCCTGGTGGCCGGCGGGCATTGTTATCGGCGGCCTCCTTGGCGTACTTATCAATACCGCAGGTATGCCTTGGCAAGTGAACATGTTCACATTACTGATACCGGCGCTTATTCTCATGTGGCTAGTGGCGAGCTCCGCCTTTCCGGAAACCGAGCGTGTGGCAAGGGGTATCAGTTATCCAGATATGCTAATGGAATTGATCAAACGCCCGCTATTCTGGGTGTTTTGGGCTTGCATGTTTCTTACGGCTGCATCCGAGTTGGCGCCGGGGCAATGGGTGAATATCACATTGTCCAACACGGTGGGAATGCAAGGCATTCTACTATTGGTGTATGTCAGTGCATTGATGTTCGTAATGCGGCATTTTGCAGGCTCGGTGGTAGCGCGAATATCTTCTATGGGATTAATGGTCGTTAGCTGCGTAGCGGCCAGCATAGGCCTCTACCTACTGAGCCTAGCGAACTCACCAGCGATGGCGTTTGGAGCTGCCACCATATGGGGTATCGGAGTGTGTTACCTATGGCCAACCATGCTAGCAATCACTGCGGAGCGGTTCCCCCGCGGCGGTGCCTTAGCCATGGGACTTATGGGATTCGCCGGCGGCATGTCGATTCAATTTCTCCTCCCCGCTATGGGGGCCATATTTGATGCAGCCAAAGCGGAGGCAGCGGGCGGAGTAACTAAACTGCCGGCGCTTTCTGATGAAGAGATGCTAGAGGTTCTTCGCTACGCATCGGTAGAGTCTTTTCAAGTCGTTGCGGTCTTACCACTGCTTCTTCTACCGGTCTTTGGAATCATCTGGTTCTGCGACCATCGACAATGAAAGCACCAGTTATGTAATAGCGGTACCAGCTATTTGAACTTCGCCCCCACTGCTCAATTGACGAACGCCAGGTATTTGCAAGGTTTTGACAAGTTAACTGCCCCAAGCCAGTGAAATATAGCCACCGACCTCAAGCAACTGCCCTACTCCATTCAGCGAACGCACTGATCCTGAGATTTCGATAGTGCTCAGCCCTCACCAGATGCCGCCCAAGATTGAATAAATTTGCAACCGCAGCATGAGTACCCAGAAATCTCTGAGCCTGTCTTAACGATTTGAACTTCCTCATGCCTCGTTCACGCACCCTAGTTGTTTCGTGAGATTGCTCTACCCGATTATTCTCATACGGTTCAGTGCTATGAATTACATCCGGCATCAGCTCCCGGTGAGCCACTCGATAGCTTCGCAACTTATCGGTCACGATCTTTCTGGGCGCACCTCTACAGCTTCGCAGTAAGCGCTTGAAGAAACGCTTGGCAGCAGCACCATCGCGCTTTGCCTGGAGATACACATCCACCACCTCACCATCTTGATCCACTGCTCGCCACAGGTAGTGCCGCTTACCGTTGATCTTTACGAAAACTTCATCGATAAAGAAAGTATCGCCGTAACCCCTGTGTTTACGCTTCAATCGGCGGGTATAAGTGGCGCCGAACTTGATACACCAGAGGCGGATCGACTCCCGAGTAACGATAATGCCTCGTTCAGCGAGGAGGTCTTCGATATCCCGATGGCTCAGATTGAATCTGTAGTAGAGCCAGAGAGTCTGCCCCGCTTTATGGGTACTGCGTAGCTGATGATTTCGCGAGGGAAGCGGTGGCGTTTATAGGTATTCATCAAGCTAGCTTACCAAGCCCTGCCGGTTAACTTGGCGGTACCGTTTTTCGCTGCCCTAGTGGCGGCACCGTCACCGCTCACTACGACATTGACCAGAAATACACTGGATGGCTCGTGGCCACTCTTCGACGAGCCTCAAAATCAACGGGGGCTTTTGTCGCGCCGCATTCGAGCCGGGCGCCCTCTTTCGTCGTGGAAAAATACTGCCAGCCGCGCTAAATACCCTTTGGGTTGACCCCCGCTGTCCGGTGCTGTTCGACCAAAACGGAATGACGCCATCAGGCGATTCAGCTCGTTCGAGTCGCCTTGTACTATAGTGCCACACACCCATTTGCCAGCGTGTGCTATTTAGTGATCTTGGCAGACGGTCGCGTTTCTGCCACTACACAGTAAACTCCGGCGTAGCAACTTTCGAACATGGATCATTGTTAATGGAAACGCCTAGAGCCCCGTGGGGCACATCAGAGAGCGAGCATACGACAATCAGTGGCAGCTATATCAAGGGTGTGATTTTTGATTTTGATGGCCTAATTGTTGATACAAATGCGCTCTGGACAGAGGCAGAACATGCGTGTTTTACAGCGGTAGGCGTCTACGTTACTCCAGACCAGCAACAGCTTACAGAATCTATGACTACGCGACAGGTTGCGAGCCATTGGTATAAATATCAGCCATGGCGCGGAAGGTCGGTCGAGAAACTTGAACTCGACGTGATTGAATATGTGAGACGGGAGCTGGCTAGCGGCGCCAGGACCATGCCCGGCGCAATTGACGTGATTCGTTGGTGTTGTGCTCAAGGATATCGAATAGGCCTTGCGACAAATGCACCGCGCGAAGTCTGCGAGCCAACCCTTGAACAACTTGGTGTGCACGACCAATTCGACGCGATTGTCACTGAAGCAGACGTTCGCAATGGGAAGCCCCACCCAGCTGTCTATCGCGCCTGCGTGGAGAAGCTTAATCTCCGCCCTCACGAAGCAATCGCATTTGAGGACTCACCCACCGGCGCGCTGGCCGCTGTAAGAGCAGGTGTTACGGTAATCGGAGTACCATCAATGCGGGCCTATGAGCCTGAGCTCAACACTCTCTGCCATAGAGTGCTGCCCAACATGGATTCTGCTGATTCAAGGTTCTTTAAAACCTTTGCGAAACACGGCATTGCGGAACATTGATGTTCAGTAACGTGCAAATAAGCTGGCGAGTGATAATTTGATCAAGAAGCGTTTTTCATTCGTCTACGACAGATTCGGCCCTCCTCATTCGTCACTCGCGCTCAAAGAGAATGAACTTGTGGCGCTGCAACCAAACACAGTTCGTGTCGCGATGACGTACGCCCCCATCAATCCATCCGATCTGATTCCGATCACCGGTGCCTATCGTCAAAGAATAGGTTTGCCTACGATTGCTGGTTACGAGGGCGTCGGCCTTGTGATTGAAGCACCAGCTGAATTCTCGCATTTGCTCGGGCAGCGCGTACTGCCTCTTCGCGGAGAGGGCACGTGGCAGACGGTAGTAGACTGCCCTGCAACCTGCGCGGTCGAGGTGCCCGATGGAATATCCGACCTGCTTGCAGCGCGCGCCTATATCAATCCGCTCGCCGCGTTGACGATGCTTCATCTCTGGCCCCCAAAAGGTAAGGTTATTCTACTGACCGCAGCGGGTTCCGAATGTGCAGAGTATCTGGGTCGATGGGCGCTCCGCCAAGGAGCCGCTCGCGTTCTCGGGATTTATCGATCCGAATGCCGCGTGGACAGATTAGCCGAGTGCGGAATCGAGCCAATATCCATTCTCGATCGTCACGCGATTCATGACGCGTCAGTACAAGCCAATATCGCATTCGACGCTCTCGGCGGCGAGATCGGCACCGCTGCTCTGGGTCACATGCGTCACGAAGCAAAGTTTGTCTCGTATGGCCTCTTGAGCAATGAACCCGTTGCAATTGGGTCCGAGCAGAGCTCCGGATACCACCGATTTCATCTCCGAGATCATCTACCTTCCTTTCTAGGGCCCGCAATGCAAAATGCATTCGCCGGGATCTGGCCCAGGTTGGCTGAAACCGGGCCATTAGCGCCGCGGGTATTCGGCGCTCAGTATTGGCAGGAGGCCCTAGAAGAGACCACAAGGCCCGGCGGGCGCAAGTCCGTTCTCGATTTAGCGGAGTTAAGCTGAAGAAGCTTGCAGGACAATCCCAACAGCCCACAACAAGACGTAGAGTGCCTCAAGACGCCAAGTGGCGTTGATATGGGCCTGGGTGCCGTATGTAGGATTGGAGAGGTAGGTTTTCTCTTCTCGTGAGAGCGACTCCCACAAGTCAAACTCTATCAGGTAGTCGATGAAGGAACTATCTCCTTCACATCTAGGTGATCAAATAGCTGACCTAGATGAGCTAGTGCTATAGGCATTTCTTCAATTGCCTTTTTCGTGTCCTCGGCCACCATCGCTTGGACTAAAGCGGCACGTCTTCTTTTTTCTTCCTTGGTTGCCACGATGCCTCCTACACATAACGCTTCAAGCAGGGGCGCACGGTAGTGCGTCCCGGCGCGACGCGCCCTTGCTGCCTTGACTGGTTATGTGTCCTGCTCTGATAGCTTCTCACCACTTTGCTCCTTCATGCCCTCCTCCGTCTTTTCTGAGACATGCACCTGGACAGGTGCTACTTCACCTTTGCCTTCAGCTTCTAGCTGCATACGATTCAGTTCGTGGAGCATGTACGGAATTGGCGAGTTGGAGCAGTTGCGGCCTTCAAATCTGAGCAGGCGATCTTCGTCTACAACGATAGTGGGCCTCTGTGCCATCGCATCCGCGGCCCACAATACCGTAAGAAAAACCACGCAGTCCCGAAACTTGCTCTTAGACACATAACGCCAAGGTTTGAGGCGGGCCATGCAATGGGCCGCCCCAGCCGACGGCGACAACACCTCATTGTTAGGTTTTTCTGCGCGCTGGCTCTTTTTCATGTATGTAAATTCCGTAACCATCAATCGGATGTGGTACTGAAGCCAGATCTAATGCACGTGCAATATTGCCTCGGTGGTATGAGCTGTGATTTACAATGTGAAATAGAATCTCATCAATGCTGAGCATACCGCGTTTTCCGTCTGCAAATACGAACGCGACTTTTTCGCTTCCATTCTCCATGCGATCTACGTAGCTTTCGAACCAATCGGCAGACTCGCTCAGTCGACCCTCAAGTTCTTCAAAATTCGGGATGACCGCAGTGTTTGTGCTTTCGTGTGGAGCAGAGGAAGAACCTAATCTGCTTATAAAAAGTTCTTCGACAATGACTATATGGTTGATCTGTTGAAGCGCGAAGGCGTAGGCATCTGGGAATAAATCTCTATCAATCAATTCGATAGCTCGTAAGGTTCGCTCGTCCGCCCACCTTTTGTATCCGAATGATTGATTTAGCACTCGATTCCCCCTGAAACCTAACGCCCAAAGCAGCGGCGCGCGTTAGCGCGTCCAGCCCGCAGGGCGATGCTGCCTTTGCTTGTTATGTTTTTGGTGCCCATCCATTTCTCTCTGCGATTACTTGCCATTCTGGTTTTTTAGTTGCCACTGCTTTTTGGCAATGCTCTACCAACGCTTTTATACTTGGGTCTGTTGCTTTATCTAGGCAAGTCGGTGTTGATTTTCCTTTCGTGGCTTTTGCATGGCCACTTTGTAGAGATGATATGGCGTCATCAATTTTGCGTAAAAGCACTTGATCCTCAGTCTTAGCCCTGACTTTACCAAGAGCAGTAATATGAGAGGCTATAGTCTTTGCTTCTTTAGCAGACTTCAAAATGTTTTCGTACGACTTCAAAATTTACTCCATTTCTTTGATGCTTGGTGAAACATAACGCTCGCGGTTGGGGCGCGCGCTAGCGCGTCCCAACCAATCCGCGCTAGTTATATCTTCCATACCTTCTGCCAAGCCTCTCTTGCCATCAGTTCAGTATGTGTTTTTACAAGATCTGGGGTCCAGCCTCTAGACTTCCCGATGAATTTCGGAACAGCACATTCGTTCTTCTTTAGGTACTTTTTCTTTTCTGGCGGAGATTTCGTATCAATCTTGCCATTATGGATTTCTTCTAAGAAAAACAAATTACCTAAACTACCGACTACGTTATCCGTCCAAACCGCATCGATTTTCGATTGCGGATAAAAATGCTCCACCGTGAGCTCCTCGTAGTCACAGGAATATTTGTAGTCGTAGTACTCTGAGAATTTACGTAGGATGTATCTAACTAAATTCTTCTGCTTTGAATTCGAATTTGTGTAGGTGATTTCGCTAAACGCTACAGTAAACTCCTCTAGTGACGGCACTCTCTCTCGCAGCTTTTCTTTCAGCGCGTCGATTTCATTCGCCGCACCTTGAGGCGTCGTACTTGCGAAAAGCTTTTGCCCAAAGGATGAGTACATTGCAGAAATTCCACCTGATGATCGCGAGGAGGTCACGGCGGTGAATTGAAAATGGAAATTTTCGATGGCGACTAGAGCATCTCTGAATCTAGCGTACTTGATCTTCTTTTTCTTGTACGCCCGAGCTAGCGCGAGCGTAGCTGGAATTGGCTGAGATAACTTAAATATTTGCATCGCATTCAAAGAACGGGCAGCTTCTGTTTCCGGTTTTTTCCAGGCGTAGGAAGTCTCGTATAGCGAGCGATAAGTCTCTGCATCAGTAAGTAGATCGTTCAAATACTCTTTTGCCTTACCCTTAGTTACCGCCTTTTTAAATTTCCCGAATAATTTTTTCTGAGGTATTGATTCATATCTGGAAGCCCAGAAATGATAGATGTAGTTATCTGTTGAAATATCTTCTGATGAGTTGTGGATTGTTTCTAATATTTTCGTCCACTTGATATTTGTGTGATCTACGGCGCCGGGAGCTTTTAGGTGTTTGGAAAAATGGTTCTTTACCAAGTCGGTTAAGGCTAGATCTTTCCCTCTTGTATTCAGCGTTTCGAAGATAATGTAGGCGTCATCCTCTTCATCTAAAGACACTAAGATAATTTTCAAATTGAAGACGGCATCTCTCAAAAGAACTAGTTTTTTGCGTTTTCTAGTTTTTTTCACACTCTTCGAAAGCGAGGGATCTAAATCAATTGCGGCCATCGATCCGTCAACTAGAGACTGGAACTTTGCGTGCGCGTTAAGCAAGTACGTCTCTTCAGGGGCTGCATTTCCGTCAGCATCCGCTTCCTCATCAAATTTCTGTATATGCTCCTGAAAGTAGGGAAACGATGTCTCCGTTTGAAGTACATATTCGAGCTTATTGTTCCTATTCTTACGTTCTACTAGTTGATGGATGCCTTTAGCGAGATCTTCAATACCGAGTTCCAGAAACTTGTCTCTTAGAACGCAGAGCAAGATTGTGATGGTGGTCAACCGCTGCTGGCCATCAACTACCCCAAATCTCTGCTTGTCCTTTTTGAAAACAACCATAGAGCCAATGAAATAGTCTGGAGAGGTGTTGGTGACCACGTCTTCCCAGAAGTCATTTATGTTGTCTTCTTCCCATGAATAGGGCCGCTGAAACCTTGGAATATAGAAATAGCCTGTGTCGAGGAGGCTCTCAATATCTGAGTCATGAGATTCAATTTTCATACTTCATCCTGTCTGTGGTTCCTAGGAGCGAGATATAACGCCCGCGGTTGGGGCGGCAAGCCGCGCAGCGGTTTAACGTCTCACACAACCCGCGCTTGTTATGAGCTACCAAAACATGAAACAGAAGCATGTGCATAACACCGGGACAATTAGAACAAAAGGTGACCCGTACCATTGCAGCGGACGATCATCACCCCAACGCATTACATGCACTACGAATATTCTCGCGAGTACAACAAGCGCAGCAAACGTACCATATACCGCGAGTTTGATTAGTAGTTCATTCTTCGCAACGTAGTAGACCGACCCGTAACCGCTACCAATAGTGAAATCAAAAAGGCTCGCAGATCCTTGCTGCGTGATGCGGACGATGTTTTAAAGCTTGTTCGCTCGCTCATAGCTGCGAGTCACCGAGGCTCATAACGCTTCAAGCAGGGGCCGCTGTTAAGCGGTCCTGGCGCGTAGCGCCCTTGCTGCTGACCTGCCTTGACTTGTTATTGGGCATTACTTGCTCCAGGTTTCTGCCAATGAAAATACAGTCCCAGTAGACCGCTTAAAAAACCCACGAATGACAATGTGTATAAGATTTTCTGAAGAAGTTTTACGGTAGCGGTATTGGTGGTGAGAAGATATGTTGCGTGGCTGCAATCCGCGTATATTTCCAGATGTTCTTTGCAGTCAATACCCTTCGAATAGTCTAACCCTGTAGTCTGCTCCAGTTCAAAACCTGCACGGGTGGCCTTCGATTCATAATCTAGGACATATGGCATCAACGCTACGAACCCAGATCCAATACCAATGAAACAGGCTGCGGAAAGTGCATAGAGGTATTTATGGATGTCGAGCATCGATCTAAGCCCTATAACGCTCGCATCAGCGGCGCGGCTTTGCCGCATCCGACTGCATGCGATTGTTGTGTGCATTCTTCAAAAACTCTTTAATCTCAGCTGGACTTTTAAGTTGGATCATATTTATTTGAGGGTGATCAGTAGATTGCATTAACTTGGAATACCTGACACGATTCTTTTGATATTGCTGACCTTCCCCCCACTTTAAAACCATGACACGGATGAGATCCGCATAGGTTATGCAGCCTGCTGCGCAAAGACAACCGGCGGTAAATAGTTGAGTGAGCTGTGTGGTCGAACGTTGTTGTATTGGTTCTGCCAGAGCATGATTTCAGTCTCAGCTTCTTCTAGCGATCGGAACCAATGTCGGTTCAGGCACTCATTTCTAAACTTGCCATTGAGGCTCTCTACAAATGCATTTTGGGTGGGCTTTCCTGGCTGGATAAATCCAAGTGCCACACCGGCTTCCCGGCTCCAAAAGAACATCGCTTTGCTGGTGAATTCCGTGCCATTGTCGCAGACGATTCGTCGAGGCTTGGCCCGGCCTTCAAACAATTGGCTTAGAAAACGGGCAACCTGCGAGCCACTAATTGATACAGAAACAAGCTGCCCCACCATTTCACGCGAGAAGTCGTCGACCACGTTCAGTACACGGAATCGTCTCCCGCTGCTAAGTTGGTCCGATACGAAGTCCATGGACCAACGTTGGTTGACTCCCGTGGGCACCTCCATCGGCTGCCTGGGGCGTTGCAGCTTTTTCCGCTTCTTCGTCCGGACTTGCAGTCGTTCCTCGGTATACAGACGATAGGTGTGCTTTTCGTTCACAACCAAACCTTCGCCTTTCAATATTCCGTGAAGCAGTAAATACCCATAAGCAGACTGCTCGACGGCCAAAGCCTTTAGCCGAGCCCGAAGGACATCATCCGTTGGAGGTTTTGCTTGATACCGAAACGCGGTTCGGCTCACGCCTGCTAGCTTGCACGCGGTGCGCTCACTCAATTGATAGGTTCCAATCATGTGGCTGGCAACCCGCTTGCGAGCAGCAGGCTTTACCACTTTTTTGCGATGACATCCTTCATTGCCTCGTTCTCAAGGAGCTTTTCAGCCAGCAGCTTCTTGAGCTTGCCGTTCTCAGATTCCAGCTCTCGTAAACGCTTCGCTTCGTTCACCTCTAGCCCCGCATACTTGCTTCGCCAGTTGTAGAACGTGCCGGTCGATATGCTTTATGAACGGCAGATGTCGTCGACCTTGGCGCCGGCTTCATGCTCTTTGATGGCGCCAATAATCTGTTCTTCGGTGTATCGCTTCTTCATTGTGAAATCTCCATCGTGCTAGGTTAGCTGGAAATCTCATCGTGTTCATGGCGTTAACTTCGGGGGATAGGTCAGTGGCAAGAAAAACTTACAAAGGCCACACTGATTGAACACGGTTAAGCGGTCGTGGTGTTTTCGCCCCCCACCATCGGAACCCATGACTGCTGAGGCAGCATTGATGATGAAAGCCAGGACGACCTACGGATTAGCGTTATCAGCGGCCGCCTTATTGGTGCTGACAAGTGTGTATGCGGCAAACACAGCGGTGGATACATGGGTTGATAGGATTTCTGTCATCCCCACTCCAAACCGAGAGACACTCCCTGTTGACCGATACACAGAAATTCTACCGAGCGCTGAGGCGGGTGACCGAGACGCGCATAGACTTAGGCACCGGAAAGGTCGTTGATGTCAATCACTGCCGATGGAAGAGGCATTGTCGCGGATTGTTTGAGCTACCAATTGCCGCTTGAATTTGTAATACGCCAGGGACAGGCCGCTCTGAGGAGTTTTGCGACGTTGCTAAAGACCGCTTCCGCCTAATAGCGCAAGGTCAGCAGCAACCATTCCCTTCTTGGATGGGCGGACATTTAACGTCGCCATAAGAACAATAGACGCAGCAGTCGCCCGTCAATGGGCGCAGCAGTTCGCCACATCCCCTGCATTCGTAAAAGAACTGGCATGCGTCGGTGGGCATGTGCTCTTTCTCTGCATGACCGCATTTCGGGCAGGTCAGTGTAGAAAACGCTTCGATAGCTTCACTCACTGTGGTAAATCTTCGATGACTGTGGCGGGAAAACCAACACCAGTTGATGCGTCAGCAATGTCTTCTGGTTGTGCACGTGTCGAATCGTAAACTACGGTCGCTATTTTACTCTCTATGTCGATTTCGATGCTCTCCACGCCGTCGACTCTTGCCATTGCTTTCTTAACCGTAATTGGACAGGTAGCGCAGGTCATGTTTTCAACCGTGTATGAGGCCGTCTGATAAACGGAGATTCCTTCAGACGAACCTGCCCAAATGTATCCTGCAAAGGTTAAATAGCATCCAGTGCACAGCGCCGTAACGCCACTGAAAATCCAGTTTTGTTTTTTCATCGTGCCACGCTCCATTAATAAAATAGCGGTGCCCACCAATCGATAGTCAAGGAAGCTGCGACTAATACCGTCGCAACAATCAAAACCGATTTAGTAATGCGACGGGACGCAGGCGTTGCGCAAGATGAAGCATCTTCGCAATCGACTTCGCGTCTTGGGAAAGCCTGCCGGTAGCCGAAGCCTAGGCAGACAAAGGTGAATAAAGCGAAATAGCCTTTATAAGGATCAAGCGCGCTCAGGCTTCCGATCCAGGCACCGCTCGCACCGAGCGTGACCAAAAACAAGGGCACAACACAGCACGACGAAGCCAGTATGGCGCCCACCACGCTGCCAATTGCTGCGAAGCGTCCTGCATCTGGCTTTATGTTTATCGATTGCTCGCTCAAAATTTAAGCCTTGCTTAACGTGACAATAACGCTATGTTAATCCCTGTAGTTACTACAGGGTCAAGAGAAGTGTCTCGATCGACAAAACATCAAACACGGGGAGTGCTAGCGCAGCGCAGCGGCGTCAAGGCAGAGACCATTCGTTACTACGAGAACGTAATGCTGATGTCCGAACCTGAACGCAGTAGTGGGGGCTATCGGATTTACACCGAGGATGACTATCAACGCCTTTGCTTTATCCGGCGCTGTCGAGACATGGGCTTTTCGATAACTGAAATTCGTGGATTACTGTCACTCGTCGATGGTGACCAAGTGTCTTGCGAACAGGTTAAGCGCATGGCCGACGCTCATTTGGCTGACATTGCTAGAAAAATCGATGGTTTAAAGAAAATGCAGCGTACCCTGCATGACCTATCGTCGAATTGTTCAGGAGACGATGTGCCACATTGTCCTATTGTCGAAGCACTTCAATTGGTCTGATAATTAAGCGTTTGGCAAATCTGGCGAACGACGACCTTCGACCTGTAAGTGATACACATCACCGTTTAACACTACAAAAAGCGCGGTGTGCTCTCTTTGTACTGCACGAATGCTTTGCCATATTTCCTGGTCATCCATGGCTCTTCCACCCAGGGTGCGACGATATATAGTGCAGCCCACAACGACAGCAACACAGTCACTTTCCACGACGGCACCACAATCGCCCAACCCACCATGCCAATGATCGATGCGAGATAGATAGGGTTTCGGCTAAATCGATACACGCCTGACGTTCGAAGGCCATCAGGCTTGCCAAAGGCATTTCGCCAGCCGAGATAGTTTGTCCAGAAAAGGGCGCATCCAAACCCGATAATTAACAAGGGCAGCCCAGCGTACAGGCGGTTTTTTGTCGGTTCAAAATCAAGTGCCGACACCGTTAGCAACCCATAAAAGTAGCTGCGAAATAGGACCCGAAATGCTGTGTGCTGCCAACCCTCTGCATTGGGTGGCGGCCAAAAGGAACGGTGCTTGTTCACAATGCCAAACAAGGTCAGTCCCGCTATCGCCAGCATTGCCGAAGTCGAAATCGAAATCGAGAACATCCAGAATGACGCACCATCCTTCATATGTCGTATCCAACGCCGTATGTCATCATGAGCGTATGTACTGCTCGCCGAACCATCGTTCAACACTTAAAACGGATAATAGGACTTGCTAGATCCATCTCGCAGTGCTCTTACGGTAGGTTTCGAAGTCTTTGCCAAAGCGGCGCGCGAGCTCTTGTTCTTCTGGAATGATTTGTAAATAGGTAATCGCCAACACGAACAGTAGCGGAGCAGTGAAAGCCGCTACGTTTTGTAGGAGGAGGGAAAACCCGACTAATACGGCTGCCATAGCGAGATACATAGGATTACGCGAGTAACGATACAACCCCGTCTTTACCAATCGATTGGCTTCTGACGGCGACATCGGATTAACGGTGGTTTTAGCTCGGATGAACGCCACTACCGAAGTGGCGAGGCAGACGCCGCCGCATGCTATCAGGACCCAACCAACAACCCTAAGGGAGCTAGAATGATAGACAAGCTGTGGCACGGATTCGCCAGCCACGTAGCCGACCAAGACACAGACAAGGAGCTGCGCTAGCGGCGGGATTTTAAGTTTCATCCACATGTCTCTTGTTCTTCTGCAGAGGCTTTCCGATCAGACCGTAGTTCGAGTAGGGCCTGACTGAAGATAGCTGAAGACGATCTTAGGAACAGACAAGCCAGCAGCGCACCGACCAGTAGATCCGGCCAGGCTGATCCGGTCCACGCAACCAGCCCGCCGGCTGCGATGACGCCAACGTTGCCAATAGCGTCGTTCCGCGAGCAAAGCCAAACGGATCTGACGTTGCTGTCTCCATCGCGCCACTTCAGCAGAATGAGGACGCTCGCCACGTTCGCCAGCAAGGCCAAAAAGCCAATGCTACCCATTGTCTGCGCGTCTGGGGTAACCCCCTCAAAGTAGCGAATGGCGGTAAGTACCAAGATGAATAACGCCATTGCCCCAAGCGAGGCTGCCTTGAATAGCGAGGCTAGAGCGCGTGTCCTTACTGCAGCGCCTATCACTAAGAGGCTCAGCGCATAGGTCACAGTGTCGCCTGCGAAATCGAGAGCGTCCGCCTTTAGCGCTTGAGAATTGGCGGCAAGGCCTGCAGACATCTCGATGCCGAACATCACGGCATTGATCGCTATCACTGCCCAAAGCGCTCTTTTGTATCCAATAGATCCACCTTCAAAGGGTGGGGACTCACAGCATCCAGACATCGACCTGGCTCCTTGACTAGTTTGACAATGTGAGAGAGTCTAAATCCTACAGCGACTGTAGAATCAAGCCCTAAATGCGAGGTGTGTCATGAAACTGATGCCTATCGGAAAATTGTCAAAGCTTGCTGGTGTAAAGATAACGACGATTCGTTATTACGAGTCTATCGGCCTTATCAGTGAGCCCCTTCGAAGCGACAGCGGGCGGCGACTCTATGCTGAAGAAGCGGTGCAGAAGCTTTCCTTCATCAGGCACAGTAGAGACCTTGGCTTTTCGATAGATTCCATTGAGGGTCTGTTGGGGCTTCAGTCTCGGCCTGATCAAGACTGTTTAGACGTTGAACGTATCGCGCGTGGCCAGCTAGGAGAAGTCCAAAAGCGGTTGATTCAATTGCAAGCTCTGGAATCCGAGCTCAAGCGGATGATCAAAGGTTGCAATGGTGGCGTTGTCGGAACCTGTAAAATCATGGCCGCGCTGAATGACCATGAAGAATGCCAATCTGATGAGCATGAGCGAGTTCTATCGCTGTAAAGTGATGCGTTTGGCTAACGCTTTGAGAACTCCCTTTTCTTTAAATCGCTGAACGGCGCTGTCCAAAGGATAGTGGATCAAACTCTGCGCGTACTACAATCTGGTTTTGTTTCAGTGCTGGTAGAATTGCGCTATGCTCTACCGTATGACACGGCGCTTTGTCACAATTTTGCTCTCCCTAGCAATTGCCCTCCAATCGGTGATGTCGCTTGCCGATGTGGATCAGCAACATTACTCGGAGGCGCAACATCACGAGTATCCTCACGACGTGGCGGAGCTGGAAAAGCCCGATCCTGGCGACACACCTTCCCCAAAAAACCCGGTGCATTCGGAACACTGCCACCATGGCCACAGCTGTTTCCACGTGGTGCTAATGGCAAACCTCACAAACATCCCCGGATTGGCGATAGAGATGCTGTTGGCAGATTTCCAAGCCAATTTTACGACTGGCGTTCGAGCGTCGCTGTACCGCCCTCCCATCTCCTGATCCTGCGAAACCCTTCCCCGACCGGGGAATAACTGTCGTTTAGCTTTTCGTAGGAGCAGTGCTATGCTTTTCAAGTTACCATCGAAAGATGGACGGCGCGCTATGTCGTGCCACCTGGTTATCCAGACACTTTTTATTCTTGCCCTGGCGGTCCACCCGTCTGGCTCCCTCGCCCAGGGATCTGGCCTTTCGCTGTCGGCGGCCCTATCGCAGACCATGGCGCAGAATCCCGGCCTCAAGGTATTTGATCCACGATTTCAGGGTCTAGACGGTCTCCGCATCACCGCAGATCAGAATCCGGCCCTGATTGCTGGTGTGCAGGTAGAAGATTTTCTCGGCAGTGGCAATCTGCAGGGAGCAGACAGCGCGGAATACACCCTGTCCCTCTCATCCGTCCTCGAACTAGGGGACAAACGTGAGTCGCGCGTCAGCGCAATTGATTCACGCCTCAACTTGGTAGAGGCCGAGCGCCGGGCCGAGACCCTCGACGTGCTGGGTCAGGTCACCCAGCGCTTTGTCGCGACCTTGGCTCTGCAGGAGAAGCTCCAGCTGGCCCGAGAGGCGGTCGCGCTGGCCGAGACTACGCATGACATCGTCGCACATCGCGCCAAACAAGGGGCCACGCCGCAGGCCGAGGTGCTGCGGGCCAAGGCTGCGCTAACGAGGCGTCGCATCGAACAATCCCGTCTGCAGGCGGAATACCGGAGCCGGAAGATGGCTCTGGCATCTCTTTGGGGAGATACCGCGCCGGGCTTTGCAAAACTTGAGGGCGACCTGTTCCGGTCCGGTGCTGCCGACAGCTTTGAAGCCCTGTATCAGCGCGTCAGCGAAAGCCCATCCATCGAAGTCTATGCCAGCGAAAAACGCCTGCGCGACGCGGAGATTCAGCTGGCGCGCAGTGAGTCAGAGAGTGACATCCGCTGGCAGATGGGAATTCGACGTCTAGAGAGTATTGGCGATACCGCGCTGACCGCCGGGTTGTCGATACCGTTGTTTGCCAAGCAGCGCAATCGCGGAGAAGTGAAAGCAGCGATGGCGAAGCGGAACGAAGTTGAATACCGCCGGGCGGATGCGTTGCTAAAGCTTCGTTCGCGGTTGTTCGATGCCTACCACATGCGACAGCAGAGTATTGAAGCAGTAGAGCAGATCCGCAAACAGATGCTTCCCGACCTGACCCAGGCGCTCATCCAGACCCGCGAAGCCTACGAGAATGGGCGCTACAGCTACGTGGAGTGGACCGCAGCCCAGCAGGATCTGCTCTCCGCACAGCTAGCCCTGGTCGATGCCTCCACCACGGCGCTTTTCAATCAAGCGCTGATCGAACAACTCACGGCACAGCCCCTCGCTGACCGTTAAAAAGACAGGATTATTATCATGAATTCCATCCAATTTTTATTCGTACTTGTCTGCTCGGGTGCGCTGGCTACAGGACCGCTCCGTGCTGCTGAAAGCGAGGCCACAGGGCAACATAACGCTCCGAAACACGCAGCACAAATATCTTTCCAGATCGCAAAGGAAGTGGGTATTCAAAGCACAAGCGCTGGCGCAGGGACTTTGGAGCGCGTCGTCGCCACCTACGGCCGACTGGTTCCGGATCCCGACGGGATCACTCAGATACGCGCACGGTTCCCCGGTCAGGTCACGAACGTTCGTGCCAGGCTCGGTGATGACGTCAAAGCCGGCGACGCACTGGCCACTATTGAGTCCAGCGACAGCCTTCAACCCTACACAGTGGAATCCCCCCTCGATGGCACCGTGATCCAGCGCAACGTCAACGTGGGCGAACTTGCAGACGCACAAATCCTGTTTACCGTTGCCAGACTCGACCCTCTCTGGGTGGAACTGAAAATATTTCCGGGCCAGCGACGCGATATCGCAAACGGGCAAACGGTACACATTGACACCGGCCATAGTCAGCACGAGGCGAGAATCCGCCATATCGTGCCGTCGAGTGACAACTCCCCTTTCGTCATTGCCAGGGCTGAAATTGAGAATGCCAGAGGCCTGCTTTCACCGGGGGTACTGGTGTCAGCACGTATCGTGGTAGAGCGCATAGACGCGCCGCTGGTGATCGAGAGCCGTGCCCTGCAATCACTTGACGACTCACGGGTCGTGTTCGTTCGCAAAGGCGATGTCTTTGAAGTACGACCTGTCGAATTGGGCCTCACGGATGGCCGACTCACCGAAGTGCTTTCCGGCCTGATTCCCGACGAACGCTATGTAGTAGACAACAGCTACCTCATCAAGGCAGACATCCAGAAATCCAGCGCAGAAGCCGCCCACTAAGAGGAGACCACTATGATCGACGCTATCGTGCGCCTCTCTGTGGACAGGCGATTTCTCATGCTATCACTCATTCTGGTACTCATCGGTGTCGGAGTCTGGAGCTTTCAGCGCCTGCCCATCGACGCGGTGCCGGACATCACCAACGTCCAGGTACAGATCAACACCCAGGCACCGGGTTACTCCCCCTTGGAGGCCGAGCAGCGCATCACATTCCCGGTGGAAACGGCGCTGTATGGCCTGCCCAATCTATCGTACACCCGCTCTCTGTCCCGCTATGGCTTGTCCCAGGTGACCGTGGTGTTCGAGGAAGGCACGGATATCTATTTCGCCCGTAATCTGATTAATGAGCGCCTCGGCGCGATCAAGAGCGTGCTCCCACCTGGCCTGGAGCCGGAAATGGGCCCCATTGCCACGGGGCTGGGCGAGATTTTCATGTACACCGTAGATGCGCTGCCCGGCGCCACCCAAGACAACGGCGAGCCCTGGGATGCCACGGCGCTAAGGGAGGTGCAGGACTGGATCATCCAACCACAGCTGGCGCAGGTGCCCGGCGTGATCGAAATAAACTCAATAGGCGGCTATGACAAGCAGTATCACGTCACGCCCTCCCCGAGAAGACTGCTGGAATTCGGCATCGGCCTCGAGGATTTGGTGGTGGCGCTACAGGCCAATAACGCCAACCGTGGCGCGGGGTACATCGAACGCAATGGCCAACAATTACTGGTGCGATCGCCCGGTCAGCTGAAGACCTTTAGCGATATTGAACAGCTGGTCGTCGCGAACCGCGGCGGCGCACCTGTAAAGATAGAAGACGTCGCCGAGGTCGCCATCGGTAAGGAGTTGCGCACCGGCGCTGCTACCCGTGACGGCGTGGAAACGGTGCTGGGTACCGCTATGATGTTGATGGGGGAGAATTCCCGCAGCGTGGCGCGGGCTATCGCTGAGCGGCTGGAAAAAATCCGTTCCTCGCTGCCCGACGGTGTGCGCCTGGAAACCGTTTATGACCGCACTACACTGGTGGACAAGGCCATCGCGACGGTGGAGAAGAACCTCCTCGAAGGCGCGCTGCTCGTCATCGTCGTGCTGTTCCTGTTGCTGGGCAATCTGCGGGCCGCCCTGATCACCGCAGCGGTGATTCCCTTGTCGATGCTTGCCACCATTACTGGTATGGTCAGGACGGGTGTTTCTGCCAACCTGATGAGCCTGGGTGCGCTGGACTTCGGACTGATTGTCGATGGTGCCGTGATAATTGTGGAGAACTGTATCCGGCGACTGGCCGGTGCCCAGCAGGCCAACGGCACGCTGCTGCCGCTGAAGGAGCGCCTGCAGCTGGTGTACGAAGCTACGACCGAGGTGATCCGTCCGAGTCTGTTCGGGGTGGCGATCATCACCGTGGTTTACATCCCCATCTTCTCCCTTACCGGTGTGGAGGGGAAGATGTTCCATCCCATGGCCGCTACCGTGATCATGGCCCTTCTGTCTGCCATGGTATTGTCGCTCACCGTTGTCCCCGCTGCGGTCGCGATACTTTTGACAGGCAAGATTCGCGAGAACGAGAGCGCGGTCATCCACAGTGCCAAATGGTTTTATCGCCCAGCGCTTGAAGTGGCTCTGAAATTCCGTTGGTCGGTGCTGGGCGCCGCCGGCGCCTTGCTGGTAACTTGCCTCTGGCTGGCAACAACCCTCGGATCGGAGTTCGTACCGCAACTCAACGAGGGTGACATGGCGGTGCAGGCCATTCGCATCCCGGGCACCGGTCTGGAGCAGTCTATTGCGATGCAGCAGCAGCTTGAAGGACGCATCAAGGGGATTCCTGAGGTGGCGAAGGTATTCGCGCGAATCGGCACGCCAGAGGTGGCGACAGATCCCATGCCGCCGAACATCGCGGACAGTTTCGTGATTCTCAAACCCCGGGAGCAATGGTCCGACCCGGACAAGCCCAGGGATGTCCTCATCGCGGAGATCAAGGCGTCAATAGAGGAACTACCAGGCAACACTTATGAGTTCACTCAGCCCATCGAGATGCGATTCAACGAACTGATCTCCGGCGTGCGCGCGGACTTAGCCATCATGGTATTTGGCGACGATCTGGATCAGCTGCTGGCGTCGGCCAACGATGTCCTTGCTGTTGCGAAATCCATCGACGGTGCTGCAGACGCACGAGTCGAGCAGGTCACCGGCCTGCCGATGTTATCGGTGCACCCCAAACGCATGGCGCTGTCTCGCTTCGGACTGAGCGTGAATGATTTGCAGGACCTGGTCGCCGCTAGCGTGGGCGGTGAAAATGCGGGCCTGATTTATGAGGGCGACCGTCGCTTCCAGCTTGTCGTTCGGCTGCCCGAGGACATTCGCCGGGATGTTGACAGCCTGGGAGACCTACCGGTTCCACTGCCGGGAGGCGGCTACATACCACTGTTTGAAGTCGCGGAGCTGGAACTGGCCCCCGGCCCTAATCAGATCAGTCGGGAAAACGGTAAACGACGCGTGGTGATCACAGCCAACGTCCGGGGCCGGGACCTGGGTGGCTTCGTTGAGGAAGCCAGGGAAAAGATTCAGCTGGCAGTCGATCTGCCCGCCGGATACTGGCTGGAATATGGCGGCACCTTCGAGCAGCTGGAATCCGCTAGTCAGCGGCTGGCTATTGTTGTGCCCATAACCCTGATAGTTATTGTAGCCCTCCTGGTCATGGCCTTCGGGTCTTTCAAAGACGCGTTGATTATCTTCAGTGGTGTCCCCCTGGCACTCACAGGTGGTGTCCTCGCGCTGTGGTTGCGGGGCATGCCGTTGTCGATTTCAGCTGGGGTAGGCTTTATCGCCTTATCGGGCGTGGCGGTACTCAATGGCCTGGTGATGGTGGCGTTCATCCGCGACCTATGGCGCCAGAACGGCGATCTTGCGGTTGCTGTGGTGGAAGGCGCTCTGATCCGCCTGCGACCGGTGCTGATGACCGCGCTTGTGGCAAGCCTTGGCTTTGTGCCGATGGCGCTGAACACAGGTACCGGCGCAGAGGTGCAGAGGCCGCTGGCCACGGTCGTCATTGGCGGTATCATCTCGTCGACGCTGCTGACGCTGTTCGTGCTGCCGATTCTTTACATCCTGCTGCACAGGAAAGACTCGAGCGTGTAGCGAATCGTGTAGACCCCTTCTCCACTGGCTGTATTGGGGGGGGGGGGGTAACAAGCAGGGGTCGTGCGCGGGTTTTGGCAACTTAACTCGTGCGGGCCGCTGAAATACGCCATGTGATCTCAAGCAACTGCTCTACTCCATTTTTCAAACGCACTTATCCTGAGACTCCTATAGTGCTCAGCCGTAATCATATGCCTACCCAGATTAAATAGATTTGAAACCGCTGCATGCACACCCAGGAATCGTTGCGCCTCTCTCAACGATTTGAACTTACGCATACCTCGCTCTTGCACCCTCATCGCCTCGTACCCATAAAGCGGGGCAGGCTCTGAGATTGCTCAGCCCGATTTCTCTCATACTGTTCGGTGCTGTGGATAGCCTCTGGTATCAACTCACGATGAGCTACGCCATGGCTCAGTAGCTTGTCGGTCACGATCTTCATGGGCTCTCCTCCATGATTCCGCAATAAACGCTTGAAGAACCTCTTTGCTGCAACTCCATTTCGCTTTGTCTGAAGATACACATCAATGACACCTCCATTTTGGTCCACTGGGCGCCAAAGGTAATGCTGCTTGCCGTTGAGCTTTACAAAGACTTCGTCGATAAAGAAGGAATCGCCGTAGCCTCGGTGCTTTCGCCTCAGCCGGCGGGCATAAATAGCTCCGAACTTTATACGGGGCCTGCCCCATGAGCGCAGCGAGTGCTTTGGGTACCAGAGCCTGATGCTTTCACGGCTGACCGTGATACCTCGTTCCGCGAGGAGATCCTCGATGTCGCGGTGACTGAGATTGAATCTGTAGTAGAGCCAAAGAGCCTGCCCCGCATTATGGGTACTGAGTAGGAGATGATTTCAGGCGGGAATCGGTGGCGCTTGTAAGTATTCATGGGGCGAGTCTATCAATTTGGGGCACTGAACTTGGCGATACCTACAGCGGATACTCTGAAAGATTTCATAAAAACCTTTTTGGTTATTGTCGATAAAAGGGCAGTTCTAAGTCCGAGATCTTCCCACTCGCGATACATAGAAAAGGATGAAGCCGGACACTGCAATAAATAGCGCAAACAGCGAAAACACACGTAACAGGAGATTGTTAAAGTTATCGCGCCCTTGATAGTCCATCGTATGAAGCATCCACAGAAAATCAAAGATGCGCCAGGACTGATGCCTCACTCTCTGAAAGCTGCCATCTCGCTCGGAGACGTAGGCCGTCAAATTCGTGGGGCCGCCAAAAGTGATGGCCCAGACGGGAAGCGGCCTGCCCCTGTATTCATGGTGCAAACCTACCTCGGTCAAGAGCGAGATCCCCGTCACGTCATAGTCATCCTTAATATTTCGCCGAGCAATTCGTTCGGCCTCTCCTCTTGAGACGCCAGGGCGTAACTCACCACTTTCTGGATCTATCAGCTTGCTTCCGTTTACCCAAAGGTAGGGACGATCGTCGATGAACCTGATCGCCAACTCGGATACCTGAAGTTCCGAGTTCTGCATCATCAGAGCCCGAAGCGTAGTGGTTTGAGGTGCTGTAGACAGGAACTGATCACCGTGTATTTCGTCGATATCCGTCCAGCTAAAGTAGAGGCCGCTTGCTGTCCACATTAGCAGCTGGACGCCCACAACAACGCTTACCCACCTGTGCGCTTTACGCACGTAGAAGTGATTACTCTTTCTCATGGCGACACTTATATGATGACGAACGAGCGCAAGCCCTTGTACTTCCGGGAGTCGAGTCGCTATCCCGGTGGCAAATGCGGTGGGGCGCCAAAGCTACGACTTTACTCATCAATCTTGTCAACCAGGCAGTCGACACCCTCTGTTTCACTATTGCAAAGAGCGATAATCTTATAAGAACCGTCTCTGCCACGCTTTGCCTGAAACGCCACAAGGGTGTTTTCCGTAAATGCCGAAACATCCACGTCTTCTGACACGCCATACCGCATTGTCATCGCGTCCATCTCGATGCCACCCTTGAAAGGTCCATGATCGATAGTCAGCGTGTTGCCCTGATCTCCAACAGAACGAATCACGCCAGTGGCGTATCCAACGGACTCTTCCATGGCCTGTGCACCGTGATCCATCATTTGTGTTGGCATACCGCTCGATGTTTGCGCATCGACCGCTTGTGACGAAGGCGTGTCCTCGGTACCGCCACAGCCAGCGAGGATTAAAACCAGCAGGTTAATCAGGATCGATTTGATGCTTTTCATATTGAATTTCCTAGTAGAATTGAAAAAACTTACACGTCGTTTGTACGCCGAAAACTGGCGCTAACACGGCATCGGACTTAGAAAGTCAAAGGCCCTTGTTTAGAAAAAAGAATGTCGTATTTAGTGACCTCTCCACTGGATATCACCCCTTTGGCGAAATGCTCATTGACGATCTCACGAACTTCAACGGAACCAACCTCTTTCGTGCCGTAATAATCACCGTTCTCTTGATTTTCCTCGTAGGTGTATCGGTGAGCAACGAACTCTTCACCAATCGATGCTCCGGTCTCCGTGCCGATGCAGAAGACGACCTCATCTCCGTCGACGCCAACGATCTGCCCTCTCATGAAGACCTTGTGGTAGAACGGCGATGATGAACACGCTCCCATGAGAGAGGTTAGAAGCACTATCGAAACGATTCTGAGCATAAAGAAATTCTCCTATGGAGTAGTCCTATAAGAACGCTGTGATTGTCTGGGCTTGTCTCTTCGTGGAGACGCTCCACAGCAGCGAATTCATCGCGTGACGGGATACGGAAGAGAGTCATGCCTTAGCTCGCGCGGCGTACTCTTTTGTTGCGCAATACAAGACGGGTACGAGGAGCGTGGTGATCACCGCGACCAACATGCCTCCAAATGACGGTATGGCCATGGGCACCATGATGTCCGAGCCGCGCCCCTCGGAGGTAAGCACCGGGATGAGGGCAATCAACGTCGTGGCGGTCGTCATCAATGCCGGGCGAATTCGTCTAGAAGCGCCTTTCACGACAAGCTTTTTGATTTCCGATACATCGCGTGTGGGCGTCCGGGCAAGGGTCTGATCCAAATAGGTTGCCGTGACAACGCCGTTGTCGGTGGCTATCCCAAACAGCGCCAAGAAACCGACCCAGATCGCGACGCTCATATTGATAGGGCTAACCTGGAAAAGCTCGCGGAGATTAGCCCCCAACACGGAGAAATCTAAGAAACCGCTCGTGCCATACATCCAAACGACCAGAAAGCCACCGGCCCAGGCCACAGCAATCCCACTGAAGACGATCAGCGTTGTCGTCACCGATGCGAACTGCAGGTAGAGGATGAGGAAGATCACAAGCAACGCAATGGGTAGCACAACCGAGAGTGTTTGCTGCGCGCGGAGCTGGTTTTCGTAGTTACCGGCAAAGGTGTAGCTTACGCCGGCCGGTAAACTAAACTCTCCACTGTCGAGCTTCGACCGCAAGAAGGCCTGCGCGTCCTCTACCACATCGACTTCAGCCGCTTCGGCGCGCTTGTCGAAGACGACATAGCCCACCAGGAACGTGTCTTCACTCTTGATGGCTTGTGGACCTCTGTTGTACCGAATCTCCGAAAGCTGCCCGAGTGGAATCTGCGCGCCGCTTGGCGTGGGTACCAGAATCTCTTCCAGTCCTTCTGGCGTATCACGCAGTTCGCGGAAGTAGCGCACGCGAACGGGATAACGCTCTCGCCCTTCGATCGTGCTCGTGATGCGTTTGCCGCCGACAGCGACCTCAATCACTTGCTGCGCGTCTTCAATGTGCAACCCGTAGCGTGCTAGGGCTTCTCGATCCAGGTCGATTTCTAGGTAGGGCTTGCCGACCAATCGATCCGCTGTGACCGTGTTCGCCTCAATACTGGGAACCTGTTTGAGTAGAGACTCCAGTTGCAGCGCAACATCCTCAATCGTCTCCAAGCTCGGGCCCTTAACCTTGATCCCCATGGGCGCTCGCATGCCGCTTTGGAGCATGACAATACGAGCCGCAATCGGCTGAAGCTTCGGCGCTGACGTTGTACCTGGAAGATCAGCGGCTTCGATGATTTCTCGCCAGATGTCGTCGGTCGAAGTGATGTGATCCCGCCAATTGCGAAACGGCTGACCGTCCTTATCAGGAATGAGCTCCCCGCGTGCATCGCGCTTAAAGGTCTCCGTGTCACGGTCGTAGGCAAAGCGCATGACACGCCCGTTCGCATCGATTCGATACTCCGGGTGATAGTTGATGACTGTCTCGAACATCGAGATAGGGGCGGGATCGAGCGGCGTATCGGCGCGGCCCAACTTGCCGACTACTGAGCTGATCTCAGGGATAGACCCGATGGCTTCATCGAGTATCTGTAGCGCATCCTGAGCCTCTCCGATTGAAGCGTGCGGCATGATCGTGGGCATATAAAGGAAGGAGCCTTCGTCCAGGTTGGGCATGAACTCCTTGCCCAGTCCTGGAAACGTGCGATCGACAGCCTGCCAAGCCGCTGTTTGGCGCAACGCCTCAGGAGCGAAGCGCAGCGCATTATCAAAGCCGGCCCAGGAGATGACCCCAAGCAACGTGACCAACACAGGTACACTCAGAAAAAGCGCTTTACGTTCGAGGCAGAACGCGAGCAATCGAGGGTACACACGCTGATAGGCGATGAACGCAAGCAACAAGCCGCCGACGAGCAGGAACACGAAGACGATGTTGATCAGACTATGGCGACCGGGGCCTAAGGGCATCCAGGCCTCAGCCAACAGAATGGCAACCAGTCCTGCGACCAGAAGACTGGCTAACGCCGGCGTGTTTGCTCCCAACCAGGGCGGTAGACGCTTAGTCAACAGCTGCACCACTGCGAAGCCCGCCAGGAGTAACCCTGCAAGGGGGCTCCACAGCACAGCAATTGCCAATCCCGCTATGACCAGACCGACATGGAAAACACTTTTCAGACGCGCTGAATCGATCCGCGATGAAAACAGTATCTGTGCGGCTGGCGGGATGATGGCGAGCGCCACAATCACCGCAGCAATGAGCGAAAAGGTTTTGGTGGAGGCAAGGGGCGTGAACAGCTTGCCCTCTGCTCCAGTCATGGTGAAGACGGGCAGAAAACTGACGACGGTAGTGGCTACGGAGGTCAGCACCGCGCCAGCTACCTCGCGCGTCGCCCGGAATACGATCTCAAGCGCCGGCTCCTCTCCGTCACTCTCATCCATGTGCCGCAAGATGTTCTCGCAGATGATCACGCCCATATCAACCATGGTGCCGATCGCGATCGCGATTCCCGACAGCGCGACGATGTTGGCGGACACACCAAAGAGCTTCATCGCGATGAATGTCATGAGCACAGCAATGGGCAGCAACGTGCTGATCAAGATCGAACTGCGCAAATGCAGCACCATGACGAGAATGACGATGATCGTGATGAAGATCTGTTGCGCTAGTGCATCGTTGAGCGTTCCCAAGGTTTCATAGATCAACCCGGTGCGATCATAGAAAGGGACGACAGAAACTTGGGATAGGGTGACGCCTTCCGGCCACAATTCTTGTGGGTTGGCACGCAGCCACGCCGTCCAGGCGTCATGATCAAGCTCACTCCCGGCAAAGGCATTGATGCCTTGTTGAGCGGCAAATGCGCTCAGTTCATCGCGGGAGGTCTCTCGATAATTGACGATCGCCTTGGCGGGTAAACCTGGCGAAATTTCAGCGATCTTGTCTTTTGTATTTTGGATGGCTTCTAAGGGATTGAAGCCATAGCGCACAACGACGACACCGCCCACGGCTTCCGCGCCACCCTTGTCGAGCGCGCCTCGCCTCAATGCCGGACCTTTGCTCACATTGGCGACATCGCGCATTCGAATGGGTACGTTATCGCGCACGCCAACCGCGATAGATTTGACGTCTTCGATATCCTCAATAAAACCAAGGCCGCGTATGACGTATTCCGCACCATTCACTTCAATTGTTCGCGCGCCGACATCGAGGTTGGAGGCTCGCGTTGCCTTAAAGACATCGTTCAGCGTAATGCCGTGCGCGCGCATCGCATCGGGATCCACATCAATCTGATACTCCTGAACGTAGCCTCCGATGGAGCCGACCTCGCTGATCCCTTCGGCAGCGAGCAGTGCGTAGCGCACGTACCAGTCCTGAATTGATCGCAACTCTTCCAAACCCCAACCGCCCGTCGGATTGCCATCAGGATCAAGCCCTTCCAGGGTGTACCAATAGACTTGTCCAAGCGCCGTGGCGTCAGGTCCTAGGGCCGGCTGCACATCCGCCGGCACCGTGCCTTGAGGTAGCGAATTGAGTTTTTCGAGAACGCGGCTACGCGACCAGTAAAATTCCACATCTTCCTGGAAGATGATGTAGATCGTGGAGAAACCGAAGAAGGAGTAGCTGCGAACGGTTTTGACGCCAGGAACACCCAGCAGCGCAACCGTCAGCGGATAGGTGATCTGATCCTCTACATCTTGCGGCGATCGCCCCATCCATTCGGTGAATACGATTTGCTGGTTCTCACCAATGTCCGGGATTGCATCGACCGGTACGGGGCTACGCGGCAGGTTGCCGACATCCCAAGAGAAGGGAGCAACGGATATGCCCCAACCAATAATGCCGATAAACAGCAGGCCCACGATCAGCTTCTTTTCAAGACAAAAACGCAGCAGCCGATCAATAATTGAGTAGGAGTCGCTCATCATGATCACCGGCTACCGTGGTCATGGCCGCCGCCACTTCCACCGCCCTCGGGGTTCATCATGCTGGGCTTAGCTTGGATCTGAAGCGCGCTATCGATCTTGAAATTGCCGGATACAACGACCAGATCGCCTTCCGATAGCCCGCTTTCAACGACGTAGCTATCCCCGGCTCTCGGTCCTAGTACAACCTCACGACCGACATACGTGGGGCGGTCCGCTCCAGGCTGCTCGACATAAACGACAGCGCGTGTGCCGGTCAGCAAGGCGGCCGTCGCCGGTATCACCAAAGGCGCGCCTTCATGGCTCTTGCCTGCGCTTGCATAGCCCAGAGATTCCGCCGGTACTAGATCCATACCGCAGATATCACACTGCCCCGGTTCATCCTTGATGATCTCTGGGTGCATCGGTGACACCCATTTTCCTATCAGGCTTTCATCGAAGATCTGCCCATGGCGTGCGAGCTGCGCGAAGACTTCAGCACGAACGAACATTTCTGGCTTGAGACGGCCATCCTTGTTGTCGACATTGACCCGAACATTCACTGTGCGGGTTTGTGGGTTGAGCACGGGATCGATGAAAGATACGACGCCGACAAATCGCTCGCCTGGATAGGCTTCTGTGGTGAAGTTGACGGTCTGCCCATAGCGGAGCCATTGCAGATCTGACTCATAGGCATCGAGCTGAACCCACACCGCATCGAGGTCGGCCACAGTAAAAATACGTGTCCCCGTATCGACATACATGCCTTCCTGGGCATTGCGATGAATTACGATGCCGCTCGCAGGCGAAAAGATTGTCACCTGTTCCGATGTCTTGCCGCTACGCTCGATGTCCGCGATCTGCTCGCTGCTAAGGCCCCAGAGGCGCAGTTTGTCGCGCGCGGCGTCAACCGTGCCTGCCGCTGAGCGGCGCAACGACTCGACATTACTTTTTGAGAGCTCCGTCATGCCGCGAATGGCTTGCAGCAGTTCTTCTTGCGCGGAGAGCAGCTCAGGGCTGTAGAGCTTCACCATGTGATCACCCTTTCGCACCCTAACCCCGGTGTAATCAACCAACATGTCATCAATGCGCCCCGGCACCCAAGCGGTAATGTAGGCAAGCCGTGTTTCGTCATAGGTAACTTTGCCGACGAGTCGGATCTCGGCTGTGGGATAGCGCCGCTCGACCGGTACGGTAGCGATGCGCATACGCGCTCGCTGCGCGGTGGATAGCGTGATCTGGCGCGGCTCCTGGTCATCCGTGTCGGACGGTTCTTGCCGCACCGGGATGAGGTCCATGCCACATATCGGGCACTGCCCAGGGCCGTCACGTTTAATGTGGGGGTGCATGGAGCAGCTCCATACCTCGGCGGGCTGTTGCTCAAGTGGATGGCTGCTTCCGGCGTGCGTGGCCGGGCTCTGCATCGCGCCATGGCTTTCATGGCCCGCATGGGTATCCATAGCCATCGCGCCATGACCTTCATGCTCTGCAGGCGCATCGGCATTCATTGTCCCGTGCCCCGCATGCATGTCGCCAGGCATCGACTCGCCGGCCGCCGCTTCATCGACTTGTGTTTCCGTCTTTTCAGTAGAGGGATCTGGCCAAAAAGCCGCAAGTGCGATAAGCAGAACAACGGCTATTACGGCAATCGCGGCCGGGCGTCGAAGGACTGAGTTCATCGATGTTTGATTAGTCATTGCGAGACTCCTTGATTAGCTGGCGCAGGGGCAAGGGACTCGCCGATGAGCTCCTCTAGCGTTGTGCGGGCTTGGTTGTGGTCAGCAATGGCGCGGGCTTCAGCGAGTTCAAAGATCAGCAGCATGCGCTGTGCATCGATGAGATCGGCAAAGGGGGATGATCCCGCGCTATAGGCGCGCTGCGTCGCAGCCAGAGATTCATTCGCCTTAGGCAGCAGCGTTGTCTGATAGAGATCGATTTGCCGGCGTGCGTCGCGCAGGCGAAAAACCGCACTCACCGTGTCCGCTTCCAATCGATTGATGTGCTGAGCACGTTGTGCTCTCTGTGCGGCGATACGCGCTTCAGCGCTGCGAACACCCGCTTTGTACTTTCCGCGCTGTAGGGGAAGGGTCATGGAAAAAACAGCGGCGATGGGATCCTTGCCGCTGTCTTTTACATCGGGGGAACGCGCATCACCCGTAGCAATGTAGTCGAGGCCAATAGAGAAGTCCGGGAAGAAGTCTTTGTCGGCGCGCTCTCTTGCAGCCTTAGCCGCAGCCACATCAAAGGACAGGGCGCGCAGTTCCGGGTTGTTCCCAATAACACGGGATACGATCGATTGGTCGTTTAAAGGAACGTCGACGATGGGCGCCTCTTCGGGCAGTTTTATCGGGGCCTGGGGGGACCGATTCAAGGCAGCATTGAGTCGTGCAAGCAACGGCGCTTCGCGATCCGTGAGACTGGCGAGATCATTTTCAATTTTGCCCAGCTCCACCTGGGCGCGGATGACATCAGCGTGGCTGCTTGATCCCGTTTGATAAAGTGTTCTGGCGACGCGCTCCAAATTCTGCACGAGATCCCGATTACCTGCCATGATCTTGAGGGCGCGATTAAAGTAATAGAGCTCATACCAGGCATGGGCGACCTCCGCGATGACATCATTCTGGATAGTCGATACGCGCGTTGCAGCGGCATTGGCTTTTTCCGAGGCGATATCGCCTTGCAAACGCAGTTTGCCAAGCCACGGCAGGGGCTGCGAAATTCCCACGGCGAAGTTTTGTGGCCCCACGCGGGTCTCTACCTCGTCGATGAAGTAGCGAAAATTTAACCGAGGATCGGGAAGCGCCGTCGCCTGATCGATCTCATTGTTTGCTGCTTCATAGTTGGCAATCGCCGCCGTAACACGGGGGTTGTTCGCAAGGGCGTAGCTCACCCACTCCGACAGGGAACGGGTGGCGTCGGAATCTGATTCCTCCTTGCGCATGATCGGGCGCTCTGACAGGGTTTCTGTCGGCGCCACGGCCCGGGGTTCGACGGATCGAGACGACGGCGTGCTAGCGCAGCCGTTTAGAAACAGCGCAGCAAGGAGCGCCAGGGTCGGGCTCCGCAGCGGAAACATCGCGACAATGGGGTGAGCATCATCCATCTTTTGAGAAATCATCAGCCGGTCCTTTCCAAGTTGGCTAGTTGTCATATGCGCAGAGCGCACAAACCGCGGGACAAACCCGCCTAGAGGAAAGGGGCTATTCGGTCAGCTGATCTTTGCGGTTGATCGGTGTGTCAAGCGGACGTACAACGACGACACTGTCGAGAGGAGGGGCGACCCGGAAGGTTCGTGGATACCAAGGCGGGTCCACGCCGGTGTAAATCAAATCCAGATCACCGCTATCTAAGTTAATTTCGGTGAGCGTTGCTACCCGAATGTCGCGCTCAGCCGATACGACGGTGTAATCAGGTGTTGCGCACGAGTCTTGAAGCTCGTCACATCCACCGCAATCCTGGTGCGCGCACTGCAGGCCGGCGGCGGGGTTATCGCTTGCCGCGTGATGATCGGAGGTTTGACTGGAATTGCTACTCTCGCTCGCCACAGCGCTCGACACACACGCGCAAGCGATGTTGGACAACATCAGTGCGGCGGCAAGAACGACAGTGAACAGCTTTGAGTTTCTCATTTCGTCGTCTAACATATACCCCTAGGGAGTATAGGTCAATAGTAAAAAACCCTTCTGCCGTCGATTCCCCGTGAGCTCAGGATTTCACTTTCGCCATCAATTCAACGAGCTCGCTGAATTTTTTGCGCTGTTCTTTCGCATCGCCGGACGCAATCGCGCTCTCGACACAGGTCGCTGAGTGATCTTTGAGGATTGCATCCTCGACCTTACCGAAGGCTGACTTGATGGCCTGCATCTGCTGCAGGATATCGATGCAGTAGCGCTCTTCCTCAATCATGCGAGAAATACCACGAACCTGTCCCTCAATCCGATTGAGCCGTTTGATGGTTGCTTCTTTTTCCAACTTCATACCCTTGACATATACCCTATAGGAGTATGTAGTATATCATTCATGACGACTACACAACAGAAAAATCATACGCCTGCGGATGGCGCTTCCCACAAGAAAGCCACGCTTTATCGCATGGTGATGGACAAGCATACCTGCCCCTACGGGATTAAATCTAAGTACTTGCTTGAGCGAGAAGGTTATGTGGTGGACGATCATCATCTGACTACGCGCGAAGCGACCGATGCTTTTCGTGAAGAGCATGATGTAAAAACCACGCCGCAGACCTGGATCGATGGAGAGCGTGTCGGGGGCTACGACGACCTGCGTGGTTATTTCGATCGAAGCGTGACATCTGAGAACGAAACATCGTATCGGCCGGTGATCGCGATTTTTGCGGTCGCGGCCGCTATGGCTCTGGCGACGAGCTGGTTTACCTTCGACAACCTACTGACTTTGCGCGCGTTCGAGTGGTTTGTTGCTATATCGATGTGCTTCCTTGCAATTCAGAAGCTGCAAGATGTCGAGAGCTTCTCGACTATGTTCCTAAACTATGACCTTCTGGCGCAGCGCTGGGTGCCTTACGGCTATATCTATCCCTTTGCTGAAGCCTTGGCAGGGATATTGATGATCTCTGGGTCCTTGGTCTGGATATCGTCGCCCATTTCGCTCTTCATCGGCGGCATCGGCGTGGTCTCGGTCATTAAGGCTGTGTACATCGAGAAGCGCGAGCTCAAATGCGCTTGTGTCGGCGGGAATAGCAATGTCCCTCTGGGGCTTGTATCGCTGACAGAGAGCTTGATGATGGTGGCAATGGGCACTTGGATGTTGATTAAGACGACTCTTTAGCGTATTCCCTTGATTTACTCTTTTAGGTTTTAACAACTTCAATCTCATCGGGGCGTGTTGGCAAGTTAACTAATTGAGACGCCTGTAATCTGGCTTTGATTCTCACGCAACGGCCATTCCCCATTCTAAAAACGTACTAACTCTCAGATCTCTATAATGCTTAGCCCTGATTAGGTGCCTTCCCAGATGCAAGAAGTTGGATTCAGCGGCGTAACTAATCAAAAACCCCTGGGCCTGCTTCATCGACTTGAACCGCCGCATACCCCGCTCTCTCACTCTAGTCGCCTCATGCCCATGAAGCGGGGCAGACCCTGAGATTGCTCAGCCCGATTATTCTCATACTGCTCGGTACTGTGGACTGTCTCAGGCATCAACTCACGATGAGCGACCCCATAACTACGCAACTTATCGGTCATGATCTTCCTGGGTTCACGCCCATTATTGCGCAATAGACGCTTGAAGAATCGCTTAGCCGCCGCCCTATCTTGCCTAGCCTGTAAAACGTCAACAACCTCGCCATGCCCAAAGCATTCGACTACGAAAAACCAGCCGGTCAATAAATGTGGTGAATTGCGGCGCAATTTCTTCTGTTCAACTATCACCATCAAAATCACCACTCGCTATCGACACCCCCACCAACGCGCACATCGACTGCACACTACTTCTCACCGTCGAGATCAGTAATCGCTTACTCAACCCGAGAGCAAGCCAAGTCGACCAGCAAGAACATTGAGGGTTGAGTTGTTTAACACGCTGATGGAGGCGTCTCAGATCGCGGACATAGTAGGCGACCACATAGACTCCCGACATGATTGCCCAGAAGGTCATTTCTTCCATGTCCTACTCCTCTTCCATGCCGTCAAACAGGTCATCAAGATCACCCATCATGTGCGGTGGAAAGTAATCGCACAGGAGATTGCGCATTGACGCCAATAACTCACAATCAGTGAGCGGCTGTGACCGGGCGCCGACTTCCGCGATGTATCGATCTATCCACAGCGACACGGCACTCACGTTGTCACGCTCATTGGGGGTGCCCAAGGCATTCACTAACTCTCGCGTCGCGGGGTTGATGTGAAAACAGCGGCATACCCACGGTGCCAACGCGCGAACCTCTCGGTTGTAGTTCGACTCGGCGTGAGTCCGGTCTATCATCCTGTCTCTGACAGCACGCTGAGCTCTCGCTAAGGCGTCCTTGGCCTTTTCAATCTCCTCGATCGCCGTCTGCACGCCGGCAGCCGCCTGAAATGCGCGACTAACAAGGCCCTGGGGAATCTTGCGTGAACGCGAGGCGTTATCCATATGATGACTCATTTCGAAACTCCTTCTTCAGCGGCGTCATCGTCAGTGTTGCTTTGATTGTGCGCGGCCCATAGGGCAGCAAAGGCCGAACCGTCCTGGCGAGTCAGATTGGGTATCCAGCGGGCATAGCGTTTGTGGGTGATCGCCGAGTCGCTATGGCCCAACATCTGGGCCACCCAAAGCGGGTTTTCCCCAGCAGCCAGCCACAGAGTGGCGGCGGTGTGTCGCGTTTGATACGGCGGACGCCTTGGGATTTTCAAGAGCGCCAGCAGCGGGTACCAGACACGCTTGCAGACGTTATTGATCGACAAGGGCTCGCCAGAACTGCTGCAGAACACGAGGTCGAGCTTACCGGTGCGCTTGTGCTGCGCCTTCAGTGCTGCATAGACCTCGTCCGACATCGGGATGTCCCGAGCCGACTCCTCCGTCTTCGTGTCCGTCATGGCGCCAGCGACATAGCTTTCGCGCACCAGGATCATGCGCTGCTTAAAGTCGATGTATTTCCACTTCAGGCCGTGAATCTCGCCGGTACGCATGCCCGTGAAGAAGCGCACTGTCATGTAAGGGTGAAAGTCCTCTCGAACCCCATCAAGGACTGCCTTCACCTCATCCAGCGTAAACGGCTCAACTTTGGTTCGGGGGACCTTGAGTAGCTTGATACCCTGATAGGGGTTATCGAAGCAAAACCGCTCAGAGGCCTCTCGCATTATCTGGCGAAGTGGCACCATGACCGTGTTGATTCGGGCCGCTGAAAGACCCACAGACCCATCTTTGCGGGGAATCCGAGCCAGCTGATTACGAAAGGCGAGAATGTCTTCTTTACTGATCGCACTCACTGGCACCGATCCAAAAGCGGGTATCACGTGTTTGCTGAGGGAGTGCTCTAGCGTATTGATGTACGAGGGTTTCCAACCAATACGTCCCTCTTCCATCCACTGGTCGGCAAAGACCTTGAAGGTTGGCGTTTTGGCAGAGCGCTGTTCTATTTGCTTATCGTGATGGGTAAACCGAGCAGCGTTGGGCGACTCAGGAAAGTACGCCGCATAGTCGAATGAGCCGAGCACGATCTCGCTCTCGATCCGCTGCAAGATGTCTTTCATCCGCTTGCGGTTGGCGGGCTTGTCAGCGAGGTTGGTTTGCTCACGGCAGCGAACGCCGCGGTAACGAAAATCAAAGTACAACTTCTCTTTGCGAACGTTAATAGATCCCATGACCGACCTCCTATTGAATGCCGGCCATGAGCTGGCCTACGTGACTGGGCCGCTGCATGTCCTCTTCGATACGCTCCCAGAGGTACAGGATCTTCCGCCCACCAAACGGCCGAATGTAGTGCACCCCCTCAAGGAGTACAGAGTCCTTCAGCTGGTTTCGAATAGTTCGCGCGTCGTACTTAATGCGCGAAGAGAGTTCCTCAGTGGTGAGGTAAGTCGTTGCTGCATCCATAGGTCCGTCTCCGAGATTCGGCCTATCCGAGCACTGCGCTACGGATTTCCTGCCGATGAGATGAACGTACCGGTGGGTCAGATTCCTGCTGGACGAAGGGAAAACAGCGTCAAGCGAAAACGCTTTTCAAGCCGCCAAAGGGAGAAAAACCGCATTGCTCCCCCATTACAACCCGCCGCGCGCAACCGCAGGTTGTGCGCGGCGCGCGGACCCGAAGGGCCGAAGAAGCATAAGATGTTAGGTTTGCAGGAGGTCGGGAAACGCAATCGGGACTAGCGCGAAAGAGGTTCGTAAGGAGCACAAAGACCAGTCAGACGCAGACAGCTAACGTCGGCTCTTCATCATTAACGGGGGACACCGGGGATCATTAAACTGAATTTGCGAAGTCCGTTTAATGAGGAAACCCCCGATGTCCCACGCAGGAAATATATTAGGCCTTCCCGAGCTGGAGGTCGAACGCGTTGATCGCAACGATTCGATCGAGGTCTATGCCAGACCCAAGCGTCGCCCATCGTGCATCCACTGCCAGCATCCCAAAGTCAGGATTAAGGCGACCCACGAGCGCACGTTAAAACACACACGCCAGGGCAATCAGGTGATGACGCTGCACCTGAAGACGCCTAAATATCATTGCCTGCAATGCGGGCGATACTTTCGTCACCGGTTTCAGGGCGTCAGGCCCCGCTATCGATCGTCGGACGCCTTCCGTCTTGAAGTATTTGAGGCCCACGATGGCGGCGTGACGCAGCGTAAGCTCGCACGAACACATGACATGAGCCCGGCAACCGTCGAGCGCTGGTATCAAGGCCAGTGCCGACTTAGGCTATCAGAGATGTCTAATCGCCCCTGCCCGCGTGTGCTGGGTATCGATGAGCACTTTTTTAGCCGCAAGCGCGGCTACGCCACCACGATGGTAGATCTCAAGAACCATAAGGTTTTTGATGTGGTGCTGGGACGTTCAGAACTGAGTTTGAGACGTTATTTAAAGGCATTACCGGGTAAAGAAAACGTCCAGGTGGTCGTCATGGACTTGTCAGAAACCTACCGCAGTATCGTGCGTCGATATTTCCCTAACGCCACGATTGTTGCTGATCGGTTCCACGTGATTCGACTCGTGAATCAGCATCTGCTGAAGGCGTGGCAAAACTACGATCCCGAGGGGCGCAAGCATCGCGGGCTGATCAGCCTCATGCGGCGACATGAATGGCGTCTTGCGGATGAGCAAAAAGAGAATCTTGCCCGATATCTGGACGACTATCCCGTGCTCAAGGCGCTGTACAGAGCTAAGCAGCAGCTCAATCGCCTGCTGTTACTGAAATCCTTGAATCGCAAAAAGGCAAAGCAGCTGCTGCCGCAGCTGCTCTCATTGATCGAAGACTTGGCGGCTAGCCCGCTTCATCGATTGGCAAGAACGCTTAAATCCTGGTTGGAACCCATCGTTGGCATGTGGCGGTTTACCAAGACGAATGGCATCACCGAGGGCTTCCATAACAAGATGGAAATGATGAGCCGCCGAGCCTATGGATTTAGAAATTTTGAAAACTATCGACTGCGGGTCTTAACCCACTGTGGATGGGATGGCATTATCAACCGTGTTTAGTGAAAACCGGTGTATCCCCCGTTAAGTGGGTAGAGCCGTGTATCCCCCGTTAAGTGGGTAGAGCCCTAACGTCGGTCACCGTGACCACAGAGAAGCCAGCGTTGGCCTAAGACTGAATCAAAAAGCGCCGACGGAACTACTCAAAATGCTGGGGTCATTTGACGGATTTTGGTCACCGATGGTCACCACTAGCGAGAAAAAGATTATGACTACAGCATGAGTCGGTGTTGGGGTCACTTTTTTAAAGTGGTCACCATATGGTCACCATTTGGTCACCAGCCCTCGAAAAGGCCTATTGACGAATTTTGAGGGTGCTGTAAGATATTGAAAATAAAGAGGAAAGTTGGTAGCTACGGGTGGACTTGAACCACCGACCCCAGCATTATGAATGCTGTGCTCTAACCAGCTGAGCTACGTAGCCACGAATTCTTGCTACCCCATTGCGGGGGACGCGAATTCTCTACATTTGCCACTCGCAAGTCAACCATCTCTCGATTGCATAAATAAGGTTACGGGGAGCTCTCAGGCTCGCGTAACCCTTCACTTGGCAAAGCTTGGACTAGTCCTTGTTCTGTACAACTTATAAGCACCATCCGCTTTAGCTGAGCCGCTGATGCATCGTCGGTGCAACGCAACTCTTCGGCCTTCACAAAGCCTCGTTGAAGCAAGTCGATAAGCACCGACTCACTGATCGAGCATCGTATGCGCGCGGACTCAGAACACATGAAATCTAGCGCCCTGACCGCTGGCGGGTTACCACCGCGATTACAAGCGTTAAGCTGATCCGTCGCTCGCCAGTTTTCGGTCACAACGCCTCCAGGGTGACCACATTCATCTTGATGTGGCGACTTAGTTCGTCATTGCGCTACAATTTAACGATAATGATTCTTATTTGCAATAGAGAATTCGCAAATCCTTTGAGTTCTTCGCAGCGCACCGGCTGAGGGACTAACGTATGATCCGCATTGACCCAATAAGTAAACACACCCTCTACTGATGAGCGTTTCGCCACAGAGCAGCCCCTCGAGGCATGATCATCGAGACATGATCCATGTCGTTGGCCTGTATAAATGTGGAACTTCCTGGCTGCTACACATGCTCGCCGCACATCCGGAAGTCGTGGGGTGGCGCGAGTTCGACGTACTTCGCGCTACCTATGCACTAAGCCGATCACTCACCACCCTCCCCTATACGGCTCTGGACTACCTTAATCCTCGTCCTGACGATGATAGTTGGATGAAGCGCCGCGAGGCAGCCACGCCTCGAAGCTCACAAATGATCTTCCGGGAAATTTTCATGGGTCGAGGCTGGATCCCCATAATGGGAGTAGAGCGTCAGCACAAAGCGGAACGCTTGAGCACCACGGATTTGGAAAAATTTCTTGATCAATTGTTGGAGTTAAGTGGCTACCGAGTGAGGCCAACCGACTCCGGGTTAATCGATCCAAGAAGAATCACCGACCGACTGGGTGTGCAGAGTTTCCGTCGCGGTGACCTCCTGGCCCTTATGGAGGCCGTTAGGGATACATCCGAGCCACAACAACTACCAAGACAGTTTTTCGAGTGCCTGCGCGCTCAAACGTTACCTGGCACCAAAATAGCTACTAAAGCGGCAGATCAGCTTTTGCAGATCCAGGCTTTGAAAGATGCGTCCCCCGGAAGCCGGATTGTCGCCATCGTTCGGGACGGACGCGATGCCGCCATTTCTGCAAAGCACTTTGAAACATTGATGCGTAAACGTGAGGCTCCATGGAAAACCAATCAGGCAAGCTACCTGCGCCGCATTGTTGGCTGGTCCATGCGCGCAGCTAAACTCGCAGAACATGCTCGACGCGGAGACATCACCGTACTGCGCTATGAGGACCTGCAGCAAAATTTTACAACGGTGTGTCAGGCCCTGTTTCTTGATTTGGGTCTTGATGCCAGTGCCGATGTGATCGACAGCGTGCAGACGGCAACAGACTTCGCGACTGTCACAAAGGGGAGGAACCCAGGCCAGGAAGCTGAACATCAGATTCGCAAGGGCAGTAGCGGAGAATGGAGAGAAGCACTATCAAACTCTCAGGCGCGAGTCGCCTGGCGCATCGCTGGCAAGAGCCTCGAGGCCTTTGGCTACCGGCAAGACGGCTCCCTCGAGCCCTCTTCTCTTGTCCTTTGCGGCGACTCTGCTGGCGCTTAGGTTTAACGACCCACTTCGGTTTTGCCGTAAACGATGGCTTCGTGCCTCCAACTCAAGTTATCGGTACCATAGGCTTAACTCGAACGTGATCTCAGTGAGGTAAGCTGCCATCGCGAAAGAACCAGTGACGTTTCAGTTGTGTTAAGGACCGCGGTAAATGTCCGACTTTTTTATAGCTCGACAACCAATTTTCGATCAGAACTTAAAGCTCTTCGCCTACGAGCTACTCTTTCGTAACTCTGATACAGGGGCTGCGCCCCAAGACCTTGATGATGATCTTGCTACCGCGCAGGTGCTTAGCATCAGCGAAGAGGTTGGGCTGGAAGAGCTTGTGGGTGATCGCCCCGCGTTTGTAAATTTGCCTCGCAGGTTTCTTTCCGAACCGGAACTTTTGCCCTTTGAACCAGACAACGTCGTGCTCGAGGTCTTGGAGCATGTAGAAATCGATGATGCTGTGATTGGAGGCATGCAAGTTTTAGGAGAGCGAGGCTACACCCTAGCCCTTGACGACTTCGTCTATGACAGCCGATTTGATGCTGCGCTCGCTCACGTCGCGATTGTGAAACTTGAGATCCCCGACATACCGCCAGAGAACTGGAATGCAGAAGTCAGTCGCCTAAAGGACCTAGGCGTGAAAGTACTGGCAGAAAAAGTCGAAACGAACGAAGAATTCGAAACGCTCAAAGAACTTGGCTGCGACTATTTCCAAGGCTACTTTTTTGCCAAACCCAAGGTCGTCACAGGTAAAAGGCTTGCGGCCAATAAACTGGCTGTGATGCAGCTCATGTCCCAAATCAATAATCCAGAAACAGACATTGAATCCTTAAGCGAATTGGTGAGTCGAGACGTCGCTATTTCCGTACGTGCCATGAACTACGCCAACTCTCCTGCCGCAGGATTGAGTCGACGCATAGAGTCTATCCGGGAGGCTGTGATCTACATCGGTCGCGAAACCATTCGACGATGGGTCACTCTCCTTATCATGGCAAGACTGGACGACAAGCCGGGGGAGCTAATCACCATGACCCTGGTACGCGCCCGCTTTTTGGAGTTAATGGCAGAGGAAGCGTCCCAAGAAGGGATTGATGCCTTTTTTACCGTCGGTCTCTTCTCAGTGCTTGACGCTCTAATGGATGCGCCTTTATCTGAGGTCCTGGACACACTCGCTCTCTCTGAAGATCTGCGAGACGCGCTGTGCAATCACGAAGGTACCAAGGGCGAATGTCTTGCGCTGGCAAAAGCTCTTGAACGTGGCGAGTTATCAGGTTTTGAGGCCTTTGAGATTGAGCCTCCAAAGGTCGCAGAGCTGCATCAAATAGCAACGCTCTGGGCTGACGAAACTCTAGACGGGATGGCCAATAGCTAACACTTACCGCCGGCCGCACCACACTCGTGGCGCAGCAAAACTGCTACACTTGGGCGGTTTGTCGGCTATCGATCTGACATAGAAATACCAGAGTGACCAGAATATAAATATTAATACAGAAAGATTGATATAGGAAGAGACAGCGACGATGAGTAATCCGGCCTTTGAATTTGTTCGCCAACTAGGTACTGAACTGGCTGCGGGAGAATTTGATCTTCCTCCGTTTCCAGACACTGCCATGCGCGTTCAACGCTGCGTTTCTGACCCCGAATCTGATATCAATGCCCTGGGAATAATCATTGCCGGTGAGCCGGCACTCGCTGCTCGCCTCATGCGCATGGCTAACTCCGCCATGATGCGCCGAGGCCCCATGGAAGTGACAGATATCAACACCGCGATCTCCCGCGTTGGGATGGATATGGTGCAGAATGCCGCGGTGTCCTTTGCTGCAAGAGAAGCATTTAGTTTTCCCGCGGGAAGCCCATTTATCAAAGACTTAAACGAGCTTCGACAGCACAGCGTCAAAGTGGCGTCGCTATGCTATGTGCTGGGCAAGTACAGCAAGTTTGCGGGCAAGCCCGATGAGGCAATGCTCGCCGGACTCCTCCATGCGGTAGGCAAGTTCTACATTCTCACAAAGGCCGCAGACCATCCCGAGCTCTTCTCTGATCGCGAAGCGCTGGATACTCTGATGTCGCAGTGGCACACAGGTGTCGCTCGCGCGATCATAGAGTCTTGGAATTTCCCCGAGTCCATCGCCATCGGTGTTGATGAGCAAGAGCTTAAGGAACGGGATCGCATCTCGTCGGCGGATGTGAGCGACGTCCTGTTCATTGCAAATATTCTGTCGCGCGCGGGCGTAAACGTAGCCAGCGAGCTGGGCGATTTGGATGCACTGGCGAGACTGCGTATGGACAGCGAAAGCCTCGTTCAGGTTCTTGAAGAGAACGAAGAAGAAATTCAGTCGATGGTAGACGCCTTAAGCGGCTAGTCGAGCAGCAAGACTCTCTAGAAGCCCTCGTCAATTCCCAGGCGAGATAGGTTGACTGTGGCGGCATCGAAGTTCGCCTGCGCCACGCGAGTCCGCTGATACGCCGTATAGAAACGCACACGAGCGTCTGCTGCGGTCTCTTCCCGAATATTCACGAGAAAGAAGTCACTCGCCCCCTGCTCAAAGCGCCTGACTTCTGCTCGTCGCATCGTCTCGGACAGCTCTACATCTTGTTTGGCAAGCTCCATGAGCTCTCTGGCAGTATCGAGCTCAAGAAGTATGTTGCGCAACTCAATCTCAACCTGATCTTCAAGGCGCCGTTGGTCCTGACGCAAAGACTCCAGCTCAGCGCGAGCCTGGGTGATTTTACCTTTCGCCTGACGACGTTCTAAAGGCACAGTAAATGTGAACCCTACAATTGCGTCGGTCCCATCTCGTGAGGCTCCGCCCTCACCAATAGATCCAATGCCTTCGGCAAGCTCAAGGTTCAAATCCAACCTGGGTTTCAACTCATTCTCTGACAGTGCAATCTTCTGCAACGCCCGCTCGGCCCCCGTTTGCAGAATGCGCAGCTCGGGGCGCTGCTCAAGAAGCGCAGGTACATCCAATGAGGCAATAGTGGGAACCGGCGGCAAAACACCAAACTGCTCTTCCGCTGGTAACCTTTGGACATCCGGCGTAAGTGGCTGCCCTGTTTCGTCGCGAAGATAAAAGGCCAGCTGGTTGGCAGCCACTTCAAAGTCCCGTCGAGCCCCCGTCATAAGGGTTTGTCGTCGGGTGATATTCTGTCGGTTCTCGGTGATAAAAATGGCCGCCCGCCGACCGCTGGTGACTTCGCGCTCGAGTCCTGTCTCCCGTTCCAAGGCGATGCGCAGGAGGTTGTCGTAAACGGCCAGCTCCTGGCCGGCTGCCACCCAGCGCCAGTAGGCAGCCAAGGCACGCTGCTGAACGCCGACTTTGGTCAGTAATACATCGAGCTCAGCCTGCACCAACGCAAGTTCTGCATCTATCTGACCAAAGCGTCGTGAATCTATGTCGCGATCGCGAAAGACGCTGAATAAAACTCCGAGCTTTGCAGTACCGCCATTGTTCGTAAAGTATTCGTCTTCATAAATGGGGAAGTCACCGTTGGACAAGGAATACTCGCCATAGAGCTGTGCACCCAAAGGCCGCAGCGGCTTAATAACCTTGCCTCCAATAGCCGTCCCATCATAAAAACCGTCGACCCGATCAAAGCCATCGGCACCGAACACCAAATCAAAGGCGCCTAGCGATTCCGTCACCCGTCCCAATGCGGCCTGCCGCTGCGCCAGCGCTTTAAGAATGGACGGAAAATGCTCTTCAGAGGCAGCTAGGACCTCCTCTGGCAGCAGAGGCATCTCTGCGGCGGGGACGTCGGCCCGCAGTGCCGGAGCAACCGAAAGGGCAAGTAGTAAAAACGCGCGAAGAATCACTGGCTTGGCATCACCAAAGGATCACCTTGACCCGGAAAATTCGGCGGGAAGTTATTCAGCTGACGCCAAATCTCATAGCCTACGGACACCTCTTCAAGAAGCACCCAGCCACGCGCCTTTGAGCCAAAACGAACAAAACGCCGATCAGGCCAGGCGGTGCCCGTGTCTTCATCCTCTTCTACAAGAATTCGAAACCGGCCGCTGCTCTGCGCTGTAGGGTCGATGGCAATCACATGTCCACTGAAGGTACCCACGGCCACAGACGGCCAGCCACTAATCTGAATAACCGGCCAGCCCTCAAACTGGATACGTACTTTTGCACCATCACGAACCAGTGCAATGTCACGGCCATCAACATACATCTCGATAGCGCGTTCTGCGTTATCAGGAACAAAGGTGGCTACCACCTGCCCCGCACTAATGAAGGTAGCGGCATCACCGGCATTCACCCGCAATATAGTGCCGTCTCGGGGCGCCCGCACAATCTGTACCGACTGTCTGGAGAGATTGACATCAACCCGGCTCAATTCAGCTGCGGCCGAGGCCACATCGGCCCGGAGCTGCTCCACTCTGATACGGGCTTGCTCAAACTCCCGGCGCGCGGACAGACCTTCGTCAAACAGATTTTCCATGCGGCGCTTGTCGATCTGAGCTATTTCCAAAGCTGTCTCTGCTGCGGTGAGCTTGGCTAACACCTGGCCCCGCTCCGCCTGCAGTCGCTCCAATAACTTAGGATCGTTATCTACGATACGTACGATGGGGTCACCTACTTTTACCCGCGAACCGTCGCGCACGTACCACTCCTGAATTCGGCCAGGCACAAGGGCGTTAATCTCCTGCATGCGATCGTTAGGATTAAGGGCAGTCACGTTGCCGGGCCCGCTTGCGGTTTGCACCCAAGGGACAAACGTGAGGAACAAACCCACTGCAACGAAGAAAAACAATAGACCAAAACCAACGGCCCGCGCGACTCGGGGTATACCAATAGCGTTCAAAGCCGTGAACTTTTCGTTGTGATAGTTGAACACAGGCATCGTTACTGCTCCTCGTTCAATTCGGCGGCGTTTTCGCCGTAAATCGATAGAGGACTGCGCATGGGATGCTCTTCGAGCCCCATAAGATCACAGAGCGATTCGTAGTCAGTCACCATCACCTGTTGCTCAAAGCCCAACTGCAGGTAGTGGTCGAAGCCTAAATCAATATTCTCGTAGGTGAAGTAGACGATCGTGGTTTCGCATCGTTCCTGAAGAGCGTTCATAGCGCGGAGCAAAAACACCTCCGGCATGCCGTCGTAGGCCTGCGTGAGCACCAAAATTCGTGGCTTCGAAATGATCGCAGCGGCCAACTTCAACTGCATAGTCTCTACGATAGAAAGCGGCCAACCGGTACCCACCAACTCTGTGTCTAGGCCCTGGGAAAGCTGTGTAACGGTTTCCGCGAGACCCACAATTTCGAGTACCTCCATAACATCCACGGCTTCGGCACTCGAGGCAGACAAGCGCAGGTACTCACGAATACTTGTCTCCACAGCATTCGGGCGGTCCAGCATGATGATTTCTTGGCGTTTCTCGTAAGCCTTCAACTCTCGAAGATCCATGCCGCCCACCGCGATGTAGCCGCTATCCGGTGCTTCATGACCCCGCACGAGATTGGTGAACACGCGTTGAGCACGATGACTATCGGCGTAGACGCAGACACGGGAGCGTGCGGGAATTTTAAAGTCCAGAGTAATAGAAGGAGCGACGACCACCTTGCTAAAGCTCAACGATGAATCCCCATCGATACGCTTGTGCGCGCCCGTGGGCATGTCCTGCTCAACCTGAAAAAACAGCGACAGCTCGTCCACGGCACCGCAAACGTCATAGAGATAACTGAGATAGATGCCCATTTGGGACACGCCCAAGAACACGACGGAAAGTACGAGCTCTGCTGCAACCAACTGCCCTAGAGACAACTCGCCAATGATGACCAACCAGCCACCCAAGCCAAGAAGCGCGGCACTCGCGGCAGCATAGATAAACAAAAAGCTCAGGGTCTGAGAAAAGTGGTGCCTAAAGTGCTGCCGATGTTGCTCCATATAAGAAGCGGTGACTTCGTCGGTGCGACGCAGTGCCTCGGAAATGTGCATCTCACTTTTGTAAAAGCCGTTGGCATGGCCGAGGGACTCTAGCCACGAAGCACTGTAGTGTTTCCGGTGCGAAAGCTCGACGGCACTGCGGATGCCGCGACGCCCCCAGATGAACCATACCATCCAAATTAGCAGAGCAATTCCGGCATTAAATGCCAGAAGTAAGGGGTGATAGGACGATACCAGCAGAAAACCCACCACCGTTTGCAATATGATTGTGAAACCACCCACTAGCAAGTTCGGCAGCATCTTCATGATGATAATGATGTCGAAATAGCGGTTAAAGAGCGCGCTCTTGCCGCGATCATCGAAGTAAGGGTTGCGAGCATAAACCGTTCGCAGCGCTATCTCGGACACCATCCGGGCGTAAAACCGCCGACCGAAAACGTCCATGATGTAAATGCGAAGTGCGTTCAATCCACCCGCAAGCATGAGCAAGAAGAACAGGGTCAGGGACAACACGACTAGCGGCGTAGTCAGTCCGATGTTCGCGACAGTGTTGATGAGCATCTGGACAGACACAGGAGTCGCCAGTGACAACAGACTAATGCCAATGCCATAGATGATTGCCAGAGCGTAATAGCTGCGCTCCGGCGCCAAAATACCGATGAAAAACCTAAACAGCGATGAAAGCGAGCTCTCAGCTGCGATGTGTTTGTCGACCATAGGGTAGGAGGGCCAAATTCGATAGTGACGTATTATACGTAAACCCGATCATTTTGGTTGGGTATTTCGAAAAATCGAGCTGAGCGCCCCGGTTCTTTGCTAAAAAACCCCGCCAATCACCTCGCAGAGGTCAAAATTCAACAACCACTTTGTCCCAGAGCCTATCGCTCAGGTCTTGCTGAGAAGCCTCTTGAAGATTCCCGTCGCACAGCCACTTCACTACCTCACTCGCAACGTCCGGATAGCGCACCTTTTGGACGGGATCACTGGAGCCTAGCCACTTACGTATCTGATCAATCTGCAGGTTTTCCAGCGTTTCGCCGTAGCCGAGCCGGCTCAATGCAAGAGCGTTTGATGACTGCTCCATCTGCCTATCCAACGGCTTCACCAGTAAACGCTTACCTAACGCAATGCACTCACTGGACAGCTCAAAACCGGCATTGCAAATCACTCCTGCGCAGGTAGAGAGGTCGTCCTGAAAGCCTTTAAGTGATGTGGGCAATAGATGTAGGTTACCGCGCGTGGACGCCAAATTATCTGGCGCATAGATATAGAAGTCGTACTCCGGGATCTGCGCGAGCACCGCCTGCACATTCAGTTGATTTTCGAAGGGCAGATATACAACGACCTTACGAGGCTCGGTCGATACGGCAGCGTGCTCCACGTTCACAATAGGAGGCAGGATGGGCGCCTGAAAGCTGTCCCAGTGCATACCCAGGCGAACACCCCCCGGAGCAAACATCCGCATGACAAACCGGGACCGAAGATCATGACCAGCCATGGGCACGCGATGATCAAATGCTGGCTGGTGCCCAATGCTCACCACTGTCTTGCCGCGCAGCCAGCCCGCCCAGGCAGTGATAGGCTCAAAGTCGGTGAGCACTAGATCGTAAACACTGAGATCCAGCGTCAACACGTCGCGGAGGAAACGCCCGTAGTTATTTCCAACGCAGGTCTTCAGATATGACAACTTGCCATTAGAACAAGCGAAAGTGAGTCCTTCACGTACACAAAACTGTCCGAAAACGTGCATATCAAAGTATCGGTCCAGGGACCGGCCGCTGAACAGATAGTCTACGTCGAGGTTCCGCGCGGCGAACGCCCGGGCCATGGCACGAGCACGACTGAGGTGTCCATTTCCGGTGCCCTGCACGCCGTAAAGTATTTTCATGTTAAGGACTGGAACATTAAGTCAGCCACTGCGCCGTTATCAACGCAATTGATGAACCTAAAACCGCGCCGACAACAGTGTCTGTGGGGAAGTGAACCCCAAGATACACACGGGACATTGCCACGCATGCACTCCACGCGTACAGGGGAAGCAGCCAAAGGCCAAAATGTAGAATCAGAAGAGTTACAAACAAAAATGCGGCACAGGTGTGCCCCGATGGAAAGCTGAACTCATCCGAGGCAATGATATGGCTTTGAAAATCAGGCAATGCGGCTGCGGGCCGACGCCGCTTTAAGCTATTTTTCAAAGACCAGTAGAGTGCCCGTTCGACGGTAAACGCCACCAGCATAAGTGTCAGAAACTGGGTTCCACTCTCCATAAACAAACCCAAAGCGCCACCCACTAATAAATAGAGATGACCGTCAGCACTCTTTGATATGGGCTTACGATAACGAGCGGCCCAGCTTCGCGAATGCTGCGACAGCAGTAACGACCGCTGATCGTAGTCCTGAATGGTTTCGAGAACGCTCATACTGCGAACTCTAGGCTCGGATCATGACGCTCCTATGACCTGCAAGCCCTCTTATGTGAATTTTTTATGACCCGATTCCCCCCCCCTAAAAGCCCTGTTACTGTCATCCCCCTGTTATCGGAACACAGTCGAGGTCTTCAGCCACCCTCACCCTCCCAGGAAATTTCGCTTCAATCAGGGCAACGTTGGACTCTATATCCCTCAAGGATCGAGCCATAAAGTGACTGAGTATTACTTCCTTTGCGCCAGCGTCGCGAGCCACTTCATTCAGTCGCGATGGCGTAGCGTGCAGAGCGCGGGCGCCTGGACCCGCGCCTTCCGGGATAGGCATGTGAAGTACCAACACATCCGATTCTTTGGCAAAGTCCGGGAAAGTGACTGTGCGCCCATCTTGATCTCCAGCGAATACCACAACGCGGTTCGATGTCTGAATGCGATAGGCCAGCGCCGGCACAGGGCCATGAGACACAGACAGCGCGCGAATGCTCACATTGCTTTGTGCATCTTTCACAGGGATTAACGCTTCCCTACCTGGCTCATTCACAACCGTCTCGAGCTGTAAGTACGGCGCACCCGCTTCCTTTTGGAGATAATCACTCAGGTATGCGTAGGCACCCGAACCGGCCTGCAACAGACTATCCACATACTGATCGAGGGATGGGAATTGAACCTTTGCATTGCCACCCCCTGACGGCCCCGCAACGGTTAAACGACGACTGCGCTGTGCGAAGTACCCTGACTTAAGGAGCGCCGGTAGCCCCGCAGAATGATCTGCATGTAAATGCGATAAGAGAACGGCGTCCAGGTCCGCGAAAGATGCACCCGCCTGCGCAAAACGAAGAATAGCGCCACCGCCCAGATCTACCAGAACACGAGCGCGACCGTCTATCCACACTAGGTATCCGCTGGAAGCCCGAGCGTCGTCCGCGATAGGCCCGCCGGAACCAAGCACTTGTAGAGCAACGCCTTCCGCCGGCGGACAAGTTTGTGCGCGAAGAATTGCACTGCCAAAAAAAGGGTATAGCCCGATCAGCACACAAGCGATAAGCTTTCGCGTACGCATTTTTACCTCGTCAACATACGACTGGAAATACAGCTATGAGCATACTCTACCGCAGCGCTTTTGGACTCGCGCAGGATATCAAGGCGGGCAAGCTATCTGCTGTCACGGTGCTTGAGTTCTATCTCGATCGCGTCGAACAGTTCAATTCAGCTATTAATGCTGTGGTTGCTCTGGATACCGACCGCGCGCTCGCTCGCGCCGTTGCGGCAGACAAAGCTGTAGCAGAAAATGAAGATTGGGGACCACTCCACGGCGTACCAATGACGATCAAGGATGCTTGGTGCACCGAAGGTTTGGTGACCGTTGGAGGAATCCCCGAGCACAAGGACTTCATTCCCGAGAAGAATGCGATTGCTGTACAACGACTAGTAGACGCGGGAGCAATAATCTTCGGCAAAACCAACGTGCCTTTCATGAGCGCAGATCTGCAGTCCTTTAACGAAATTTACGACGTCACAAACAATCCCTGGAATGTAGAACGCACCTGCGGCGGATCTTCTGGCGGAGCCGCTGCGGCGCTGGCTAGTGGACTCACTCCACTAGAGCTAGGTAGTGACATCGGTGGCTCTATTCGAACGCCCAGCCACTTTAATGGCGTGTTCGGCCATAAAAGCAGCTACGAGTTGATTACCAAACGTGGCCACTTACCGCCCGGTGACCACGTGCTCTCCGAGCCCGACTTATCCTGTGCGGGCCCCCTCGCAACCTGCGTTGACGATCTTGAGCAAGCGCTCGCCCTGCTTGCCGGCCCTGCACCCGATATCACGGCTCACCCCTTACCGGCATTACCAACGCCAAGCTTTCGCGACGCATCTCATCTTCGGGTCGCCGTTTGGGCAGACGATGACTTCTGCCCAGTAGACACCGCGATCGCAGAACATATAGAAAGCGCCGCGAAAACTCTCGAGAACCTCGGCGCCCATGTCAATCGAAGTGCGCGCCCGTCTATAGATCCTCAAGCGAATCACGAAAACTACCTTCAGCTGCTCATGTCGACCATTGGCGGCAACACACCGGATGAGGTGCAACAAATGGCACGCGAAATAGTCGCGGCAGCAGACCCCGATGATCGCAGTGAAGCCTTGCTGCAGATGAGGGGTATCGCCATGGATCACAAGGGCTGGATGGTTCAGAACGAGATTCGTCAACACACCCGCGTTGCCTGGGAAGCATTCTTTCGTGATTACGATGTACTGCTATGCCCCTGTACCCATGTACCTGCCTTCGAACATGATCATCATCCTGACATGCAGGCAAGAGTCATCTCGGTCAACGGCGTGGAACGACCCTACACCGATGTCCTTAAGTGGGCGGGGCTGACACTGAACGCTTATTTGCCTGCCACTGCTGTGCCGCTGGGCACCACAGCGGACGGACTGCCTGTGGGCATGCAAATCAGTAGTCGCTATCTTGGTGATCGAACCACCTTGGCGGTAGCGCGCTTACTCGAAACACATCATCGCGCATTCGTCCCACCACCGGGGTATAACGATTAGCGCTTCGCGCCTCATCCTATTCGCGCCGCTTCCTCATAGACGCACCGCGTTTTAGGCGCACCGTGATGGTGCAATACCCCTGTTAAAATTACAGTCAAAATTACTTGCGTTTAACCATGCAAGTTACCTAGCATCGTAGACAGGTTAAAGAGCCCCTCAGCTCGATGACTCATAAATATAAAACAACAAGGGGATTTTCCATGTCTGCGACTTTTCGCACGCTGCCGCTCATCGCGGCCGTATCACTGGCAACGCAATCACTCACCGTCGGTGCACAACAACTCGAAGAAGTCATCGTAACCGCACAGAAACGTGCGGAGAGTCTTCAAGACGTTCCAATTTCTGTTTCCGCCATTCAGGGCGAGAAGATTCAGGATGCGGGTATTCCGAATATGGCTGCACTTGCAGACTACGTTCCCAACCTGCACATCGCCGATGCGCCGGTAAACACCAACATCTACATGCGTGGCGTAGGCTCTGGTAACAACCAAGGCTTTGAGCAGTCAGTCGGTATGTATATCGACGGCGTGTATATGGGCCGAGGACGTCAATACCGTGCAGCATTCCTTGATGTAGAGCGTGTGGAGGTTCTGCGTGGACCCCAGGGCACATTGTTTGGCCGTAACACGGTTGCAGGTGCGATCAACATTACGACCGCAAGTGCTCGCGCTGGCGATGAGCTTGAAGGCGAGGTTATGGTCTCGGCGGAATCTTTCGACGGAAGAGTCGTTGAAGGATTCATAGGTTCTGGTTTGACCGATACGCTGGGCGCCCGTGTTGCTGTGAAGTATCGCGAAACCGATGGCTTTGCCGATAATGCCTTCCTAGGCACCTCTGAGGGTGGTGTCGAAGAGCTCTCCTACCGCCTTTCTTTAAACTGGCAGCCTACCGATGATTTGAACGTTAACTTCAAGTACAGCCAATCGGACTACGAGCGCACAGGTGCGACCACCACTGGCACCGTGTTCCTTGACGCAGCAGGGCGCGCTGAAAACGTACCGAACCGGAGTGCATTCGCTGATACAGCCTATAACATCATGGATGTATTCTTCCCCGGCTACCAAGAACAGACCAGTCGCGAATTTGAGGTATTCAAAGACAATGGCTTTGGCCGCTCTCAGGAAGATGGCATCGGCATTGGTTTGAACCCGGACAGCTCCGACAACGACATCACGAACATGGTGCTTAACGTTGACTGGCAGGTAGGAGAGCTTACTGTCACCTCGATTACCGGATGGTCCGAATACCAATATATAGATGGCGCTGACGTAGATTGGTTACCTCTGCAATTTATTTCTCGGGATGACGATCAAACCTTTGAGCAGTTCAGCCAGGAGATACGCATTGCATCACCGGGCGGCGAGTTCTTTGATTACGTTGCTGGTCTTTACTACGACCAGAGCGATCTTGAATTTCAGCGTCAGGTGGCTATCGATACCAACTTTGACGGTTTGTTCCCAGAGTTCCTGTCTATCGTAACCCCGGGCAACCCTCCTCCTGAGGTTCTGCCGCAAAACTTATTGTTTGCGCTCACCGCCGGCGCCTACGACATGAACCAGATCGCCCGAAACCACAATTACCAGCTCGACTCCGACTCCTGGGCAGTCTTCGGTCAGGGAACCTTTAACTTTACCGACACTCTGCGCCTCACCGTTGGTGTGCGCTACACGGAAGAGAACAAGGACGTACGAAGCACGCAGTTTCTTTCAGATCTGAACTCTGGTCTTCTGAACGAAAGCGACAACTACTTCCTTCATCTAATTCAGGCCACGAGCTTTAACGCTTATAACTACGATTACACGCAAGACAGAAGCACCGATGCTCTCGTGCCGTCATTTAATCTCCAATGGGATATCAGTGACGACAGCATGCTGTATGCAAGCTTCTCTCAAGGCTTTAAGTCAGGCGGCTTCACAGCGGCAGATGATGGAGAGCCCGGTGATCTGCAGCAGGGTACGTTCCCTTGCGCGCCAACCCTGCCGGACTTCACTGTCGATCTTTCGGCCTGTTACGACGTGACCAACCCGAACGATCAGTTCGAGTTCGATGACGAAGAAGTGGATGCTTTCGAGATCGGTGGTAAGCACACATTGTTCGATGGCGGCATGACCTTGAACTGGGCGGCGTTCTACACCGAGTACACCGATCTTCAGGTAGCTATTTTCCAGGGCATCGGTTTCGTAGTTGAAAACGCGGCGAGCTCTGAGATTCTCGGTCTGGAAGTTGATGCCTTGTGGCAGGCCACGGATAACCTCCGTCTTGGCGCCAACTTTGCGTGGCTAGATGCTACCTACGGAGACTTCGATAACGGCCCCTGTACTGCTATTCAGCTAGATGCGGATCCTCTTTGTGGTACTGGCTTGCCAGGCGCAACCAGCAACCCGCTTTCGGGCGAACCAACACTGTACGCGTCTGATTACAGTGCGTCCTTCTTCTGGGATTACATCCGTCCAGTGGGTAACAGCATGGAGTTCTTCGTAGGCGGTGAAATCAACTACCGCGACGCGTTCAACTCGGCGGGTGACAACGATCCCATCGACGTTATCGACGCTTACACCAAAACAAACCTCCGTTTTGGTCTGCGCTCCGGCGACTGGGAAATCATGGCCTACGGTCGTAATATCTTTGATGAAGAAGTGTTCATGCAGTCTTATGACACGCCCGTACTCGCTGGATCTCACTCTCGTTATCTCGAAGAGAGCGCGGTCTTCGGTGCTCGCTTGAAGTACACCTTCTAAGCGATACCTCAGCCGTAGTCTTAATGCCCGCCTCGTGCGGGCATTTTTTTGCCTCGGCATTGATCATCTAGCATCGGAGCACGCTCTGAGCCAAGGCGAGGCGGCAGCGCGTGCTGCGCAGCAGTCAGGAGCGCATCAGCGCGACGCGAAGTAATACGTGCTGCCGTCTCGCCGAGAATCAAAGCTCGCGAAGCGCTGTCTTGCTGGTAGGTTACGCACATATAATGCGCTGATGACAGATTCAACCAGTAGGCTCCTAGGCGAGCGCGTCAGCCAGCTCCGACAGTTACAGTCCATGACGCTGGAGCAACTCGCCGCTGCATCGGGGGTCAGTCGATCGATGCTGAGCCAAATTGAGAGGGGCAAAGCCAACCCGACACTAGCCGTGACCCAGCGCATCGCGCAGACCTTTGGCATCAGCATCGGAGAACTGGTAGACGACCCTAATGCCAGCGCCAGCATCGATGTGGTACGTGGCGACGATCCCGGGACCGTGTTTCGTGCCGACAGTGAGTGTGAGCTACGCACGCTCTCTCCCCTGCAGCTGGAAAAAAACATTGAGTTCTATGTAATTACTCTACAGCCCGGTGCCGAGCTTGCCAGCGCTGCACACTTCGAAGGCACCCGAGAAATGTTCTCGGTCTCCCAAGGTTCTGCGCTCGTCCGCACTGGAAACAGCGAAGTCGCGTTACTGACGGGCGACACAGCTCATTATCGAGCTGACATTCCTCACGTCATACGTTGCGAGGGCGCAGAAGCTCTTAAAGGCTTCCTCGTCGTTAGTTATCGGTAACAATCGTTCGTCGTCGAAGCGCGTGCACGGTAAACAACAACACCGTTAACAAGAAAATCGCTCCCGCCTGATGCCCTGCTGCCACAGGTATCGCCATGCGAGTGAGTAATGTGCTGACCCCCAAGGTGATCTGAAGCAGTAAGGCGGCGATGACAGCAACTCCCGCTCCACGCATGAATCCGTCTGCAGATTGCAGCACCAAACGCAGTCCAAAACCACCGACTAAAAGCAGCAGCACATAGGCGAACATACGGTGGTTGAACTGAATTGTGGTCACATCCTCAAACGCTGCTAACCAAGCGGGGGTACCGGCGTACAAACCAGGAGGAACAAAACCGGGCCCCATGTTCGGCCAGGTCGGATAAGAATAGCCCGCGTCAGTTCCCGCCACTAATCCGCCCGATAGAATCATGAGGTACACCAACACCACCAACAGAGGCGACCACCTCGCGGCACTTTGCATGGACGGCAATGCTCCGCGAGTGGATGCACTATTTGCTTTGGGCCACAAATTGAGAAACTGCCAAACGATCGCTGCGTAGAGTGCAACAGCAAGACCAAGATGGGCCGTCAGCCGGTATTGAGACACACTGGGCCTATCAACCAAGCCGCTCTTGACCATGTACCAACCTAACAAGCCCTGACAACCACCCAGTACAAGGAGCACTAACAGTCGAGGCATCAAACCCGGGCGAATCACGCCTCGTAGGGCAAAGAAAGCCAGAGGTAGAACAAACAGCAAACCGATAATCCGCCCCAGTACGCGGTGAAGATACTCATACATGAATATCACCTTAAACTCAGCGAGATCCATACCTTGGTTGATCTTCTGGTACTCGGGGAACTGCTGATATTTGGCAAACACTTCTAACCAGGCGGCCTCGCCAATGGGGGGCCAGATGCCCATGATGGGGCGCCACTCAACCATCGATAGGCCAGATTCAGTTAATCGCGTAACACCGCCGAGCAAGATCATCCCGTAAATCACTACGGCACAGGCTAGAAGCCAAAGAGCCAATTGGCGGTCGTGGTGTGTTTGATATGCGCGTGAAAACATGTCGATCCTAAAGGCGGCCGAATCGCTGGGGCTTTTGTGCTCTCAGAGCGACTACAGCCAAAAAAAGCGGCGGCAATGATAGCCGAATCGGCTGGTGCGCGCCCACCAGCGCAGAAACTAGTTGGAAGCGCCCCTGAGCGCGTTAGAATGCGCGCACATTTTCTACAGCAAAAGCTTCATGGATCTTCTCCGTCTAGAACAGGCCAATCTACACTTCGGCACTCACGTTTTGCTTGAGTCCGTTGACCTGCAAATAAGCAGCGGTCAACGGCTTGGTTTGTTGGGGCGAAATGGTGAAGGAAAGAGCACCCTCCTCAAGATTTTGGCGGGCGACCTCGCATTGGATGGCGGAGACCGCTGGTTGCGACCCGGCACCCGTATCGCAAGGCTTGAGCAGGAACTGCCGGACACCGCCGATATCAGCGTCTATGACTACGTCGCCGACGGTCTCGCTGAGACCGGCGCCCTCCTCCGGCGCTTTGAGCAGCTAACCTCATCAGCAGACGCCGATCTTGTGGAACTGGAGCGGGTGCAGCAAGCCCTCGAAGCGGCCGATGGCTGGCAACTAGGTCAGCGCGTAGAGAGCACTCTGAGCCAGCTCGACCTCAAACGAGACACACTCATGTCTAGCCTATCCGGAGGCTGGCGCCGCCGCGCTTCGCTCGCGCGTGCCTTGGTGGGTGATCCGGATATTCTCTTGCTGGACGAGCCTACCAACCATCTGGACATCCCTGCTATCGAATGGCTCCAGGAACAGCTTACGGGGCTGCGCTGCGCACTGGTGTTAATCACACACGACCGACGTTTTTTGCAGGGTGTCGCCGATCACATTGCGGAATTGGATCGCGGCAATCTCACTGTTTGGCAAGGCAGCTACGAGGGGTTTCTAAGTCACCGAGAGCAGCAACTAGCAGCGGAAGAAAGAGCCAATGCGCTTTTCGACAAACGTTTAAGCGACGAAGAAAAGTGGATCCGCCAAGGCATTAAGGCCCGCCGCACCCGTAACGAAGGGAGAGTTCGCGCGCTGAAGGCCATGCGCGAAGAAAGAAGCCAACGGCGCGAGCGTACGGGCACTGCAAACCTCAACGTAGATACCGCGGCGCGCAGCGGCAAAATTGTGGCTGAGATCAACGAGGCCAGCGTCGTTCTCGGCGGGCGGACCATCATCAAGCCCAGCTCCTTGTTACTACAAAGAGGTGATCGGGTCGGTATCGTAGGGCCCAATGGAGCCGGTAAAAGTACACTCATTCGTCTTCTCACAGGGGAACTGAGCCCAGAGACAGGCACCGTACGCCTGGGCAGCAAGCTGGAGATCGCTTACGGTGATCAGCAACGATCAACGCTTGATCCCAGTAAAAACCTCATCGATAACGTCTGCGGTGGACGAGACTTTATTGAGATCGGCGGTCGACGAAAACACGCCGTATCCTATCTCGGAGATTTCCTCTTCTCACCCCAGCGCCTAAGAACACCGGTAGGCGCACTTTCCGGAGGTGAGCAAAACCGGGCCGTACTCGCTCTACTGTTTAGCAAACCTGTTAATCTTCTGGTCCTCGATGAACCCACTAACGACCTTGATATAGAAACTCTCGAGCTTCTTGAAGAGCTGCTCATGGAGTTTAAGGGGACAGTACTACTGGTAAGTCACGACCGTGCGTTTATGGATAACGTCGTCACAAGCCTCTTGGTGCTCACCGGAGACGGCAACATCGAAGAACACGCTGGGGGCTTTAGCGATTGGGAAGCTCGCGGCGGTCGCCTGCTCCCCCTAGATGCGATGCCCCATGAACTTGCTGATGATGCTCCCAAGGTATCAGAACCCGCCCCCTCACCTGCTTTAAAGCCCAGTGGGCAAAAAAAGCTGAGCTACAAAGAGCAGAGAGAGCTGGAGGGTCTGCCAGGAGAGATCGAAACCCTGGAGGCTCGCCAGACGGAACTAGAAGCCTTGTGCGGTGATCCGGCGTTCTACGAGCAAGACAGCGATGTCGTCAAAGAACTTCTGGCAGAACTTTCTGGTTTAGGCGAAGTGCTTGAGTCAAAAATCGAACGTTGGACCGAACTGGAAGAACGCGCCTAGCCGTCTGCCCATCGCCAAAAGGCAACCGCGCCCTTCTATTCCTGAAGACCCGCGAAGACCCGCGCTACAAAACCTTTGCGATGGAGTCGGCTAGGTAGTCGATGTTCCGTGCGTTCACGCCAGCCACATTGATACGTGACGAGCCCAGCATGTACACGCTGTAGTCATCACGCAGCGTTTGCACCTGGTCGGAGCTGAGTCCCAAGAACGAGAACATCCCTTTTTCAGCGCGGATAAACTCAAAGTCCCGCCCGGTGGAAGCCTGCAGCTTCTCCACCAAGTCGCTGCGCAGGCCATTGATACGACCACACATACTATGAAGCTCCGACTGCCAATTAGCGGTGAGAGCAGAATCCGATAAAACGGTACTTGCAAGTAGAGCACCATGAGCCGGAGGCATGGAGTACACCCGTCTGGCAGCGACCTTCGCCTGACTCAAAAGCGCATCGGCGCTTTTACCGTCCTTGGCGAGGAACAAGGTACAGCCGGTTCGCTCTCGATAGAGACCCATGTTCTTGGAGCAGGACGCTGCAATGATCATCTCCGGCAGCCGTTCCGCGAGGTGGCGGAGTCCGGCGGCGTCTGCGTCGAGACCATCGCCCAGCCCTTGATAGGCAAAATCAATGAACGGCACAAAGCCCTGAGCTTCCGCCATGTCGCCAACTATCGACCACTGCTCCTTGGAAAGGTCTGCGCCACAAGGGTTATGACAACAGCCATGGAGCAATACGATATCTCCGGCCCCCGCGCCTTTGAGATCCTCCACCATGGCATCAAAGTTTACGCCGTGGGTTTGGGGCTCGTAGTAGCGATAAGTAGAGAACTGCAGTCCCACGCTACCGAGCAGAGGGATGTGTACTGGCCAAGTGGGATCTGACACCCAAACCCGAGCACCGGGTGATGCCGCCTGAATGATCTCAGCACCAATACGAAGAGCACCGCAGCCGCCGGGAGCCTGGATACTGCTAACTCGTCCATCAGCCAAGGCCGTACTGCCCTCACCGAGTACCAGCTTTTGCATGCCGGGGTTGAAACCTGCGACACCCGCGGGCGGTAAATAGGCCTTACTGACTTCACGTTCGACCAGCATATTTTGAGCCTGCTGAATGGCCTCAAAAACGGGGCAAACGCCGTTTTCATCCATGTAAATCCCTACCGTGAGATCCACCTTCTTCGGGTTTTCATCTGCGCGACACACGGCTGCAAGGCCAAGAATGGGGTCGTCGGGAAGGAGGGGCAGTGCTTCTAACATGGCGAAAATTCCTGAACAGAGCTGGCAAATGTACCCCCGCAGAATACGCGAGGCTGACAGCGGAGAAAACAAACAATTCTGAAAGCTAATGTGGTTTCTAGCTTAGTGCGCACTTTTCACGTTTTTTCTGCGGATTTTTTCCTTGTTGCAGGAGGTCAGAGTTTTATCCTGAGCACATAGTTAGAAGGTACAACGTCATGTCCAAAAGCAGTGAAAACAGCGCAGCACGGAACACAAACAGCCTTGTGGCGTTTCTGGGTGCGATCAAGTTTCGTAAGCCCGCGAATGCGGCGATCGACGTTGATCGATACTTCGCGCAGCCTCAGCCTCAGGCACGCCAGCGCCGGCAGCTCGCCGAAGAAAATTTCTGGATTCGCAGCGCAAACTAAGCTCTCAAGTAGCCGCGCTCGACCAGCACAGTATCTCTACCCGCGCAAAGCGTGGGTCAACATTCGCTCGTACATGACTTCCGCCTGCGCGCACATCTCTGCCTGAGGTGTACTCAATGCCTGCTCGACATCAGAATCTGCCTTCGACGGTGAGGTAGCAAAGCCGCTAGACGCCCAGACTGACTCGTACCAATGCGGCGCCCAAACACCATCAGTATCTCTAGGTCCTTTCGGCCAACTCAACATTGCGTCGCTAAACGGCACCGATACCAGCGAACACAGCTGTGACAGCACACTAGCGGGATCAGCTAAGGTCAGTGCCGCATCCAGCACAGGCGGTACCCTCCCAAGACGGTCGCACTCGCGATCGAACAACGCCGCCTGCTGAGTAAACCCCAACTCCTCTAGGGTGAAGTCACTCCTTACCCGAGCGTAAGACGCGATGATCCTCCGCGGCTCCCGTATCAAAAAACAGTTGCTTAACCCGTCGGTAAAAGCTAAATCCATGTCCGGCAGAATGTGTTGCGTCATGTGCTTCTGGTAATAAAGCGCTGCTGGCTCATCCTCGCAAAGCGCCTTTGCGACTTCCTGCCAGTCCTGAGTCTGGCTGGACAATATATCTGCTCGCCCCGGATGATCCAGCCCGGTTTCAGCAAGGTAAGCCGCATAGAAAGGTTCATCAATCACAGCGCAATCACTGCGATTTTCGAAAGACCGCATCATCGCCGTGCTGATGTTGCGAGGCCCCGACCACATAGCCACTCGCGTGACCTTCACGGCTTAGTCCTGTGAGCGAGCATGCAAGCGCCCGGGACCAGCAATGTATTCGGCTACGTAACGACGATAGGCCGACTGCAGCTCGGTCACTACCGGGCCGCGCTCTGCATTGCCTATTCTTCGACCATCCACTTCACGTACCGGCGCCACCCCGGCGAAGGTGCCCGTTACAAAGGCCTCTTCTGCGTTATAGACATCGGTCAGCGTGAAGTTTCGTTCCTTCACCGTCATCCCTCCCGCGGCTGCAACGTTGAGAACCTTGCGCCGGGTAATGCCGTCGAGACAGTAATCCCCAGTGCTGGTCCACAGCTCTCCTCGGCGCACGATGAAAAAGTGCGTGGAGTTGCAGGTAGCGACAAATCCATGGGGATCCAGCATGAGCGCTTCGTCGCAGCCAGCCTTGGCCGCCTGAATACAAGCTGTTACACAGTTCAGTTTAGAGTGTGTATTGAGCGTCGGATCCTGTACGTCGGAGTAGCCACGACGTACGTGTACTGTGAACAGAGTTACCCCTTTATTGACTGTCTCGGGGAGCGCTGTCTTGTACTCAGGAATAATCACCATCGTCGGCGGCGTTATGGTCATCCTCGGATCTTGGTACGGCGTTGACTTCACGCCACGAGAGACCATCAGTCTTATGTGTACACCGTCGTGCATATCGTTCGCAGTTAGGGCGGCATAGAGTCTCTTAGTCAATGCTTCTTTAGTAACGGCAATGTCAAAATCCAGGGTATGCATACCCTCATAGAGCCGATCCAAGTGTTGCTCTAAAAACAATATAGTGCCGCTTTCGACGCGCAACCCCTCCCACACTCCATCGCCCAGCACAAAGCCCGAGTCAAACACCGACACTGCCGCTTTTTCCCGCGGTAACAGCTCTCCGTTAATATCGATAAGGATATTCTGATTACGATCTGCGCCGCTGTATTCGTGGGTGCCTTGCATACTTAAAATCCCGATTTGTACGATAGAGAACAAGCTTTTGAAAACGCGTCGCATGCTACCATGCACACTGCCGACGATTGGTATTTTGCGCCGCTACTAATCGGGGCGCTTTTAAGATTGCGGCGTCCAGCGGAACCCGCACCACCAGAAATACTGTTTGCAGAATTTTTCCTAGCACTACTTGCGAAGCACTACGTGACTGACTCCCCCAAACAACCCAGCGCCGATACCTTATTCAGTGATCCCCTGCGCGCTCCCGGGCCCTTCCGCTTCGACAGCGATGTCGTATCGGTTTTCCCGGATATGATCCGCCGCTCTGTGCCCGGGTACGAGACCGTTATCGCTATGTCTGGCCTGCTTGCGGGGCGCTTTGCAAAACCCAACAGCAGCGTCTACGACCTCGGCTGCTCTCTGGGTGCCACCACCTTATCCATGCGGCGTCACATTGACGTACCCAACTGCACAATCGTAGGCATAGACAACTCGCCGGCAATGATCGCGCGCTGTCGGGAGTTGCTTGCCCTAGACGCGGGCAGCACCGCTGTAGATCTTCGAGAGAGCGATATCCTTGAGAGCGAGATCGCGAATGCGTCAATGGTTGTTCTTAATTACACCCTTCAGTTCGTGCCTCTGGAAGAGCGGCGTGAACTTCTGCATCGCATCGCTGAAGCTTTGATGCCCGGTGGTATTTTGGTGCTGTCAGAGAAAGTGGTGTTTCCCGATGATTCATTGAATCAGCTGAACATCGACCTCCACCACGATTTTAAACGCGCCCACGGCTACAGCGATTTGGAAATCGCTGGCAAGCGAGATTCCATTGAAAATGTTTTGATCCCGGAATCCATCGAGCAGCATCGTCTGCGCCTGTCCGAGGCAGGATTCAGTTCCAGTGACGTGTGGTTTCAGTGCTTTAACTTTGCGTCGATCATTGCCCTCAAATGATCGACATTCAAGGCATTCAGCAACGGTGGGCGGACGGGCCTCTGGAGCCCTGGGGTATGCTTCTTCCCGAGCAGGTGGAGGCGGGACTTTCGGTGCTGCGCCACGGCGATATCCCCCGGTGGGAAAAGGCTCTCGACTCACTACCTGATATTCCCGTTGGTGATACCGATCTTACATCGGCAAGCGTGGGAGTCCGCGCAAGCCAAGCGATAGACAACGCAACTTTATCGGTGCTGGAAACGACGCTGCGCGGACTATGCCCCTGGCGCAAAGGTCCCTACGAACTGTTCGGGGTGGCGATCGATACCGAGTGGCACTCGGATTGGAAGTGGGACCGGCTTAGTCAGCATATCGAACCCTTGGAAAATCGGCGCGTGCTGGATGTGGGTTGCGGAAATGGCTACCACTGTTGGCGAATTCGCGGAGCCGGTGCCAGCGAAGTTATAGGGATCGATCCTTCACCGCTGTTCGTCATCCAGTTTGCAGCTCTTCAGCGCTATATTCAGGACCCCGCGGTTTGTGTGCTTCCCATCGGTATAGAAAAACTCCCTCCCAAACTCCACGCTTTTGATACGGCGTTTTCCATGGGTGTTCTCTACCACCGACGCTCGCCTATGGAACACCTGATGACCTTGCGTGACAGTCTACGCAGTGGTGGGCAGTTGGTTTTGGAAACCTTGGTGATCGAGGGCGACGAGCAACAGTGCCTGGTACCTCAGGGACGCTACGCGCGCATGGGCAACGTTTGGTTTATTCCAAGCGCTGCCATGCTCATTTTGTGGCTGGCCAAGCTGGGTTGGAAAAACCCTAGGGTCGTGGACGAATCGGTAACAACGACTGATGAACAGCGCGCTACCGAGTGGATGAGTTATCAGTCACTGGAGAACTTTTTGGACCCTGATGATCAGACGAAAACCTTGGAAGGCTATCCCGCACCGCGGAGAGCTATCGTGATTGCAGAGGCTCCGTGAGCTTCTGTTAGCGTCACTAGTCCTTGTAGTCACGAACAGCAACACCACAACGCTAACTTCAATTAATGCAACGGCTTGCCGGTTCGATGATCCTCAAACACGGTCTCAAACACATCGCGGAAGTTGCGCGCGAAGTGCACGTTTATGCCTTCTCTGAGGTAATCGGGTAGCTCCTCGAAGTCGCGACGATTCGCATGGGGCAATATTAGCTCCATGATTTTTGCTCGTCTTGCCGCAATAACCTTCTCGCGGATACCACCCACGGGCAATACCTGTCCTGTGAGTGTTAGCTCTCCGGTCATGGCCAGTGGACGACGTATGCGCTCCTTGCGAGCGAGCGATACCAGCGCCGTCGCGATGGTTATTCCTGCACTAGGGCCGTCTTTAGGAGTCGCCCCCTCGGGCACGTGTAAATGCACCATGCTGGTATCAAAAAAGTCGGGATCGCAGCGATAATCTTTGAGATGCGACACGATAAAGCTATAAGCAATATCTGCTGACTCGCGCATCACATCGCCTAAGCGACCCGTCAGCTTAAAGCCACGATTGAGTGTGTGGATACGCGAAGATTCTATGGGGAGTGTAGCTCCGCCCATCGCTGTCCAGGCAAGGCCTGTTGCTACGCCAATACCTCGTTGGGGCTTTTCAGGCTGAAACAATGGTTTGCCTAGTAATTCATCAATATCTCGTTTACCGATGCGTCGTTTCTCGACTGCTTCATTCTGAGTCTTCCGCCGCCCTTTACGGCGACCTTTCACAAAGCCGACGATAGACTTGCGCATGATTCGCGAAAGCTGCTTTTCCAGGTTTCGAACACCGGCCTCTCGACAATAAGACTCAATCACGTACTTCAGTGCCGGGTCGTTAATCTTGAGCTGTTCACTACCCAGTCCATGTCGTTCAAGCTGTTTGGGCCACAGGTGATTGCGTGCGATCGCCAGCTTTTCTTCCGCCACGTAACCCGACAGGCGCAGAGTTTCCATACGATCGAGTAAAGGACCGGGAATAGTATCCAGCTGATTTGCCGTGCAAATAAATAGAACCTTAGAGAGATCCACGCGCAAATCCAGGTAGTGATCAAGAAACTCACTGTTCTGCTCCGGATCGAGAACCTCCAAAAGAGCCGAAGCAGGATCTCCTCGGAAAGAAGCTCCGATTTTGTCGATCTCATCCAGCATGATGACGGGGTTGGCCACCTTCACCTCTTTCAATGCCTGAACGAACTTACCCGGCATTGCACCTACATAGGTGCGCCTGTGGCCTTTAATCTCGGCTTCGTCGCGCATGCCTCCCAAACTAAAGCGATAAAACTCCCGCCCGAGAGCGTTGGCAACAGAACGGCCAATACTCGTTTTACCGACTCCCGGTGGACCCACGAGTAATAGAATGGAGCCCGCTATTTCGCCTTTAAAGGAGCCAACAGCCAGGAACTCCAAAATACGGTCCTTCACATCGTCTAAGCCGTCATGATCTGTATCAAGGACGCTTGCAGCATGCTTGAGATCAAGATTGTCTTCGGAGGTAAGCCCCCAGGGAACCTGCGTTGCCCAATCCAGATAGTTCCGCGTCACTCCGTATTCCGGTGAACCAGGCTCAAGCACCGACAACTTCTGCAGCTCATCATCAATACGCTCCCGAACAGTGTCGGGCAGCACGAGCGACTCTAATCTCGCCTCAAAGCGCTCGGCATCAGAGGTGCGATCATCTTTAGAAATACCCAGCTCTTTCTGGATAACCTTCATCTGCTCACGAAGAAAAAACTCCCGCTGCTGATCCGAGACCTTCTCGTTTACCTGCTCCGTGATCTTGCCGCGAAGCTGCGCTACTTCACGCTCTTTGCCGAGCAAGGCGAGTACCTTCTGCATCCGTGACTGCAGGGGCAATGTCTCCAGAATCTCCTGAAGTTGATCGCCATTTGCCGAGGTGAGCGCAGCGGAAAAGTCAGCGAGCAGGCTCGGCTGATTAGGATTGAAGTTGGCGATGTAGTGCCGCAACTCTTCGCTGTATAGAGGATTGAGTGGCAGCAACTCCTTTACTGCCTGTAGAACCGCCATGGCATAAGCCTTGACGTCATCGCTGTCGCGATCGCCTTGGCTCCTTGGGTACTCAACCTGCACTCGGTAGGGAGCTTTGTCGCTAAGCCAGCGAACGATGCGAAACCGACGCACGCCCTGAGCCAGAAACTGCCCCGGATTTTCTGCCGCCATGGGCGGCCGATGAAGTCGAACAACGCAACCAATCTCCGGAAAGTTCTTTGGCTGTGGTTCGGCGCCGTTTAACTGACTGGGATCGACATAGGCGAGTCCCACCACGCCATTAGACTTCTCCATCACGGCTTTAATCGTGCCACTCCACTGCTCAGGATCCATGCCTACGGGCTGAACCTGCCCAGGAAAGAAAGGCCGTTGGGGCACGGGAATCAGATACAGCGACTCCGGCAACACATCGTCCGCGACCGCGGGGGTCGAAGACTTAAGTACAGCCTGATCGTTGACGATCTCAGCGGTCAGATCCAAACCCGGCGAGCTTTGGTCATCTGTTTTGTCGTCTTGCATAAGAAATCCTCTGCTTAGACAGAGTAGATGGGGGCCAGCACGGCGATTTCAACTAGTAGTCTGAACTACGCTCGAATCTAGACGTGGCCTGAATTCATTCGAACGAGAGAAGCAACCAATGCTTTCTTCGGGAATAGAGCATGTTCAGGCCACGTCGTCATTCGTGCTGTGTTTTTATGCTCGGCTGATCGGCCTACACGCCCCAGTCGTCGATCGCCAAAAAAGCATTGGGGAATTGGCTCTTCGACGACTGGGGCGCGCAGGCCTCGTGCCAGGGAAAAGCGCCGCTCCGCAAGCAAACTGGGTGTGGATGCACTCGAACGAGCGATGACGTCATAGGCTTGACTCGGATGCGTTCGAACGAGCGAATCACCCGAGTCTTTTTTCGGGAGTCGGACGTGTCCGAGGCAAGCTGGACCTAATCAGTGTTCAGTCGTCGCTGCTTAGTCGTCGCTACTTAGTCGTCGCTACTACGAGGCTTCGCTGGCGCTGATGGCATGGGGAAGGATGTAACGTTGGTGTTCTCGCCAGGCTTCACGTCAGAAATCTTGGCAACGCCCTCTTTTGCCACTTCATCAATGCGAATCACGGAATGGAGAGGGATGTAGCTGCGTTGAACGCCGCTAAACTCAGTTTTTAGCTTTTCTTCAGCCGGGTCCACAAGGATTTGTGAGCGCTCACCAAACAGCAGCTCTTCAACTTCGATAAAGCCCCACATATCGCTTTGGTAAATCTGGCGCGCAAAGATTTCGACAACTTGGTTGCCATTCTGAAAAATAACTTTGTATACAGGACTGCTGGGCATAAGGACTACGGTTACTCACTCGGATTATCCGCACGCTTTAAGAAACGCGGGGAAAAATGTTGTATTGAGCTTTAAACGTTTTTTCGTGCGAGTTTTGCACGGAGAAAAAGATCAAGTCACTCAATGTTACATGATTATGCGTGGATATTCGCGCTCTGCGACACCGTTCTAAAGCCAGCCAAGCGCCTCTCTGCGTTGAGGACCACCACCCAGAGCTTACTTGACCCCGCATAACTGCGATCACAGTATGTGTCGTATCCGAAGGTGAAACTAAGAGGCCGTAAATGGCAATTATTATCGAACGTGGTGATGAAGTTTGGGTAGTCCGTCATGACCGACCCGAAGCACGCAACGCTATGGATCCTCAATCCGCCGATGATCTTGTCGCGGCCTTCGAGGCGTTCGAAAAGAGTGATGCAAAAATTGCTGTACTGACGGGAACAGAGAGAGAGTTCTGCGCCGGATGGGACTTAAAGTACGCCGCCTCGTTAACGCCAGACGAACGCAAAGACCTTAGTGACTATGATTTCCCAATGGGCTCCGCTCCAGCCCCTCGGGGTAGCCTAGGCCCCACGCGAATGGAGCTTAGCAAACCTGTCATCGCGGCGATCGAAGGACCTGCTGTTGCAGGCGGCATGGAACTCGCTATGTGGTGCGATATTCGTGTGATGGGAGAGAACGCGTATTTTGGCGTGTTTTGCCGTCGCTGGGGTATCCCTCTGACTGACGGCGGCGCCGTTCGGCTGCCGAGGCTTGTAGGCGAGGGAAAGGCACTCGAAATAGCGCTGACCGGCCGCAAAGTAAGCGCAGATGAAAGCTATGGCATTGGACTTTGCGAGCGGGTAACTGAAGACGGAAAGGCACTAGAAACAGCATTAGAAATGGCCTCCCAAATCGCCAGATTTCCGCAGCAAGCAATGCTAGCCGACAGACGTTCGATTTACGAGACGCACGGTTTAACAGTGAGAGAAGCACTGAAGGTAGAGTGGGCCAACGGCCTCGCCGCACTCCGTAACGAAGGCTTTGACGGGGCAGGTGAATTTTCTGACGGCGCCGGCCGACACGGCGACTTTGGCAACATTTAGTCATATTGGGTAGGGGCTAAGCCGCTCTCAACCCAAGAAACGCCGATCACCAAGTCTAGGAACGAGAGCTGCTCCCTAGAAACACCCCCGCAAATTCTCTGGGCAGCGACGGCATCCGGCGCTATACTCCGCGGCCCTTTTTCAAAGGCCCTCGCTGCGAGTATTGAACACGCAGGGGCGCCCACAAGGTCAGGAGCGGTGAGCAAAAAAGTTTACGTCAAAACCCACGGTTGTCAGATGAACGAGTACGATTCTGCGCGAATGCAGGATCTGCTGGTGGACAGTCACGGACTCGTGCCCACAGACCGCGAAGATGACGCAGACGTAATCCTGCTCAACACCTGCTCAATCCGTGAGAAGGCGCAAGAAAAAGTCTTCCACCAGCTGGGCCGCTGGAAGAATCTCAAGCAGAAAAACCCCGATCTCATCATTGGTGTAGGCGGCTGCGTTGCCAGCCAGGAAGGAGCTGACATTGGTAAGCGCGCTCCCTACGTTGATCTGGTGTTTGGCCCCCAGACTTTGCATCGCCTACCAGAAATGCTTGATGAACGCCGGGGCAGTGGCAATCTCGTTGTGGACATTACCTTCCCCGAGATCGAAAAGTTTGACCGTCTTCCTGAACCCAGTGTTGAAGGCCCGTCGGCTTTTGTTTCAATTATGGAAGGCTGCAGCAAGTACTGCAGTTTCTGCGTCGTGCCGTACACTCGAGGAGAAGAAGTTTCCCGCCCTCTGGACGACGTAATCGCAGAAGTTGCCAGTCTGGCGAGTCGTGGCGTTCGAGAAGTCAACCTTCTTGGACAAAACGTTAACGCCTACCGCGGTGAAAGCCACGAAGGCGACATCGTAGATTTCGCAGAACTTTTGCATTTTGTTGCCGCTATTCCAGGCATCGACCGCATTCGTTACACCACATCACACCCGGTGGAATTTTCCGAGGCGCTCATTCAAGCCTACGCAGAAATCCCCGAGCTTGTGGATCACCTGCACCTACCGGTGCAAGCGGGCTCCGATCGAGTGCTGGCCAATATGAAGCGCGGCCACACGGTACTCGAATACAAATCGAAGATTCGCAAGCTTCGCGCTATTCGGCCGAATATCAGCCTGTCTTCAGACTTCATTATTGGCTTTCCCGGTGAGACGGAAGCCGATTTTGCGGCGACTATGAAGCTGATAGACGACATAGGTTTCGATATGTCCTTTAGCTTTATTTACAGCGCCCGGCCAGGAACCCCCGCTTCGGACCTGAACGATGACACGGACGAAGACACCAAAAAGTCGCGGCTGCACATTCTTCAGGCAAGGATTAATCAACAGGCCCAGGCGATCAGCCGACATATGGTCGGTACGCGCCAGCGTATCTTGATCACAGGCCCTTCTCGTAAAGATCCGGGTCAGTTACAGGGGCGCACAGAGAACAATCGAGTGGTCAATTTCAGTGCGGACGATCACAGCCTGATCGGGCAGTTTGCCGACGTAACCATTGGCGAGGCGCTCCCCAACTCTCTTCGCGGAGAGCTGATACCCGGAACTGCGGGTTGACTGTGGCGAATTCGTGACTATTCTTGCAGTTCACAGTACATGGCTAGCGCCACTAACAACAATTTGACCTCAGAACCTCCCAGTCCGGGCGGGCAGCCTTTTGGTCTGACCCTCGAACCTGACGATGCACGACATCTAGCGGCCCTGTGCGGGCAGTTTGACGCGCACCTGCGTCAGATCGAAGAGCGCCTGCAAGTAAAGATTCAGTCTCGAGGCAATCGCTTCTCGCTGGAAGGCGACGCTGAAGCTGTGGCCGTCGCTAGCGCCCTCTTGGAACACCTCTACGCTGAAGTGTGTCAGGGCATCGCCGTTACGCCCGAGTCGCTGCACCTTCAACTGCAACATGCGGGAACCGAGGCCAGCGACGACGGCACGTCACAGTTGCAGGTGATTCGTACACGCAAAGGCTCTATTAAGCCCCGCGGGCGCAATCAGCAAAGTTACGTTCGCTCGATTCACAACAACGATATCAACTTCGGAATCGGGCCCGCCGGCACAGGAAAGACCTACCTTGCCGTCGCCTGTGCCGTAGAGGCCTTGCTTGAAGAGCAGGTTCGTCGCATTCTCCTGGTGCGCCCCGCGGTCGAGGCTGGAGAAAAGCTTGGCTATCTGCCGGGCGATCTTAGCCAAAAGGTCGACCCTTACCTGCGTCCCCTCTATGACGCCCTGTATGAAATGCTCGGTTTTGAAACCGTCAGCAAATACATAGAGCGCAGCATCATCGAGGTGGCTCCTCTTGCGTTTATGCGCGGTCGCACTCTCAACCATTCGTTCATTATTTTGGACGAAGCCCAAAACACGACCCGTGAGCAAATGAAAATGTTCCTCACGCGTATTGGCTTTGGATCTACGGCTGTTATTACCGGCGACGCCACCCAGATCGACTTACCGCGAGGCACCCAATCAGGACTTACGCATGCGGCGAACATTCTCGAGGATGTGCCGGGCATAGGCTTTACTTGGTTCGCTAATAGAGATGTAGTGCGTCACCCACTGGTACAGCGAATAGTCGCCGCCTACGAGAGTCACGACGCGAACACCACGAGTCTGGAGAAGAGTAAACCCTGATGCTCACCCTCGACGTATTTCGCGAGACTGTCGAGCAATCCCCGGATGATCAGACGCTCTTACGTGCAGCGGAAACAGCATTGGCACTGGGGACAACGGAGCCAGACAAACACTGGGAAGCGGGACTTCGCATCGTCGACATCGCAGAGATGCGGCAACTTAACTCGCAATATCGCGGCAAGGACAAGCCGACCAACGTGCTGTCTTTTCCGGCTGACCTACCACCCGATGTCACTGTGGATTTGTTGGGGGATATTGTCATTTGTGCCCCGGTGGTCGAAGAAGAAGCCGCAACACAAGAAAAACCTCTCGCCGCACACTGGGATCATATGCTGATCCACGGAGTGCTCCACCTACTGGGTTTCGACCACGAATCTGACGCTGAGGCGACACACATGGAATCCCTGGAAACGCGGGCCCTCGCCACCCTTGGCTGGCCTTGTCCATATCACGCCAACTCGGCGTTTCTCGCTGAGCCCCTTACGGAAGGAAGTCGCTGATGAGCGATGACCGTAACGGCAATGAAGAAAAGTCTCTCTTGGGTCGTATTGCCCAAGCATTTTCTTCTGAGCCTCAGAGCAGGGAGGATCTTAAGGAGATTCTCCAGCTAGCGATGGAAAACGACATCATCGAAGAAGACTCCATGTCGATCATCGATGGTGCCATGCAAGTCAGCGGCATGCAGGCACGGGACATTATGGTTCCCCGTCCCCAGATGGTGGTGATCAAAGCAGAAAGCACCCTCGCCGAGATACTGCCTCATATCTCCGTCAGCAAACACTCTCGCTACCCGGTGATCGGTGAGAGTCCTGACGACATTTTGGGCATTTTGCTTGTGAAAGATCTGCTTCCGCAGATTCTGTCCGACGACCGTGAAAGCTTTGACGTTCGTCACCTGCTCAGGCAGACCGTTGTCGTACCGGAGAGTAAACGACTCAATGTACTGCTCCGTGAGTTTCGTGAAAACCGCAACCATATGGCGATTGTCATTGACGAATACGGCGGCGTCGCCGGCCTGGTCACCATTGAAGACGTATTAGAAGAAATCGTGGGTGAAATCGAAGACGAAACGGACGAAGAAGAAGATCAGTTCATTCGCCGCATCGCCGACGATGATTTTTTTGTGCGGGCGCTAACTCCCATCGAGGATTTCAACAGCTATTTTGAAGTAGCCTTCAGCGATGACGAGTTCGACACCATCGGCGGCTTGGTTATGCACGCCTTTGGTCATATGCCAACGCGCAACGAAATCACTCACATTGAGGGCTTTGAGTTCAAAGTTATCAATGCTGATCAACGAAAAATCCACAGCCTGCGACTGCGTCCCCCCGGCGCGGAATGAGCGGCGCGCTTAGCTCCAGCCCGGCTGCGAGTGCTCTGCCCCGTTGGCAGGTACTGATATTGGCGCCCCTTGCGGGCGCCATGATCACCTTATCCCTAGCACCCTTTGATCTATGGCCCGCTGCCATCGTGGGCTGCGCCGTGTACGCCTACCTCCTTGCAAGCTGCACCCCTCGGCAGGCTATATGGCGTGGTTGGCTGTTTGGCCTTGGTCTGTTTGGCTCCGGTGCTTCCTGGGTGTATGTGAGCATCCACGTCTACGGCAATGCCGGAGTCATCCTCGCTGCTTTTTTGACGCTGGTTTTTTGTGCTGGCCTTGGACTGTTACACGCGCTTCAGGCATGGCTGTACGCGCGCATAGTGAGGCCGCTGCCGGGGGGCATGCTCTTAGGTTTTGCCGCTTTCTGGGTGTTCGGAGAGTGGCTGCGCAGCTGGCTGCTTACGGGCTTCCCCTGGCTGTACCTGGGGTATGGCCATGTAGACACATGGCTCGCGGGTTGGGCGCCGATAACCGGAGTTTACGGACTTTCTTTTGCCGTCGCTTTCACAGCAAGTTGCGCGTTCTTAACCTGGCGAAGCCCTCAACCAGCAACGGTGCTCAGCTATGGTGGACTCCTCGCCACACTGTGGGGTGGCGGACTCATGCTCAAACCCATTGAGTGGGTGGCCCCCGCCAGCGAGACACCGCTAAGCGTAGCGATCTACCAACCCAATATCCCTTTAGAGCGAAAGTGGGATCGGTCTCGTTACCAGAACATTCTCCGCCAATATGAACGCGCGGTCAGCCCCATGTTCGCCCAAGACCTTGTGCTGTGGCCTGAGTCTGCGATCCCAAGGGTCGCCGATCGCGCTGGGGAGTTTCTTGATCCTATCGCCCGGCGCGCAAGTATGAGCGACACGGTGCTAATCACTGGCATCCCCACGCGGGACACCCAGGGCCGTTACTTCAACAGCATCATCGCGCTGGGACAGGGCAAAGGACAGTATGACAAGCAACGGCTCGTGCCTTTTGGTGAGTATGTTCCCTTGGAAGCGCAATTACGGGGGCTCATAGACTTCTTTGATCTCCCCATGTCCAACTTCAGCCGCGGCTCGAACCATCAAGGTCCACTGGAGGCGGGCAATCATCGCGTAGCACCGCTTATTTGCTACGAAATCGTCTATCCCGAACTGGTGGCGCAAAGCGCACAGCAGGCCGAGCTACTCATCACCATCAGCAATGACAGCTGGTTTGGAGCCTCCATCGGCCCCCTACAGCACCTGCAAATGGCGCGGATGCGCGCTTTAGAAAATGGGCGCTACCTCCTCCGCGGGACCAACAACGGCGTATCAGCGATCATTGATCATCGAGGTCAGCTTGTGGCGCGCAGCGAGCAATTCGTTGAGAGCACTCTCATGGGCAACGCCCAGGTCATGCTCGGGAACACGCCTTTCACCAGTTTTGGCTCAATGCCTTTGCTCATTGCCTTGGGACTACTTTTGGGAAGTATGAGCCTTATGTACCGAGTGCTGTGGCGGGACGCCGACAAAGAGCACTGAGACTTCGCCGGAAAACGGGTTTACTGCTACCATGCGCCCTCGAAAAAAAGCACCCAGCAGAGACCATGGAACACTATTACGATCCCCGGAATATTGAACGTGACGCCCAAGCGTTCTGGAACGAAAACCGCAGCTTCGCAGCGCGCGATACCCTCGAAGGCGAGAAGTTCTATTGCCTTTCAATGTTCCCCTATCCCAGTGGCAAACTGCACATGGGGCATGTTCGAAACTACTCTATTTCCGATGCCATAGCGCGCTATCAGCGCATGCTGGGCAAAAACGTACTCCACCCTATGGGTTGGGATGCCTTTGGCCTCCCTGCAGAAAACGCCGCCATTGCGAACAAGACTGCGCCAGCGAAATGGACCCACAGCAACATTGGGCACATGCGTGAGCAGCTCAAGGCACTAGGCTTCAGTTTTGACTGGGAGCGCGAACTCGCGACCTGCACCCCCGAATATTATCGCTGGGAGCAGTGGTTTTTTACGCGACTCTACGAAAAAGGCCTCGTGTACAAGAAGATGGCCACTGTGAACTGGGATCCGGTAGACCAAACGGTACTGGCTAACGAGCAAGTGATAGATGGTCGAGGCTGGCGCTCGGGTGCCCTTATTGAGCGTCGGGAAATTCCCCAGTGGTTCATCCGCATTACCGCCTACGCCGAAGAGCTGCTTAACGATCTGGATAAGCTCGACGGATGGCCAGAGGCCGTGCGCACCATGCAGCGCAACTGGATTGGCAAAAGCCGCGGCGCTGAATTGGCCTTTGGCCTGGAGCAGCCGATCGCGGGGCTAGATCGTATTGAGGTTTATACCACCCGCCCGGACACCCTCTTTGGCGTCACCTATGTAAGCCTTGCTGCAGAGCACCCTATTAGTCTTGCACTCGCGGCGGATAACCCTGCACTGGATCACTTTATTGGGGAGTGCAAAAAAGCGTCGGTAGCAGAAGCTGACATGGCTCAAGCCGAAAAGCTGGGCATGGATACGGGACTCCGTGCAATTCACCCTCTCACCGGAGAACAGGTTCCTGTATGGGTGGCGAACTATGTACTCATGGATTACGGCTCGGGCGCTGTCATGGCCGTCCCTGCTCACGATGAGCGTGACTATGAGTTTGCCAGCAAATACGACCTTCCTATCAAAACCGTGATTTGCGACACCGAAGGGCAAGCGGCAGATGTCGGCGATACCGCCTACACCGATAAAGGCGCGCTTACCGCATCGGGAGATTTTGACGGCCTCGATTTTGATGAGGCTTTTGAGCGTATCGCTGCACGACTCGAAGAGTTAGGCGTGGGCAACGTCACAACACAATACCGCCTGCGCGACTGGGGCGTTTCACGACAGCGATACTGGGGAACACCTATCCCCATGCTAAACCTCGCAGATGGCGGAGAGATCCCCATACCTGCGGATCGCCTCCCTTCACTCCTTCCTGAAGACGTGGTGATGGATGGCGTCGCATCTCCTATCAAGGCAGATCCCGAGTGGCGCAAGTTTGATCTTGACGGTCAAGCTTGTGAGCGCGAAACAGACACCTTTGACACCTTTGTTCAGTCTTCCTGGTACTACGCACGGTTTACCTGCCCGGAGTTTGCCGATGGCATGCTGGACAAAGAACGGGCCGATTACTGGCTGCCGGTAGATCAGTATGTGGGCGGTATCGAACACGCAATTCTGCATCTGCTGTACGCGCGGTTTTTCCACAAGCTCATGCGCGACGAAGGATTATTGAGTTCTGACGAGCCCTTCGCTCGCCTGCTGACTCAGGGCATGGTACTCAAAGACGGCGCAAAAATGTCTAAGTCAAAGGGCAATACCGTTGACCCTCAATCGCTGATTGATAGTCACGGTGCAGATACCGTGCGACTTTTCAGCTTGTTTGCGGCACCGCCAGATCAATCTCTGGAGTGGTCCGAAGATGGCGTTGAGGGCGCACACCGCTTTGTAAAGCGCCTCTGGCGTCTTGTGCACGAACACACGAATAAGGGATCAGCTCCTGCGTTGGACGCAAACTCGCTCAACGACAATGAGCGTGATGCCCGACGAAAGGTTCACGAGACCATCGCCAAAGTCAGCGACGACATGGGGCGACGCCAGACGTTTAACACGGCCATCGCAGCGGTTATGGAGCTGTGTAATGAACTCGGTCGCCTGTCGGGAGAAAGCGATCAGTCTCGTGCGGTGATGCAAGAAGGGCTCGATGCAGTAGTACGCATGCTGGTCCCCATCGTGCCGCACATCTGTCATCACCTTTGGGGAATTCTGGGTGGCGATGGTGATGTCTCCTATGCTGCCTGGCCCATCGTCGATGAGTCAGCATTGGTGCGCGACACCCTTGAGATCGTAGTGCAAGTCAACGGCAAAGTCCGTGCGCGCATGGACGTTGCGGCCGATGCGGATAAGGCAGCTCTGGAAGCCGCCGCACTCGCTGAAGAGAACGCCCTGCGCTTTATGGAGGGCAAGACGGTGCGTAAAGTGATCGTAGTGCCGGGTAAACTTGTGAACATCGTGGTCGGTTAAACTGGATGCTATGGCAGTAAGCCACCGCATTCACAAACAAAACAGTATTCGGAGCAATGGTTTGAACAACAGCGTCCGTGGCAGACTAACCCGCTCTTTGCTGATCATGATGCTGTGTCTGGTCATTGCTGGCTGTGGTTTTCAATTGCGAGGCACAGGCGGGGGCTCGGCGATGCCGGCTGAATGGAGTCGCATGTATCTGGCCTCCAACGACCCCAATGGAGAACTCACCCGGATCGTTGAATCCACCTTTAGCGCCAGCGGCATTATTTGGGTACCCCGCGAGGAAGCACAGCATATCCTTCGCTTGGGGCCCGAGATGTTTAGTCAACGAAATCTGTCGGTCAACGCCCAAGCCCGCGCTGCAGAGTTCGATTTGCAGATGAGTGCAGATTTCATGGTCTTTGACAGCAATCGCGAATTGGTGATGGAGCGCTCTACTGCTGCAGTCAATAAGCAGATGGAAAACGACCCTCAAAATGTCGTGGGTAAAGCTGAAGAAGTTCGAGTGCTCCAAGGCGAGCTGCGCCGAGAGCTCGCCGCGCAGATCCTGCGCAGGATCAGCTTTTTCGCTGCTAACGTCGAATAGCATCGGACTATGCGCATCTATCCCGAGAAGCTTGCCCAGGACCTCGATCGAAAACTCCACCGCGTGTATCTCATCAGCGGCGACGAAACACTATTGGTTCAGGAGTGTGCCGATCAGGTGCGCGCCGCTGCACGTCGCGCCGGCTGCCATGAACGCCACGTCGTCGATAGCAGCGACCGAAGCTTCAGCTGGCAAGACCTTACGCAGGACTCCAGCAGCATGTCGCTATTCGCAGAGCAGCGGCTCATTGAAGTGCGTATCCCCAACGGTAAACCGGGCACGGAGGGCAGCAAAGCCCTGCAGGAGTATCTCGATCATGCTCCCGAAAGCGACACACTGCTGATAGTCGCTGGGAAGATCGACAAAGCCAGCACGAACAGTAAGTGGTACAAGGCCATTGATCAGGCTGGCGCCACGATCCAGCTCTGGCCAGTAAATGCAGAGGAGCTCCCGCGCTGGCTCGAACGTCGCGCGCGAAGCATTAACTTGTCCATTGATCGTGATGGCCTGACGCTCCTTGCCGAAAGGGTCGAAGGCAATTTGCTGGCTGCGGTGCAGGAACTTGAGAAGCTCCGCTTGCTGGCCGGCGACAGTATGGTGACCGCCAAGCAAGTGGCGCATGCGGTGGCTAATAGTGCGCGTTTCGATACCTTTGCGCTCATCGACGTAGCCTTGGGAGGACGCTCCGACGACAGCCTACGCATGCTTCACGGTCTGCGTTCCGAAGGCACCCAGCCACCCGCATTACTTTGGGGGCTGATTCGAGAGCTGCGCCTACTGCGAGGTCTGATGCAGGCCGTTGAAGCTGGACGCCAGCCCATGCAAGCGCTCAACGAAGCCCGTGTCTGGAAAAGCCGCCAGTCGGTAATTCAGGCGGCCATGCGCAGACACTCTGTTGCCAGCTGCGAAGAACTGCTATCCCTGGCGGCCCATGTCGATGGCTGCATCAAGGGTTACGCGCAGGGCGATCCTTGGGAGCAAACAGAGTGGCTTATTGCGGGACTTGCGCGAGACGGCAAACCCACACTGTCGCGATCGGCCTAGTGTGACAGGCCCCGAAAAACCACCCTTAGCAATCACCGGCGCCTGTAACTGCTGCGCAGTGCGCTTTGAGATCAACACGGACGTTTCAGATATCTATGTCTGCCATTGCTCGATCTGCCGACGATCCACGGGGAGTAATGGCATAGCCGTTATCGTCGTTGATAACACAGCGTTTCGCTGGACAGCGGGTGAAGACAGCATTGCCACGTGGAAGAAACCGGATGTCGACTGGCAAACATGGTTTTGTCGCCACTGTGGATCACGCCTCCCTGGCGCCAATGATGCCGAGCGCACCTTTGTTCCCGCAGGCCTCCTCCTGGAAGGCAGTGAGTCTCTCGCGGTAAAGCACCACATTTTTGTGGACTCAAAGGCTGACTGGGATGAGATTGGCGATGACGGTTGCCAGCACCCCGAGGCCTTTGGCAGCTAGACAGACTCAATAGCGACCTGCGCGAAGCTCCGGTAGTAACATGTCTTAATAGGCGACAGGTCAAAAGTATTTACTTGCAGGATGCTCACTTTAAGACTACTGTTTTTATATACAGTACTTTTGGAGAGCAGCGATGTATCAGGATTCAGGTAATACTTTATACGGCACCCCACACAACAACCCACACAACAACCCACACAACAACCCACTCAGTAATCCTGTACATCAGTTGTCCGGGCGCCTAGCCGCAAAGGAAGTCCCTGAGAGCCTGCACAGCGTCATAAGCCGCCGTGATACCTGGCTCGGTTATAGCGATCTTGCCAGTTCGCCACACATTGATAATACCCAGGACAAACAGCATAGCGCCGATAGCGCTGCGAACAGTGACCTTCACTACCATCAGCGCATCCCTACCGGTTTTGGTGCACTGGATGCTCGTCTGTGTGAGCAGGGCTGGCCCTTGGGCACCTGTATCGAAGTCATGAGTGACGCCTCAGGCATGGGCGCTATGGGTTTATTTCTACCGGCCATGGAAGGCCTCAGTCAGCAAGAGCGCTGGCAGGCATTCATCGCCCCCCCCTATACTCCTTACGCCCCCCTCCTTGCAGCTCGAGGAGTAGACACCCAGAAAGTGCTCCTGGTTCACCCCCGAGAGCGTGAAGAACTGCTCTGGAGCACCGAACAAGCTTTGCGCAGCGGCACCTGCAGCGTAGTTTTCAGCTGGCTGGGAAATGGCGAGTATCGTTATGCTGAGCTGCGGAGACTCCAGCTGGCAGCTGCACGCGGCAACACCTTAGCCGTGTTATTCCGGTCTCAGGACGCTGCACATCAACATGCCCCGGCAGCGTTGCGCTTACAGATGAATGCTTACAGGCAGGTACATATCCTCAAACAGCGCAGCGGCATGCAGGGCATCGATGTCTATTTACCCCCAGAGGATGATATTCCGCACCAGCCTCAGCTTTGGGAGTTGCCGAAAGACGAGTTATCTCCAGCGAGCCGTGTCGCCTCCTAGACCAACTGGTTACCTGTAAAAACAGTAAACCTTGAGTTTATCCGCCTATTCCTGTCATGAGTGCTCTGCCCTAAAATGCGGGCACTTAATGACCTTCGCTTTTGTGGACAGGAATAGCCTCTATGCAAGATTTCCCCCATCACTATCAGGTTAACGGCAGCGCCACAGCTGACAGTCCCGTTATACTCACCGCTGAGAACGTCTCAGAAATTGTAACTGCGCCACCCGCCGAGTTTGGTGGACCAGGCGACAAGTGGTCACCAGAGTCATTACTCGTCGCGGCAGTAGCGGACTGCTTTATTTTGTCATTCCGGGCCATCGCCCGCGCGTCGAAACTGGAATGGAGCGATCTTCAGTGCAAGGCATCAGGGACCCTGGACCGTGTAGAGCGGGTGACGAGATTCACGGGGATCAACGTGGAGGCCACGCTTAGCATTCCCGCGGGCACTGACATCGAGAAGGCCGAGAAGCTTCTGCACAAAGCCGAGCAAAGCTGCCTGATTACAAACTCTCTGATAGCCGAAAGCACGCTGAGCACAAACATTGCGGTAGACGACTAGAGCTTTCATGGATCAATGGTTAACAGAGTACGGCGTCACCATTGGCGTCGGCGGTCTGATTATATTCATGGTATTTATCGTCTGGGATCTCGCCAAGCGCAGTAACGCCGGCGTATTTGGCACGATGATCCTCTATCTTGCGCTTGCGCTGGGTGTTCTGGGCTTTGTGATCAAGATAGCTATCAGCTACCTGTTAGAGCGAGGCATGAACTAAAACCCAGTCTTTTCGCTGAACAGGTATCGCCATACAGCAGAAAATTAAGTACTGTATAAATATACAGCACTTAGAATATCCACATGCAACTCTGGTTATGCCTGCGCCTTAGCGAGCTGGCTGTTCAATGCCTTCCTCAGCGGCGCCCCCAAGCCCTCGCCGTCGTAGACCGGCAGCGCATCTATGCCGTCAACGCAACGGCTAGCCTCCTGGGTCTGGAGCCCGGCATGGACCCGGTAGCAGCCCGCAGTCTCGCGGGTGAGAGCCCCCTGCAGCTTTTACCCCGAGATCCCGATGCTGAGGTACAGGCTCTCGAAAGCCTTTGTTGCTGGGCCTATGGCATCACCCCGCACCTCTACCCATTTAGAGGAGACTGCCTGATGCTTGAAATTGGCGGCTCTCTCAGGCTTTTTGGGGGCAGCGACGCCATTACTCGTCACGCCCGACAAGGCCTCGCCGGTCGCGGTTACAGCGCTGACATTGCCTTGGGTACTACGCCACTGGCCGCCTGGGCTTTTTCGCATACAAATAGTCACGGCCTTGCATCAAGTGATTACTCCCAGGGAGAACAGCTCAACAACATCTCCCTACAAACACTTGAGCCCTTACACGAGCAGTTCGAGATACTACAGCGCAGCGGTTTCAATACTCTTGGAGAAGTCCTCGCCCTACCCAGCGCATCTTTAAACCGCCGCTGCGGAGCGCAGTTCCGAGAGCTTCTTCAACATTTAAGTGGCGAGGTGGTTGCACCGCCTGTCCACTTTGAACCTCCCCACTGCTTTGTAGACAGCTACCCCTTGGGCTATCCCGTGCAAAACCAAGATGAACTAGGCCCCGCTCTGGAACAACTCCTGGCATCCCTGGAGGATTACCTTCGTCAACGACAACTACAAACTCGGCAAATCGTCTGGCATTTTTCAGGCTTAAACAGTTACCGGGAAGTGCTGGACGTGCGTACCAGCGAAGCGCGCACCCCACGACAAGACTGGTATCGTCTAACCCGACTGCGCCTGGAACGACAGCCTTTTACTCAAGAAGTGGAACTGGTACAGCTGCGGGCCGAGTCTCTGGAGTCCGCACAACCAACCAGTGGAGATCTTTTTCGCCAAGCCAGTCAGTCGGAATCCACCAGCCAGCTGGTTGACCTGCTAAGCAATCGGTTGGGCTCCCAGGCAGTTAACAGCCTTCATCATCGCGATGCGCATTTACCAGAGCATAGCTCTGCGAAAGCTGCGACGGGGACTCCCGGCACCCTACCCCCTGTCGGCACGGCCCAAAGGCCGTTCTGGCTGTTATCCGAACCAGAAGCGCTGCGTCATGAGGGCGAAGATCTACTGTTCTGGGGAAGCCGCCTGGAACTAATCTATGGACCAGAACGCATCGAAGACGGCTGGTGGGAGCGCAGCACCAGTCGTGATTATTTTGTTGCTCGCAATGGACAGGGACAGCGTTTCTGGGTGTTTCACGAACGTCGAAAGCAGCGGTGGTTCATGCAGGGATTCTTTGCGTAACACACAAAAAGTTCGACCGAATATGACAAAATTATTACAAATTTATGAAAACTATAGCTTTTTAGGTCAGATTCGACATAAACTACAAATCTGCCTAGCACAGCTATATTTCATTTATGTGACAGTCTGTAACAATTCGCTGCACTAAATTATGGAATCATGAAGGTTATGAGGAGCTGAGCAACGATGGCATTAAATTTAAACCCTAGGATAGGCGCGATAATAAAGAATCGGACGGAAAAACAAAGATCGGGAACGGCTGTATAAGCCCGACGAATCGAGACATCTGCGCGACCCGCATCGCCGTGAGGCGAAGGAGAAACAAATGTACAACACACAAAAATCAGACACCCGCTCACTGAAGAGCGTCAAAAGCATCACAGGCATAAAGAGCAGCCTGCTCATCGCAGCAAGCGCCATAGGCCTATCGTTATTACCATTACAAGCAAGCGCTGAAATCACGCAAGACTGCATCCTCGAAGGGACCGTTGATATGCGGAAAGCCCAGGAACTAGGGCAACCGGTATACGTCAACTTCCGCAATGCACGCCGGGGCACCGAAGCTGGCTGCAGCATGAATCGACGTAGCAAGAGTCGCCGCGTACAGTTCATCAGCACTCCGGATACCAGTACCGTTGAAAGCGCGGCTCATGGCAGCAAAGTTCGCTACCGCTACACCGAGCGCGACAACGAGGTGGGCAAGTGGGAGTTACTAGAAGTCAGCGGTACTTAAGCACTCGCCGATTTGAACTAAAAAGGCCCCGCGGCAACGCCGGGCCTTTTTTGATGCCGCCCTGTCACTCCTGACGATCCCCTTCCATGGGTGATTGATCGACCCATATAAGGTCATCTGTATTAAAGCCAAGAGCCGAGGCGCTCTCGACGAACTCTGCGCGTAGTGCATCAGACACCGTCGGTGTGCGAGCAAGCAGCCACAGATAATCTCGATTAAAACCCGAGACAAAGGCGTACTCGTAATTCTCGCGCTCAAGCTCAAACACCACATAGGAAGCATAGAAAGGACCAAAAAATGAAACCTTTAGATGGGCTTCGCTTTCATCGTCGACAAAGCTCGCTTTGCCCTCAATATCGCTCCACTCCAAATCTTCAGTGTTATAGCCACGATTAAACACTCGCACAGAGCCATCCTCTCGCCAGGCATACTCGGCGGTGACGTTTCTCAGGCCCCGCTCAAAGCTATGATCTAAGCGTGCAATCTCGTACCAGCGCCCGAGGTATCGATCAGCTTCAAAGTCCTGCACTGCGACAACACCCTCAGGCGTCCCAATACATGCTGTTAATAGAGGCAGTAAAAGCGCTGTCGCTGCCCACCGCGCTGTACGCTGTATTCTTGTGTGTACGTTTCTGAACATTTGACTCTCTCTAATGATCACCAAGCGAGAGCTTAGCGTTTTTTGCAGAGCACTTAACGATTTTTGCGACGCAAAAAATGACTGAACTGGCGGCAACGGGCCGAACGAAACTCGTCCTCATAACGACTTCGAGATTTACGCCATGAGGCCATTTGGGCATTAGAGCCGCCTTTGCGACGCAACCGGGTGTAGTGTTCGATCTTGTCATCAATATAAACACAACGCTGAAGCGCTTTGCTATTAATCGCAGCCCCGCCACCGGCAGCAAAACCATCTGCAGCGAAGCAAGCTCCCACAGCAAGTACGATTAGGGCTGAGACAAGCGGTCTGATCATTTGTCCATGATCAATACCTGTCGCTACTTTGCGAACACCCTAATCACCCAGAGTTCTTCAGAAGTGTGCTAAATCCCCCGAAAGAGCGAAGGCAAACGCGGTTTAAAACTGCGCTTCGGCGAGCATCTTCAGCGCTGGGTTAGGTATCCCGCCATCATGGGACAACACGATGACGTCATCGGGCTTGAGCCTATCCATCATCTGCTGAATAAAGGTCTCGGCCTCGTCTTTCTGGAGGGCATTGAGATTAACGTGTGTCAGCGTCTTGAAGCCCGGAGCGATATGCGGAGCCACAAACGCACCAAAGGAATTTGAGAGGAGCAGTGCTGAGCGCGAAGACGCGGGCCTCGCTGACACGTAACGCCCAAAATCTCGTGCCCGAGTGTAGTAGCGTTTAATCCACTCGGGTTTCGCTCTACTTACCTTTATGCCGTAGTCAGCATAAGGATACCGCCAGGCTTCGACCCTACGCGTAAATCCCATGACGCGCATATCCGCACCAATTTCTCCAAGGCTGGCACCCTTGGAGTAACTATCTCCCGGCTCGATACCCAATGATCTCAACAAGCCTTTGGCAAACACGTGATTGATCATGCTCGCAGAATGGAAGTTGCCCGGCGGGTAGAACGCCGGCTCATCACGAAGCTCAAGTAGCTCTTCTACGGGGAAGTGAATCAAGTAGTCTTTCCCCGCAGATCTTGTTTTTAGCAACCCAGCGGTGCTCAGCATGGGATCAAGAGATGTGCAGGCTCTTCGGACCGGCGCAGGCACGGTTCGCGGAAGACGATCCGGATACAACAGCGGCTTGGAGGGCACTAAGGCATAACTGATGGTAGCACCGCGTCGCCGAACAGAAGAACCAAACTGCTCCATTGCCAGCTCAACGCTCTTCACCTGCGGCATCCTGGGGATGCAGGACTTGCGCAGCGCCGCGTGCGGCCGCGTTGCACTGTGGGCATTGAAGAACACAAACCCATCTTCGCCCACGTCCACATTGGCAACAGGCCTGTCGCCAAACACATAGAACTGAAGCATCCGATAAGTTTTATTGAGAGACATGGCGAAGCCAACATGGTCGTTAACAAACGACTCAAGCTCAGGAAAAAACATTTTGGCTGACCCCGCTTGCCTGACATCAGGAAGAGCTGCCAACTCACGTTTCTCCCAGTTTTGGCGAGCCTTATGGTCCGTAAAAAAACCAGCAACCGCGGGCAAAAGAAACACCAGGGCAACCGCTGCTATGGCCAGTCTAGTGCGACTGCCGAATCCTACTGTTTCACTTTCGGTCTGCTCACTCACTGGCTAGAACCTGAAGTAAATAAATGGATTGTAAGTGCCTGACATGATGTACATCGAACACACGAGGAGCAAGACGAGCGCGACAAGACCATTCGCTACAGCAGAAACGGTCGTAAGCTGGAGAGCATCACTATCGCTGAAATCCTCGCCATTCCTGAAGACTCGCAAGCCCTCAAGCACCGGCATGCAGAGCAGAAGACCCAGCAGCATAAAAGCCAAGTTCTCGTTACTCACCAGGCGCACAAAACTAATCCCCTTAGCGGGAACATCAAAGAACATAGCCTGCAGGTAATAGCTTGCGTGGCTAAAGTTTTCGGCCCGAAAAACAACCCAACCAATCATCACTAAAAGCAAGGCGTAGATATGTTGCGCTGGACGAGGAAGCACCCTTAGAAGTCGGCCGAGCCCGGCGCGCTCCACTGCCAGAATAACGCCGTGAAAAACACCCCAGATGATGAACGTCCACGCGGCGCCATGCCAAAATCCACACAACAAGAACACCGTAAACAAGTTGATATACGTCCGTAGCTTACCGTGTCTGTTACCGCCGAGCGGGATGTAGAGATAGTCGCGGAACCAGGAGGATAGCGACATATGCCAGCGTCGCCAGAACTCAGTAATCGAGCGGGACATGTAAGGAAAATCAAAATTCTTGGGGAAGTGAAAACCCATCACCCGACCAATCCCAATGGCCATCAGGGAGTAACCGGCAAAATCAAAGAAAATCTGCAAGGTGTAAGCGACTATCCCCGTCCAGGCATTAAGCGTCGACAGCTGTTTCGAGGTAAAGCCAAAAACGGTGTCCGCGACCTCTGCTGCGTTGTTGGCGATGAGAACCTTGTAGCTCAGCCCTACTACAAAAAGGATCACACCCCGGTAAACATCGTAGGACGAAATCTGGCGAGTACGAATCGCCTCGGCAACGGTGGAATAGCGGACAATTGGGCCAGCAATAAGCTGAGGGAACATCGCGATGTAAAGTGCCAGATCGAAGTATGAGCGTGCTTTTGGCGAATCGCCTCTGTAAACATCAATGAGGTAAGAGATCGACTGAAATATGAAGAACGAAATACCCAACGGCAGGTGAGGAATATCCTGCTCCGGGATAGGGAGCTCCAGCACGCCGCTAATAAGAAAGCCGAAGTACTTGTAGTAGCCGAGCACCAATAAGTTGGCCGCAACCCCCAGCGCCAGAAATCGGAAACGATGATTACCCTCCTCCAACCGCTGGCCGATGAGATAGTTAAAAGCTACCGTCCCCAGCAAAAGTAGGACGTAAGCGCCCTCCCCCCAGGCAAAAAACAAGAGACTGAAAACCAGCGCCGTCAGGTTTCGCCATGGCAGTACGGCATAGCACAGCAAAAACAGCGGCAAAAATACGAACAGGAATGATGTGGTGGAAAAAACCATAATCGACGCTAATGAGCGCTCTACAAAGACCGGCAGTCTTATAACAGGACAACACGCTTATGGCGAGCGGCGAACGGTGAGCTGCGAACGGTGAACTGCGAACGGTGAACGGTGAACTGCGAAAAGTCAGCTGTGAAAAGCGAGCAGCGGAAAGTAAAGGTTTGGGCCCTCAGCTCACCCTGGCCTGATCTCCACGACCATGGGCATCCAGTGCCTGGCGCCTGGCACTAGAGGTACCATCGAACTTGCCAGCTTAGTAACACCCCGGGGAAAGCTCGGATAATCAATGAACTCAAGCTCACAGGAACGTCCAACCCAGCTTTTGAGTTGCCTGGGCAACATGAACCGGTGAACACCCCAGGGCATTACCGGCGTACGATAGTGTCGTGTTAAGGGTAGCCCCCTTGCCACCAAAGACGCTCGAGACACCCAATTGGGAATCACATCGAACACGATATGGCACTGCGGGAACCGAGCGGCCATATCCCTCAGAAGGTTCCTCACATCTTGTTCACGAAAGTACATAAACAAGCCTTGCGCAGCGATCAATACCGGGCGATCGTCGGGAATTACCTCCATCCACCCTCTATCAGTAGCCGATAGGGGAATGTGCTCATGCTTATGATCAGGAGAAATAAACCGCTCCCTGACCGCAATGGCCTCCGGTAGATCTACGGTGTACCAATGACACACCTCTTCGGCAAGTCGATACCGCTGAGTCTCCAAACCCTCCCCAAGGTTGACGACGGTGGAGTCAGGATTATCCGCAAGGAAGGCGGAAACACGCTCATCAAACAGTTTTGCACGCAGCGCAGCCATGGGGTTACTCCGCCCAAAGCTGCGCTCAAAGTCATAATCGAGCCCCCGATAGATTTCTATTGCTTTGCTGTCTGAAAAAACCCCGTCTGTCCGCATCGCTTCCTGCGCACGGCTATAAAGCGTCCAAAGCATGGTCTCGGGAACATCGGTGAGCCCTGGTGGCTGAGGCTCAGTCATCTACCCTTCACTCGCTGTTCACGAGCAAGATCCTTCAGCAGTCTTGGTACATAACTGTTACTGGCCGTCGTCAGTCGATGATTGTCGGCGATATCAAAGCGCTTGCCAGTCATGTGTACAAAGTTCTTCAATGCGGCTATACGCTCATCCAACCAGGAGCCCTTAGTACGTTTTTTGTGATTGTGCTTCAGTATGACCCTTGAACCGGGATGACTAAAGAACGGCTCTGGCGGCACATGGGGAACAACATCGCCAGAATTCACCACACGATAATGAGGGCCGCCGATCTTTTTGTTAAGTGCGGATGCAAATTTCTCGTTTCCCGGGCGCGGACTGGCGAAGGTGTATACGCCGTAGACATTGATTTTGTTCTCCAGAAGCATTCCCGCAAACAACGAACACAAGGCGCCCCCGAGGCTGTGACCAGTTATCCAGAGTCGGCGACGCTCCGTCGAATCTTCACGGAGTATTTCCGTAAGCTTGATGACCGCTGGGTACAAAGAATCCTGAAAGCCCTCATGGGCGCCTGTGCTCTCAAAGGGCCCCGGATCTTGCGAGGCCTGAAAGTTTGCAAACCAATCACTACCCGAGTCACTGCCACGAAAAACCACAACGATATTGCTGTCGTCAGCCATGATGAAACACTGGGTATCGATGTCAGGCTTCTTCTTTCGCGATACGAGGCCTAAGAACCGGTAACCCCAGGTGATTTCTACACAGTGTTTGATATCTTGCAATCTCGCATAGGAAAGCTCGCAGGCGAGCGCCAGCGAGAGGGCGTTTTGTGAGTCGTAGGCATTACTGACCTGCAAGGGCCGAAAATGCTCCGCATACTTCATAGGCACCCCGATAAACTGAATATCTCTTTCACTATTATGCCGCTATGCTGGCATTCGATGGTAACTAACTACAATAAGGAGCTTTTTCAATGTCCACGACAGATCAAACACTGGCCGGAAAGGTCGCCCTCGTAACAGGTGCAGCATCCGGCATAGGCGAAGCCTCTGCTCGAAAACTGGCTGAGCACGGCGCTGCGCTGATACTCACGGATATTGATCAAGCTGGCGCGGAAACACTCACGACAAAGCTCACTGCGATCGGCGCGAAGGCTATAGCGGTACACCACGATGTCACCAAGCCAGACGATTGGGATCGCGCAGTAAGCCTCGCAGTCGAGAGCTTTGGTGGTTTAGATATCCTGGTGAACAACGCAGGCATCGCCAGTGACAACACCGATCTTATGAACCTTGATCTGGAAAAATGGCATAGCGTGCTGTCAATAAACCTGGATGGCGTTTTTCTCGGGCTACGCTACGCTGGGCCAGCCCTCGAAAAACGCGGCGGAGGATCAGTCATCAACATTAGCTCGATCCTAGGTAAGGTTGGCTTGCCCGGGGCCGCTCCCTACTGCGCCTCTAAAGGTGCAGTGACACTGCTCACCAAGTCTGCCGCGCTGGAATGGGCGCCGTTGAATATACGCGTCAACTCAGTTCACCCGGGCTTCGTAGAGACGCCGCTCGTAACGCAGACCCTGGAAGATCGCGAAGACGGTGAAGACATGCATCAGTTACTGATCGCCGCACATCCCATTGGCCGCCTCGGTCAAGCGGACGAAATAGCAAATGCCGTTGCTTTCCTAGCCTCTGATGAATCGAGTTTCATGACCGGATCAGAACTGGTCATCGATGGCGGATACACCGCGCAGTGATACGCTCTAACTAAAGGTCTTCTCGCTAAAGTTCTTCTCGCTAAAGTTCTCCCGGATAAAGGCCTTTTCGCTAACCGCCTAAGCCAAGTTTCTTTGCCAGGAGCGGTAAGTGTTGCCGTCCGATGAATATCTCATCATCCAGAAGCACATTCACACCCGGCATTGCCGGGCGCAGCAGTTTCTCGGGTACATCTGGAGAAAGCTTGATGTTCAGGGAGTTCAGCAAGGCTTCTATCGCTTCGGGGTAGGAATCCTCTGCAACGCCCAAAACACCGTAGCGCTCGCGGCTAGCGGCCGCATTATCCTTGCGAAATTGCCGATGCATTGCACTTCGAGAAGTAAGGCCATCAGCATTGTCATCGCCGTCTGCCTTCGAAACACTCGGCTCTTTTGAGGTAACTCGTACCCAGCTGACAGCTCCTGAGTAATTCTTTAGCAGAGCAGCCAGCTCTGGTATCGCGCGCAGACTGTCTAGCGAACTATCCACGCCCACATACACATGTTCGGGCAAGCTTGCGTGCGGCAAGAGTTCAGCAGGCAAAGGGTTCGCAATATCAGGAGCATCTCCCCGACCACCTTCAATGTGCCAACGCACCCGAGGCAAATGCTCTCGCCCGAAGTAGCGCTCACCATCAACTACAAAGGTTGGAACACCGTAGACTCCCGCTTCAAAGGCAGCACTTTGAAAATCGGCGTTAATTGCTGAGCCCCCGTTATGCGCCCACTCCAGAAACGCTTGGCCATCAAGACCACCTGCCGAGAGTAAGCCTGCAACAACCTCCTCACTTTCGATATCCAGATCCCGAACCCAAAACCGCGGATACACACTATCGATAAACTGTTGTGTCGCCGCGTGGGATATCAGCCGGGTCCAGAGCATCGCTGTTGAAACCAAATTTGTATCCCATATCTTTTCAGTTCCGCGAATCTTCAACCCCCATAAGTTCGCATAGCGCCGACAGTCATAGTAGGCATACTTCACCCCCGACCATTGCTCTTCACTGCGTTGCTGTTCGACGACCTCACCCGCTTTGCCCAAGCGCGCACTGCCCAGATAACTCGGAATATCCAACACAAAGGGCCGCCAATCAAACTGCACACCCAACTGTCTCTCAAGCTCCCGTGTCGGCTCTATCGCGAGGTAGGCATAGGGGCTCTTAAAGTCGATATAGACAATGACGGGCGCGTCTGAAGCTAGTGGAGACAGTGTCATAGGCATTCCTTAAAGGTGTTCGCAAACAGTTCAGACGATAGAAGAGTCGGCGCTACTCAATTTCAAACCGACAATGCCAACGACAATTAGGGTTATGCAAGCAACGCGTAGCAAAGAGGCGGACTCCTCAAACCAGATGATACCGGCAACGGCCAGTCCCACCGCTCCAATACCGGTCCACACCGCATAGGCAGTCCCCATGGGGAGCACCCGCACCGCCTGCGCAAGAAAGGCAAAACTTATCCAAGCGGCGACACCAAAAATGACAGACGGCCAAAGTCGGGTAAACCCATCAGAGTATTTGAGGGCAATTGCCCAAACTATTTCAAAAAAGCCCGCAGCGACCAACAAGACCCATGCCATGAAATGTCCCCAGATATAAGTTGGGAATGAGTATAGCCGCCGCTTATCAATGAGACCGAATGATCTGATAGAGTTTGCAAGCAATCCAATGCCGCACCGTAAGCGAGAAACTGCATCGAGTGCAGCATTCATTTTTTTGCGGCAAGAACTCGGGAGCAGCCTATGCGCTGGAAAGGCAATCGACGTAGCGACAATATTGACGATCGTCGTGGGCGTCGCGTCGTAAGATCGGGGGGAACCCGATCGTCCATGATGCCGTTGATTCTTCAACTGACCCGTAGTCGCGGAGGCTGGGCGGTGCTCGTGATCGCCGCGGGACTCATGTTCTTCACAGGGACAGACTTATCCACTCTTCTGGGCCTTGCGGGCGGACAGGCACCGCAATCTTCGAGCACTGTGGTGCAGCAATCGGCGGAAGAGGCCGAGACAGTAGAGTTCATGGCAACAGTGTTAGCCGATACAGAAGACACCTGGGCCACCTTACTCTCTAGAGGCCAGACCCCTTACAAAGAACCAAAACTTGTACTGTACCGGGACTCCACGCGCTCTGCCTGCGGCCTGGGGCAAAGCGCTATGGGGCCGTTCTATTGCCCTGGCGACCAAAAGATCTATCTGGATCTATCGTTCTTTGAACAACTGAGTCGCCGTTATGGTGCGCCCGGTGACTTTGCGCAGGCCTATGTGCTTGCGCATGAGGTGGGACACCACGTGCAGACGTTGCTGGGCATCAGCGCTCGTAACCATGAAGCGCGACAGCGTGCGACACCAGTAGAAGCAAATCGCCTGAGTGTGCGACAGGAACTGCAAGCAGACTGCTTTGCAGGGCTATGGGCCAATAAAGCCGATCAAGCTCGGCAAATTCTGGAAAGCGGCGATGTAGAAGAGGCATTGGCGGCAGCCACCGCTATTGGGGATGACACCCTACAGCGGCAAGCACAAGGGAGAGTCACGCCAGATTCCTTCACTCATGGTAGTGCAGAGCAACGTCTGCGCTGGTTCACCATCGGACTAGAACAGGGCTCCATCGATAGCTGTAATACCTTCGCGACGAACACTCTGTAACCAAAACCAGGCCTTTTTAAGCCTCAGAATACAATCAGAGATGTTGTCCGCAGCACCAACCCGAAGCCCAGGCCCACTGAAAGTTGTAGCCACCGAGCCAACCCGTAACATCAAGAGCCTCTCCGATGGCGAATAGGCCCGGGACACGGTTTAGCTCAAAAGTTTTGGAGGAGACTTCATCCGTATCAATGCCACCAAGGGTAACCTCCGCGGTTCTATAACCTTCACTCCCACCCGGCATAAAGGACCAGTGATTTAAGCGATGTCCGATATCAGCAATTTCGGGAGGCGAGAAGCTACCGATTTTTTGATCTTCAAACCAGGAGCCTGACATAAGATCTACCAGACGATTGGGAAGCAACGTTTTGAGCACACTGAGCAGCCGCTGCTGGGGATTAGCCTCTCTCGCTGCGGCCAGCCACTCTGATGCATCACGATCGGGAACCAGATTTATATCCACTGCCAGCCCTTCTCGCCAAAAAGACGATATTTGCAGGATCGCAGGACCACTCAGACCTCGGTGGGTAAATAACAGGTTCTCCCGAAAACTGTGACCCTGACAGCTAGCAATAACTTCTGTGGATATGCCTGAGAGTGACTCGTAGACGGCTTTGTCGCTGGAATTCCAGGTCAAGGGCACCAAAGCAGCTCGTGTTGCATTCAGTTGTAAGCCCAGCTTTTTAGCGGCACGAAAGGCCAGATCACTCGCGATTTTGGGCATAGACAAGCCACCGGAGGCGATGACCACCTTGTGGCCCTGATACTCAGAATCTTGTGTGCGTACAGCAAATCCGATCTCGCCCTCGGGATCTATGGAAGTCACAGCCTGGCGCAAGCGAATCTCAACTCCCGCGTAAGAGCACTGCTCCAAAAGCATGGCCACGATGTCCTTGGCGCTGTGGTCGCAAAACAGCTGCCCCAGCTTCTTCTCGTGATAGTCGATGCCGGCGGTCTCTACCATCTGGATGAAGTCAGACGGTGAAAACCGTTTCATGGCAGAGATGCAGAAATTGGGGTTCTGAGACAAATAGTGTTCGCGCGGGTCAGCAAACAGATTGGTGAAATTGCAGCGACCACCGCCCGACACCAGAATCTTTAAGCCAACTTTTGGGCCCTGCTCGAGCACTAAAACGCGCAGCCCACGATACCCCGCACTAATCGCACACATGAGGCCACTTGCGCCGCCACCGACAACAACAACATCGTATTTTGAAGCGCTTTTACTCATCTACGCAGCTTTGCAAAAGGCTTTGGAGTCTTTCTCTTCCAAGACGATTGAGTGTGCGGATATTGTCTGCAGGAACACTCGCGATATCTGGATGACCGGCAATTGCACGCTCCACGCTCTCCTCTCTTAGCAAATGCAGCATCGGATAGGGTGAACGGTTGGAGTAGTTCTCAGCATCATCAAGCTCGGTCCCAGCAAATTGATAATGGGGATGGAAACTGGCTATCTGATAGATCCCTTCCAGTTTCATCTGTTTAAGCAATGCATCACAGCGACCCAGAAAATCGTTGAAGTCATAGAAATCGTTCAATACCTTCGGATGAACAATAAACACTGTCTCAGCTTCCGGGCAATCCTCGAGCCGCTGCAGCTCTTGTGCCAGATCAGTGAGCAACGCCTCTTCGTCGTCAGCATCGCTCAACGTAAACGCTACGCTACCCCTGTCGAGCTCGCGCTTTGCGAAGGGGCATAGATTAAATGCCACAACAATCCGGTCTATCCAAAGACGCGATGCGGCTAAGGCATGATCTTTCAGAATGTGGTCTCCACCAGCTTCTACGGTTTAGGAGGGACTTCCGCGTGAAGAGTACCCTCTCCAGGTGTCATAAATAGCATCTTGGTCGGCTCAGCAATCAGCGCCGTGTGCCACAAGCCCTTGGGGACCACGACGTAAGACCCAGGCTCCTCCAAAGAAAGAGATGTCTCCGTTTCTCCGTTGAGCAAAATCATTGTGACGCGTCCAGACATCAACACAACGAGTTCATCACCGGCTGGATGCATCTCCCAAGACCCCCAATCGGCATCAAATTCATGACAAGCAACCAAGCTGTGATTTTTGAACCCATTGTAATTTTCGTCCAAAGACGGGTACAGCTCGGGACACACCTCCTCAAGCGCAAGGGACATGTCTGGCTGCATAACGGCATAGGTATTTTTCAAATTCTGTACAGAAGTAATCCTACTCATATGCACCTCCAAATCTAAAACTATAACGACCGATGCCATTCATCTGTCTAAGTGAACGGGAAACTAGCATACACGGTGGATTGGCAATTTCGTGAATACTGTATATTTATACAGTATAGTGGCTGGCCCTGAAAATTTTAGGCTCACAACCCTCCCGTATTTATGCCCTACTGCGAACTCCATTGCCTTTCCTGCTATAGCTTCCTGCGCGGCGCTTCCCGTCCAGAAGAGCTTGTCGCGCAAGCTGCGGTAAATGGTTATTCGGGGGTCGCTATTACAGACGAATGCTCCCTAGCCGGTGTCGTCAAAGCACACGTAGCGGCTAAGGAGTACGGAATACCACTGATTATCGGCAGTGAATTCAACCTAACCGAAGGCGTTCATATCATTGCCCTTGCTCCCACGCGTGCAGCCTATGGCGAACTCTCGGGGCTCATCAGCCTTGGCAGGCGCCGCAGCCCCAAAGGCGAGTACGAAGTCACACTCCGAGATGTGATCTTTCATCTTAAGCGCTGCTTACTCATCTGGCTCCCTAAGGAAGACAGCGAAGTTAATCGCGGCTATGGCAAACAACTCGCAAGACTCTGTCGAGAGAGAGTTTGGATCGGCGTACATTATCTTCTTGGCAACGATGAGCTGCGCCGCTACCGGGCATTGCAGACACTCGCAGGCAAACTACAGCTACCTCTCGTGGCCTGCGGTGATGTGCGTATGCACTGCGCAACCCGCAAACCCCTGCATGACGTGATGACCGCCTTGCATCACAATTGTAGTGTTGCTGCGCTAGGTCGTCGTCGGCTGCCCAACGCTCAACAGCATTTACGCAGTATCCGTCAGCTGCAACGCTTCTACCCTGGCGAACTATTGTACGAAACGCTGAACATTGCCCGGCGTTGTCAGTTCACTCTCGATGAATTGCGTTACGAATACCCCGAAGAAGTCGTGCCTCATGGACATAACGCGCGAGACTATCTGAGAGAACTTACCTGGCAAGGCGCAAGCCAACGCTGGCCCGGGGGGACGCCCGCAGTCATTCGCGAGCGCATCGAAAAAGAACTCGCATTAATTGCTGAGCTTGATTACGAGTACTACTTTCTTACGGTACACGACATTGTTCGTTTCGCACGGGGTCGCGGCATCCTCTGTCAGGGCCGCGGGTCCGCTGCAAATTCCGTAGTGTGCTACTGCCTGTTCATCACAGAAGTCTCCCCCCAAAAAATCTCTCTGCTCTTTGAACGGTTTATCTCCCGGGAGCGTGATGAACCTCCGGATATCGACGTGGACTTTGAACACGAGCGCCGCGAAGAAGTCATCCAGTACATCTACGAAAAGTACAGCCGACGCCGAGCGGCACTTGCCGCCACGGTTATCACCTACCGAGCTCGCAGTGCCGTGCGCGATGTTGGTAAAGCTCTGGGTTTGGACCCTCTTTTTGTCAACGATCTTGCTAAGTCTCTCGCCTGGTGGGACAAGCAGCGCGACCTCGAAGCACGCTTTAGCGAGCATGGACTACAAACCGAAAGCCAGGATGGCAAACCCAATACCGCCCAACTCTTCTATCAACTGGTGCAAGAGATATTGGGTTTCCCAAGACATCTGTCTCAGCATGTGGGTGGCTTTGTGATATCTCGAGGGCCTATCTCACAGCTGGTCCCCGTAGAGAATGCGAGCATGGCGGACCGCACAGTGATTCAGTGGGATAAAGATGACATCGAAGCCCTGGGACTACTCAAGGTCGATGTTCTGGCGCTGGGCATGCTCTCGGCGATTCGCAAATCTCTGGCATTAGTGAATCGCTATGATCCTCGAGTCCGTACGCTGCAAGATATTCCAGCAGAAGACATCGCAACTTATCGAATGCTGCAAAAAGCAGACTCCATTGGTGTTTTTCAGATCGAGTCTCGAGCCCAGATGAGCATGCTGCCGCGCCTAAAGCCGGCGTGCTTTTATGATCTTGTTATCGAAATTGCCATTGTGCGCCCGGGTCCTATTCAGGGAGATATGGTGCACCCCTATCTACGTCGGCGACAGGGTCTGGAAGACATCAGCTATCCCGATGAAGCCGTACAAAGTGTGTTGGAGCGCACTCTTGGTGTGCCCATTTTTCAAGAACAAGTCATTCGTCTGGCGATGGTAGCCGCAGGCTTTACCGGAGGTGAGGCGGATCAGTTACGCCGGGCCATCACCAACTGGGGTCGTAACAGCAAACTGCTCACCTTCGAGAAAAAACTCACCGATGGCATGCTAGGCCGAGGCTACAGCGAAGACTACGCGCGCAGGCTTTTTGATCAGATTAAGGGTTTTGGAGGCTATGGATTTCCAGAATCTCATTCCGCAAGCTTCGCTCTATTAGCCTACGTGTCATCCTGGCTTAAATGTCACCATCCCAGCGCCTTTTATGTGGGGCTGCTTAACAGTCAACCCATGGGTTTTTACACGCCCTCGCAACTTATTCAGGATGCTCGCCGGCATGATGTCGTGGCACTACCCCCGGATGTTAATCACAGCGACTGGGACCATCAGCTATTGGATGACGGCCAGCAAACCACGCATGCGCCCATACGATTAGGTCTTCGACTGATTAAAGGATTGTCTAAAGATGCCGCCAAACGCATCAGCATGGCGCGCAGAGATGCGCCCTATCGTCAGGTTTCAGATTTACGTAAACGGGCTGCATTGAATCGCAAAGACATGGAGGCGCTGGTGGATGCTGATGCGCTTGCCAGTCTGAGCGGCCACCGACACCAGGCTCGCTGGCAAGTCATGGCACTGGAGCCCGAGCGACCGCTTTTACAACATGAGCAATACTCAGCCGGCACCACCCTAAACGACGAAGTCAGTTTGCCAGAGCCAGCGGTAGCTGAATCCGTCATCGCTGATTATCGAAGCACGGGAGTCACGCTTCGGGCACACCCTCTTGCTTTACTTCGCAGTCAGACGCCGTTTAACCGATGTAAGAATCAGCGTGACCTGCAAGCTATGGATGACGGCCGCTTTGTACGCATCGCCGGACTCGTAACCTGTCGTCAGCGTCCGGGCACTGCCTCCGGCGTACTATTTCTCACCCTAGAAGACGAAACCGGCAATAACAACGTCGTGGTCTGGCCCAAGGTGCAGCAGAACTTTCGTGAAGCCCTCATGAAAGGTCGCTTGCTACTTGTTAAAGGCACGCTACAAAAACGCGATGGCGTCACGCATATCGTGGCGGGAGCATTGTTTGATCACAGTGATGCGCTGGGGAATCTGGGGCTTAAGTCGCGGGATTTTCATTGAGTCGAATCAAGGCCACACGAGCCTCCTAGTCAGACCTGACGGCGTCAGTATACGGTCCGCTGGACTTTCAGAGCAGCTACTATCTGCTTGACGGCGGTACACTCGATTCTGAGCTGCTATGACGGGCAAAAGAGTAAGGCGTAAGCGAAACCATATCGCTGCACTCTACCTTCCGAGTGCCTCAGCCTCACGCATGAATTCCCGCAACAGATCGCGATAAAGCTGCGGCTCACGACTGATAGTCGCGTGCCCTACTCCCGGGATGACTTCAAAGCGCGAACCGGGAACGGTCTCAGCAAAACCTTTTACGGTATCTGGTCGTGCCTCGTCGAACTCTCCGGTAACAAACAGCGTGGGAACATCGATCTCGGCAAGGCGAGGCGTCAAATCAAAATCCTGCAAGCTGCCCGTGGCATAAAACTCTGTGGGACCCCACATCTGGTTATAGATAACTGAGTTCCACGGTGCGCTGGGACAATCAACTACTTCCTGGGCTTCACCGCGTCTCACAAATTGCTCATAAAAGACTGCGGTCGCCTTCTCATAGTCCTCATGGTCCGTGGACCCCTCGGCTTCGTGCTTGTCCAGTACCGCCTGCACCTCTGGGTCCAGCGTGGCACGCAGCGTGTTGGCATCGCGAATCCACAGCGGCGTGCTAATTAGCGGTGAGGACAGCGTCAAGGAAACAATGCCCTCGGTACCTTTCTCCAGCACGTAATAGGCGGCCAGGGATCCGCCCCAACTATGCCCCTGAAGATGCATTCGCTTAAGACCTAGCTCCGTGCGCAAGGTGTGTAGAGCTTCTACAAATCGATCTCTATTCCAAAGCGCAGCATCTCGAGGTCGACCCGAACGACCAGTGCCCAGCTGGTCGTAACGAATGACCGCGCGTTCATCGGAAAGGGGATACAACAACTGCAAGCCGCAGGATGTCCCGCCGGGACCACCGTGCAGCGTCACCAAAGGCACCGCATCGCCATTGACAGATTCTCCGCTCGCTACTTCGTACCAAAGCGGGCCGCCTTCAACCTCTATAAAACCCGAGCGAAGCTCAGTCTCGGCGAACGTAGCAAAGCTTGCCAACATAAGTGCGAACGCAAAGAACCCATTCACTACTCTCATCACAGTACCGCCGCCAAAAGCATCACAAAAGTAGCTGCAAAGCCCACAAACCAAATAGCGGAGCGTAGTAGCGGAATACCCGAGGCATAAGCTGGCACATACAGAATCCGCGCAGCGAGATACGTCCAGGCAGCCTTGGCCGTTAAGGCACTTCCTGCCTCACCAAGCACCACAACCGCCACGGCAATAGTGAAGAGGATCAATCCCTCAAAGTGATTATCCATCGCGCGCTTGAGACGCCCGGGGATCCCCCGTGCTTCCTGAGCCTCATCTCGAGGCCCACTGGTGTACTCGACGCCCAACTGAATGTTTAGAGGCACTGCCATCAATAGGAACTGCGCATACTGGAGTAAAGCAGCGTAGGCGAGCACTTGAACTTCTACAGGCATAAGAGCGTCTCGATTAGCAATTTACGTGTGAATACCGACGATAAGTGTCGACGAACGATGCTCAGGACTTCGGCGTCAAACGAAGCAGGCGTCCATTGCTATCACCGTAGTCGTCTTCAAGCACCCAGATACTGCCATCAGCAGATTCTTGAACGCTGCGAATACGCGCTCCCATATCAAAGCGCTCGACTTCTGTCGCCGAACCATCATCACCCAGTTCAACGCGAACGATTGCGCGAGAAGAGAGGCCTGCGATAAGTGCGCTGCCCTTCCAATCAACAAACGTATCCCCACGATAGATCAGCATATCTCCCGGAGAAATAACCGGCGTCCACCAGAGGGCCGGCTTGTTAAATCCGGGTCTTGTGTCGTGATCAGGCATTTCGCGACCATCGTAATGGTCACCGTTAGAAACTTCTGGATAACCGTAGTTAGCGCCGCGCTCAATCAGGTTCAGCTCGTCACCACCGGCGGGACCCATCTCAATCTCCCACAGGCGGCCGTCCAGCCCCAGAGCGAGACCAAGAACGTTGCGATGTCCTAAAGACCAGATTTCGGGGTAAACACCGCCCCTACCCACGCGGGGGTTCTCGGAGTAGTAATCGACAAAGGGATTGTCATCGGGTACCGAGCCATCTTCGTTGAGACGTAGCACCTTACCGGAATTAGATTGCATATCCTGAGCAGTCGTGAACTTCTGGCGATCACCCGAGGTAACCCAAAGATAGCCCTCATCATCAAAAAGCATACGATGCCCGTAATGCCCGTAACCCGAGAGCTTGGGATACTGACGCCAGATCACCTCGACATCACTTAGTGAGGGGCGTCGTCCGGAAGCATCCAGTACTCCACGAGCCACCGCTGCACCGCGCGTGTCACCGACACCCGCTTCTGCATAGCTTAAGTACACGATACCGTTCTCGGCAAAATCCGGATGAAGAACGACATCACCGAGTCCGCCTTGCCCTCCATAAGCAATATCTGGCACACCGGCCACGGGGCGGGACTGCTCACCCTTATCATCTACGATAATAAGATTGCCCTTAGTTTCCGTTACCAGCAGCTGGCCGTCGGGCAATTCTGCGACCGACCAAGGCTCGTCGAACTGGCTCACTTCAGTAACCGTAAACGGTAGCTGTGCCTGAGCCGGTGATAGCAACAGCAATGCTAGAACTGTCAGCGCTGTATTAATCAGGAGTTTCATTTGGTTTTCCTTATCAATTGTTATCTCTAAGTCTCTGTCAGGTGCCGTGAGCTATTGGGTGCTTTCAGGCTGCCCCGCAACCTCAAAACAAGGACGGTAAGTCGCCGGATCGATCTTCATGCGACCGTCGCGAACAAAGCCTTCCAGCAGATCAGCGAGGCCAGCGACGACCTCACCCGCTCCATGAAGTTGATACGGCCCATGAGCCTCAACGGCTCTCACACCGAAATCCTTTACGTTCCCGGCGACAATGCCCGAGAACGCACGCCGCAAATTCGCTACCAATTGATGCGCCGGCTGATCTCGGTGCAGTGCCAGTGCTGCCATATTCTCGTGCGTGGGCAAAAACGGTTGTTGCAGCTCTTCGGGAATATGCATTGTCCAGCTATAACTGAAAGACTCGTTTTGCTCTATCCGTTGGCGACGGAGGCCCTTAATAGAGCCCTTCATCGCACGTGCCACCGCGGCCGGGTCACCATTGATAATGGTGTAATGCCGACCCACATCGTCTCCAAGACAGTCCTTCAAAAAAGTATCGATCTGTTCAAAGTACGCTGCACTTTCTGCGGGCCCGGTAAAAATGAGCGGCAGTTCGATGTGTGCATTCGCCGGGTGCATTTTAATCCCCAGCAAAAACATGATCTCTTCCGCCGTACCCACGCCTCCGGGAAATACCAAGATAGCGTGGGCCACGCGAACAAAAGCCTCCAGGCGTTTCTCGATATCAGGGAGTATCACCAGCTCATTCACGATCGCGTTGGGCGACTCAGCCGCAATAATACCGGGCTCGGACAAGCCGACGTAGCGAGTCTCGCTATTAAGCTGCTTGGCGTGAGCAATAGCCGCACCCTTCATGGGGCCCTTCATCGCGCCGGGGCCACAGCCGGTGCATATATCAAAGCCTCGAAGCCCCAGAGAGTAACCCACAGTCTTCGAATAATCGTACTCAATACGAGAAATCGAATGACCGCCCCAACACACAACCAATCGGGGCTGTACATTACTGCGCACGACGTTGGCATTTCGCAGAATCCGAAACACGGCATCGGTGATGCCCTCGGAGCTGCTCAGGTCGAAGGTTTGCTGCTCCGCTAACTTGTGTTCGGTGTATACAACATCTCTCAGCGCAGAAAACAAATGGTGGCGAATACCCTCAATCATTTTGCCATCGACAAAGGCCTCGCCGGGCGCGTTGAACAACTCGAGCTTTAAACCTCGAGGCTCGGGAATAACTCGCAAATCAAAATCCGCATAAGCTTCATAGACCTTGCGCGCATCGTCCACATAACCATCGGTGTTAAGAATGGCCAGCGCACAACGACGAAACAGCTCATGGAGCTTTGCATCGGCATTCGCCAAGCTGTCCATTTCACGCTGTGTCAGAAGGTCGAGGGTTTGCACAGGCCGCACTGAAGCTCGAGCAATACGTGCGAGGGTAACTTCGTTGCCGCCGGTTGTTTCGCCGGCGCATTGATCAGGAATAGTCATTTTCAGAGTATACCGTGAGCGTGTGACAGGTTCTTGAAAGTGTTTCTTAGCCTGTCGGTGCAGCTCGGCAAGACTAGGCGCTGAATGTATGTACGTAGCGAAACGTCAGATTAATCCGTGGACCGCAAGCTTTGCTCTGTTTTGGCACTTCGTGCCGCCAATTGGCCTGTGTGTCCCCTCGCATGATCAACAATGTTCCTGAGGGGAGCGGCAATCGTACAGGCTTAAGAGTTTTATCAAACCGGTGTTTCAACCTGAACACGCGCTCCTCGCCAAGACTCAAAGAAGCAATGACCGGTTGTGGCCCCAACTCAGGCTCGTCATCCGCATGCAAGCCCATACTGTCGCGGTGATCGCGATATAGGTTGGCTAGCACACTGTTGAATCTGGTATCACTGAGGCTCTCTATTCGTTTGCGAAGAGAGCTCAGCTGCGTAGTCCAGGGCAAGCCATCGTGTCGAATCCCCGAGTACTTATAAGTCACTACCTCATCTGCGTACCACGCCAAAAGACGCGGCTGCATGTACCGCTTACCGAACAGCTGAATCGGCTCTTCCCGCCAGGCGACTTCGCGGCGAATACTCTCGAAAAGCGCCTCGTAAGCCGCACCCAGATCAGGGGTCCGATAGAGTATTAGCTCGCCTCCGGGCAGATCTAGATACTCTTTGTCTTCCAACGAAAACAGATCGTTCATTGATCAGCTCATCTCCGCGGCGCGTTCAGCCCCAGCATTGAATCCAACTGCACCTTCACGCCCGGCCACTCGCTCTCCAGAATCGAATACACGCAGGTATCCCTGAGCGTACCGTTACGATGATGACTGTGGTTACGCAGAATACCGTCGGACTTTGCCCCAATGCGCTCGATAGCCCGTCTGCTGGCACGGTTAAAAGAAGACGTTCGAAACTCCACGGCGATACATCCAAGAGATTCAAAAGCGTACTCAAGCAAGAGGCGCTTGCACTGAGTGTTCAGCGGGGTGCGCTGCACGCGCCGTGCGTACCAGGTTGAACCGATCTCTACACGCGGCGATGTCGCATCGATGTTCATATAGGTCGTCATACCCGCAGGCGTGCCGTGTGCATCGAGCACCGTAAAAGGCAGCATGCGCGATGCTTGTTGCTCCCCCAAACGCCGCTCTATTTCCGTCTGCATATCTTCCGGTGCTGGGACATTCGTGTACCACGCCCGCCATACTTCACCATCGCCGCTAGCGGCTGCCAACGCCTCAGCATGCTCCAGTTGTAGTGGAACCAGGCTCGCAAATTTTCCTTCGAGGGCAACGGGATCGGGCCACGGCATTTCGAACATCCTCAACAATAGTAAAAAAACAAGAATGCCATGATTGAGACAAAAAAAACCCGCTGTCAAAGATGAAAGCGGGTTTTCATGGCTAAGTTCCCTCAGCCGGAGCTAATGAGGCTCCCGATTACCTACAAGTGCTATATAACTCGCACTCACAAGCGTTACTTGCTACAGCCTTAGCCTACAAATGCCTTGCGTGGCTCTGAAACACCTGCAGACTCGGTACCTTTCAGGTAAGCGAGCATCGTGTCAGCATCGGATACTTCAAAGGGATCGGTCTCACCGTTGTCGCAGTAGCCAGCTTCTGAAAACATCTTCTCAATGGTGCCGTCATTGACGAGCATAGAATAACGCCATGAACGCATGCCAAAGCCGATGTTCGACTTGTCTACAAGCATACCCATCTTACGAGTGAACTCGCCGTTACCGTCAGGCAACAAAAAGATGTTTTTGTTGCCCTGCTCCTGGCCCCACTTGAACATAACAAAAGCGTCGTTCACTGAAACACAGATGATTTCGTCTACGCCCTGCGCTTTGAACTCTTCATAGAGCTCTTCGTAGCGTGGCAGGTGGTTGGAAGAACAGGTCGGGGTAAACGCACCTGGAAGCGAGAAAACCACTACTTTTTTGCCACCAAAAATGTCGGCTGTTGTCTTCTCTTCCCAACGGAAAGGGTTATCGCCACCTACGGACTCGTCCCGTACGCGTGTTTTAAAAGTTGCCTCTGGTACTTGTGTAGTCACGGCTAAGATCTCCTTAAATCAATCTACTTAAAGTATCGCTGGTTCGGCGATATCACTAAAAACCACCGCCCATCGAAATGCGGGAGATGAATACTAACGAAGAATCATTAATCGATAAAACGATATTTATCGCTCTGCTCGTTCGATTTTATCGATGACACTCTCGGCAATCGCCGAGAGGCTCAGATCTTCTACGCGGCGCGCTGTGTATCAGACTCGGTGTTACGCGGCGATTCATACTTGAGAGCCGCCTCGGTAAAACTCATCTCCTCAAACTCTCGCTTCTCCCGTAGGTAATTCTGCGAGTTCACCCATGGATTTCGGTCACCTTGTTTTGGAAACAAGTGCATAACTCGCTGCATATAGCCTGCAGAAAAGTTATCAATCCAGGGACGCGCCTCCATAGGAGGAAGATCTTCTTCGATGGCTGCAGTGACAACGCTCGCTCCACTGCTATCCATGTGTGCGAGCAAGCGGCACATCCACTGAGATACCAGATCCGCCCGAAGCGTCCAGGATGCGTTGATATAGCCAAAGACCGAGACCATGTTGGGCAGACCGGTGCACATCATGCCTCGGTAAGACCAGCTGGATGGAATATCAAAGGCCTCACCATCAACCTGAAGGTCAATACCTCCCATGAGTTCGAGCTCCAGACCCGTCGCCGATACGATGATGTCCGCCGCAATCTCTGTTCCGTCAGCTAGTCGCACGCCTTCGGCTGTGAGTGTATCGATCTGATTTGTTACCACCCGTGCTTTGCCGCTGTGGATCGCGCCAAACAGATCGCTGTCGGGCACCAGACAAAGACGCTGGTCCCAGGGATTGTACTCGGGTGTGAAATCGGCCATGTCTCCCGCATCACCCAATTCTTTTCGCGTCTGGTCGAGAAGCATCTGGCGAACCTTCTCAGGTTGCTTCCGCGTCTTCTTATACAGCCAGTGTTGCATGCGCGTGTTTTTCCAGCGCGTCAGATTGTAAGCCCAGCTCTTGGGTAAAACAGCTTTGAGGAAGTTGGCGATCCAATCGGTCGATGCACGGGAAACCACCCAGGTGGGCGAGCGCTGCAACATCACCACTTCCGCTGCCTTGTCGGCCATGGAGGGCACCAAAGTCATAGCCGTAGCGCCAGAACCAATAATCAGCACACGCTTGTTTTCGTAGTTGAGACCTTCGGGCCAGAACTGTGGATGCACAAACTCGCCCTGGAAAGCTTCCCGCCCCGGAAACTCAGGCTGATGTCCGTGGTTGTAATTGTAATAGCCGGCGCAGAGATGCAAGAACCGCGTCTTCAGGCTTTGCACAGTTCCGCCAGAGCCATCTTCGATGGTGAGCTCCCAGCACTGCTGCTCGCTACTCCAATTGGCCTGCCTCACCTTCTGCTGGTATCGAATAAGGGATTCAACACCGTATTCTTTGGCTGTTTCCCGCACGTAACTCAGTATGGAGGGGCCATCGGCGATCGCTTTGGACGCTTCCCAGGGTTTGAAGCTGTAACCCAAGGTATGCATATCACTGTCGGAACGAATGCCCGGATAGCGAAACAAGTCCCAAGTGCCACCGCTGCGCTCGCGAGCCTCAAGAAGAGCAATTTTTCGCTCAGGGCAATTACGCTTCATATGACAGGCTGCGCCAACGCCCGAAAGTCCAGCACCAATAATGACTACATCAAGAATATCGTTCATATTTTGTTGCTCATAGACTCGTGCTCATAGATTCTCGTTCGTAAACTGCTCTTCCAAACTTTTGTGACGCTAACTGCGCTTCGCGAATTAGGCATAGGGTACTGGGCATAGAGGCAAACTAGCGAGCACTTCTGCCCCGACCCGCCGCAATTCTCAAACGCAACGCATTAAGCTTGATAAAGCCTTCTGCGTCCGCCTGATCATAGGCACCGGCATCATCTTCGAAGGTCGCGATGCTTTCGTCAAACAAGCTATCGGCAGAGCTACGCCCCACCGCGGCCACGCTACCTTTGTACAGCTTCAAACGAACGGCGCCATTCACCACGCTTTGAGACTGATCTATGGCGGCCTGCAACATTTGACGCTCTGGTGACCACCAATATCCGTTGTAAATGAGATTCGCGTAGCGCGGCATTAACTCATCCTTCAAGTGTGCCACTTCGCGATCAAGGGTGAGAGACTCAATAGCGCGGTGAGCTTTGAGCATTATCGTACCGCCCGGAGTCTCGTAGCAGCCCCGGGACTTCATGCCCACATAACGGTTTTCGACAATATCCAAGCGCCCAACGCCATTGGCCCCGCCAATACGATTCAACTCTGCGAGCACCGTCGCGGGAGACATCTCAGTACCGTCGATGGCGACAATATCGCCGCCGCGGAACTCGAGTTCGATGTAGGTCGGTGTATCTGGCGCCTCTTCAGGACTCACACTCCAGCGCCACATCGAGTCTTCAGCTTCGGCCCAAGGGTCCTCAAGAATGCCGCCCTCGTAAGAAATGTGCAGTAGATTCGCGTCCATGGAATACGGCGATTTTTTACCGGCTGCAGCAAAATCCACGGGAATATCACGCTCACGACAGTACGCCATGAGTGATTCTCGTGAGCTGAGATCCCACTCCCTCCAGGGGGCGATAACCTGAATACCCGGCTTTAGGGCATAGGCACCCAGCTCAAAGCGCACCTGATCGTTACCTTTACCCGTGGCACCGTGGGATATCGCATCTGCGCCGGTCTCCGTCGCGATGTCCACGAGTCGCTTGGCGATGAGCGGCCGCGCGATCGACGTCCCCAGCAGGTATTCACCCTCGTAAATGGTATTCGCCCTGAACATGGGGTAGACATAGTCACGGACAAACTCTTCGCGAAGATCCTCAATATAGATCTCTTTGACGCCAAGAGCTTCAGCTTTGGCCCGCGCAGGCTCAACTTCTTCGCCCTGTCCAATGTCAGCAGTGAAAGTTACCACTTCGCAGTCGTAGTGATCTTGCAGCCAGCGCACGATTACCGAGGTATCAAGCCCCCCCGAGTACGCTAAAACCACCTTATTGACATCCGCCATGCTGTTCCCCAAAGAGCAAAAGAGCGAAAGTTTACCGCTGCAAGCAACTGCATGCACGAATAAGCCGATTCCGCAGTGTTGTCATCGGCACCTTTGCGGTAGCATCACTTCTTCGCTCTTGCACGGCTCAGCCCCTTGGACACCCTAACCCTTATTCGCCCCGACGACTGGCACAGCCACCTCCGAGATGGATCTGCTTTAACCCAAACCTCGGCGGATATGGCGCGGTACATGGGCCGGGTCATTGTCATGCCTAACCTCGTGCCCGCGGTCACCAACGCGCGCCTGGCTGCCGAGTACCGACAGCGTATTCTGCGCAGCATGCAGACCACGGCCCGACAATTTGACCCCCTCATGACCTTGTATCTAACCGACGCGACCAGTGAGGCCGATATTCGCGAGGCGGCAGAGATAGATTGGCTGGCGGCAGTAAAGCTGTACCCCGCGGGAGCCACCACCAATTCTGACGCTGGCGTTAACTCTCTCGAGGCTCTCTATCCCATCCTCGCCACTATGGAAGAAGTGGACTTACCATTACTCGTTCACGGCGAAGTGACAGATCAAGACGTCGATATTTTTGACCGCGAGGCGGCTTTCATTGGAGAGCATCTTGCCCCCATCATCGATCGTTTTCCGAAGCTCAGGGTCGTACTGGAGCACATCACCACAAGGGACGCCGTAGACTTTGTAAAAAGCGCGGGTCCCAGAGTCGCAGCAACAATCACCGCTCACCATCTGCTCCTCAATCGCAACGATATGCTGGTAGGCGGCATTAAGCCCCACTACTACTGCCTGCCGATTCTTAAGCGACGACAGCACCAGGAAGCGCTTCGTGGCGCTGCGACGGGGGAAGACAGGAGTTTCTTTATCGGAACGGATTCGGCTCCTCACGAGCAGCACGCCAAAGAGAGCGCCTGCGGTTGCGCAGGTGTCTACACTGCACACGCTTCTCTGGAGTTCTACGCTGAAGTATTCGACGAGTTGGCAGCGCTTGATCGTCTCGAGGACTTCGCGTCCCTTCGCGGACCAGACTTCTACGGACGTCCGCGTAACGGCGACACCGTTCAGCTGCGACGCGTCGACTGGACCGTGCCCGCAACGATCCCTTTGGGCGACAGCGAGTTAGTTCCCCTGCGCGCTGGCGAGACCCTGCACTGGCAAGTCGTCGATGCAGGAGCCCCCTGAGTCATGACCATGAGATCACGTTTTCGTGGTTTTCTACCCGTGATAGTGGATATGGAAACCGGAGGATTTTCCTCATCTACCGATGCGGTTCTGGAGCTGGCGGCAACGATCGTGCGCATGGACGACGCCGGACATATTGCCGTGCACGAAACGCACAGTTTTAATGTCGCACCCTTCGAGGGAGCCAATATCGAGCAGTCTGCTTTGGATTTTACAGGCATTGATCCCTGGCACCCGTTCCGAGAAGCACACTCAGAAAAAGATGCTCTAGGAGAGCTTTTTCAGATCGTTAGACGGGAAATACGCGACCAGGAATGCACCCGAGCAATCCTTGTAGGACACAACGCACACTTCGACGCTGGCTTCTTAAATGCAGCGGTAGAGCGTTGCGAAATTAAGCGAAACCCCTTTCACCCCTTCTCTCATTTTGACACCGCGACCTTATCCGGGCTGGCCTATGGCCAAACGGTGTTAGCGAAGAGCTGCTTTGAGGCGGGGATTCCTTTTGATAACGAGCAGGCCCACTCAGCGGCCTATGACGCTGAGCGCACGGCGGAACTGTTTTGCGGTATCGTTAACCGATGGCAAATGCTCGGCGGTTGGGCACCCAGCAACGCGTCCTCAATCGACTAAGCGCTAAGCCGTCTCGCCTTATCTTATTGACCCTCACCACTGAGGGCATTGAGCAGCAAATCAAGCTCTCGCATGAGTTCCTCAATCGCCATCAGCGAAAGAAGCTCAACTTTGAGCTCTTCCTCCAAGGGCAAGAGCTGCACAAGACTGTAGGCGACCTGCCATGCGTCACTCATGTCCACAGGCATGCCGATACGCTGAACATGGGGGTGAGCCTCCAGACCCTGGAGCACCGTTCGCATAGGCTCCCAGGCATCGATCATTGCCGCAGGCTCAAGCGGGGGAAGTAACTCCACCTGCCCACGGATCAAACCGCTTTCCTCACGCCAGAACTCAAGAGGCCGAAAGCGCTGCCCTCCCTCAACAGTGACTCCCAGCAAGCCATTATCCAGCTGATCCCAGTCGACGATCGAAGCAAGGGTGCCGATGTCGGCGAGCTCCGGCAGGCGTGCAGATCCAACCTCGCCTCCTCGCTCAATACGCAGCATGCCGAAGGGCTCGCCACTTCGCATAGAGGACTTCACTAACTCGAGATACCGCTGCTCGAATATCTGCAGCGGCATACGTCCATAGGGCACCAGCGCTGCAGACAGAGGAAAAAATGCCAGCTCGGTCATTGCTCAGCACCCAGAGGCTTAAACAGCAGAATCAATCTAGGAAGCAACAGCAAAGCTCCCACCACAGCGGCGCTCATAGCGATAACTGTGAGTACGCCAAAGTACAAACTAGGGTTGAAGTTCGACAAGGTCAGCGTGCTGAACCCCACAACCAGCGTTAACGTCGTGTAGTACATCGCCCGCCCAATACTTCCGTGACAGCGATACATAGACGCAAGGTAATTCCGATCTGCGGGGAACTCGCGTTTAAAGCGATGCACGTAGTGGATACAGTTATCCACGCCAATGCCCACCACGATGGCAGCAATGGTAATGGTCATAATATCTAGCGGAATCCCGGCAAAACCCATGATCCCCAGTACCATTCCCGCGGCCAACAGATTTGGCGCAAGGGCTATAAGTGCCAAAGAAAATGAGCGAAACAGAATCCAGAACATCAGCATAATCACCGCGAAGACCGCTCCCAGCGTCAGTATTTGGGAGGCAAAAAGGCTCTGCAGCACGTTGTTGTACATCACCAACATTCCCGTGAACTGAGCTTGCCCCTCGTCAAGACCGCCTTCGGTTTGCAGTGCGACGTTCAAGTCTCGAAGGAACGCGGCGCGGCGCAAGTCCTCACTAGTTTCCTTAACTCGCACCGTAATTCTCGCCTCATCCCGCTCGGCGTTAAAATACGGTGCCACCAGCTGACGGGAAATATCGTCAGACAGCGCGTTACGAGCAAGAGCGAGTTCCACACTCCCCATATCGTCGCCTAGGAGCTGGCGGAATAATTCAAAGGTAGTCGACAGTGACTGAGTCTTACCGGTTTCGGCGTACCCATCGACAATCCCCTGCAAGCGATCGATAAGACGCATTCCTTCTAAACTAAACCAGAATCCGGGATCCACATTTTGATTACTGGAGCTGCCCGCGAAGGCATCGCCGTCGGACTCAAAGAAATCATCGCCATCCGAAAAATCATCATCGGCAAATGCATCTCCAGCGAAAGTGTCGTCTCCAAAACCATCATCAGCGAAGGCGTCAGACTCTTCAGACGCCACTGCTTCGCCGCTCCCGAAGGGATCTTCGAACTCTTCGGCAAAGGGATCATCCTCTGCCAAAGGAGCGGCCGCTATATTAGAGGAGCCCTCCAATCCAGGCAGCGGCGCAGAGCTATCCGGCGCAGCGATTACAATGTCCAAGGGGATGGTACCGCCCAGGCGAGCGTCCAAAAGCTCCATGCCCTGATAAATCTCGGTGGTTTCCTTGAAGTAATCAATAAAACGATTTTCGACTTTGAGTCGCAATACACCAACAACCACGAAGACACTCAAGGCGAGACTTCCCCACAGCACAAGCGATCCCTGGCGATCTGCAATCTGCGCAAACCGCATAGTAAACGGCGCGCCTTCCTCGGCGGCGACAGACTTTGGATCCTTTCGCCAGAGAAGCATCAACGCTGGCACAAGACTGAAAGACACCAGCAAGGCTACGCATATTCCCAGTGTCATCATCCACCCAAAGTCGATCACTGGTTGAATTCCTGACACCACCAGGGACACAAATGCCACCATTGTGGTGACGCCGGTATACACGCAAGGCACCGCCATGAGACGCATAGTGTCGCGCACACGATCAAAGGTCGGGGCATCCGGCTGCTCTTGATGAAGCTCTCGGTAGCGCACCACCAAATGAATAGCGATAGCGAGTCCGACGATGAGCAACACGGCAACCACGTTCGAGGAAATCACCGTCATCCGCCAATCGAGATAGCCCAGTATCCCAAGGGTGTAAGCCACACCGAGGGAGCAGCTCAGCAAAGGAATGACCACCCACTTAAGACGCCGAAAAATCAGTGCCAGTACCAGCACCATAACCGCGAGAATCGCGCTACCAAAAAGCACGAGATCGCTACGAACAAAGCTCACCATGTCGGCAGCGATCATGGGTACGCCACCGACAAAGATGCCGGCGTGATCGCGATAGCCATCCACCACGCCACGAACGCTTGTCACTAGATCACTCTGCTGAACCAACTGCTCGGCGTTGCGGAGCTTCACCTCCTGTTCGACTTCAGCCAGACGCGCCGCGGCGGCCGCATCAAAATCTCCGGAACGCTCAGCAAGACGCAGCTCGTCCCGCTCCCGCACAAGATCACCATCACCGTCAGCACGCTCCAGATTCACTTGAATGGCAGTGACGTCACCCTGCTCGCCCACCAGTAAATTGCTATATAGCGGACTTTGCGTAAACTCTTTAAGCGCCTGCTCTCGATCAATATTTGGGTCCTTCAGAGACGGTAACGGGTCACCGGAAGTCACCTGCGAGAGACCCACCGGAGGACTTTGCAGCAGGGGCACATCCATCACAGTAACCACTGAAGACACGCCGGGCAGTACACGAAGCTCCTCTGCCATGGCGGACAGTGGCTGCAACGACTGGTCTGACAGTAGCGGCGCCTTCGGCCGCCAGGTTATGACGATGAAGTCCTCACTGCTGTAGCGACGACCAACTTCTCGAAAGTATTCCAGCGCCGGATCACCCTGAAGCAACAGGGAATCTGCCGACGCATCAATACGAATTTTTGGAAACTGCAACAATGCGAGCAGCAGTAATACCGAGAGCAGGCCGAGTACGGCAAGGGGTCGCCGCAGCACTAACTGCTCATAAAAGGCCAACATAGATGTACTCCCGGTATTCCTAAGGCTGATTCTGCGCCAATGCGGACAACAGACGCTGATGAATGCCTCCAAAGGCACCATTACTCATTACTACGACATCATCGCCCGGCAAAGTTTCATCGACGATACATTTAACAAGCTCATCGATATCCTCGTTGATGGTGGCGGGTACGTCACTACTCTCAAGCACATCATCCAGGGACCAGCCGAGTGTTCTCGGTTGATACCAAAACACCACGTCAGCTTTCGCTGTAGATGGTGCAAGGGCAGCTCGATGCTCTCCCATACGCATGGTATTGGATCGCGGTTCGATAACTGCCAATAAGCGTTTGCGCCCTGCAGCGCCCTGCATGGCCTCCAGCGTAGCCGCTATAGCGGTGGGGTGGTGAGCAAAATCATCGTAAACACGAACGCCATTGACCTCACCGCGCAGCTCCAATCGCCTGCGAACCCCCTTAAAACGCGCTAGGGCTTCGACGGAATGCGCCGGCATCACGCCCACATGGCGCGCTGCAGCGCAGGCGCCCAGGGCATTGGCCACATTGTGCGCGCCCCGCTGCCCCCAGCTAACGGATAGTTTTTCACCCTCGGGCGCATCAAGTGTCCAGGAAGTACCCCCGGCATCTTCGAGGGAGGCCCGCCAATCAGCTTTTGCATGATTTGCGGCCAAAGTCTCTCTAGGCGTCCAGCAGCCCAGCTCTAACATTTCCTCGATCGCCGGGACCCCTGCCGGCGTAAACACCTGACCGTTTCCAGGAACGCAGCGAATAAGATGATGAAACTGACGTTGAATCGCAGCCAAATCGGGAAATATATCAGCGTGGTCGAACTCCAGATTGTTCACGATCAACGTACGTGGGCGGTAGTGCACAAACTTTGAGCGCTTATCGAAAAACGCTGTGTCGTACTCGTCAGCCTCAATCACAAAGAAGCTGCCGCCGCCCAAGCGGGCCGACACGCCAAAATTAAGCGGCACCCCCCCAATAAGGAATCCCGGCGATAGGCCCGCATCTTCGAGGAGCCAAGCCAGCATGCTACTCGCCGTCGTCTTACCGTGGGTCCCGGAAACAGCCAACACCCAACGATCTGCAAGCACGGCTTCGGCCAGCCATTGAGGCCCCGACTGATACTTCATCCCTCGAGACAGTACCGCCTCAACAGCGGGGTTACCCCGCGATAGTGCGTTGCCCACAACGATCAACGCGTCGTCGGGGAGATGCTCGGGATCGAAGCCCTCGTGTAAGGTGATGCCCGCAGCGGCAAGCTGATCGCTCATAGGCGGGTAGACATTAGCGTCACAGCCGCTCACCTCCCAACCCAACTCTCGGGCGATCAAAGCCAAGCCCCCCATGAAGGTGCCGCAGATGCCGAGAATGTGCAGACGCTGATGCACAGCCAGTCCTCGCGAAAAAAGAGCGAAATTCTAGCACGGCATCACAGTACAGCTGTTCCACGCGGTGCACAGTACCGCCCGCTTCCCGTATGATGCAGCCATCGTATTCATGCCTCTTGAGGATCGCCAAAGTGAGCCGCAAAGCCAACGCCTTTTACGCCCAATCAGGGGGTGTCACGTCTGTAATCAACGCCTCTGCTTGCGGTGTTATTGAAACGGCAAGAGAACACCGGGACGTCATCGGCAAAGTATTCGCGGGTCGCAACGGAATCATTGGTGCACTGCAGGAAGAGCTTATTGATACCGGCAAGGAGAGCAAGGCCGCGATTAGAGGGCTTCTTCAGACGCCTTCGGGAGCCTTTGGCAGCTGCCGACACAAGTTAAAGTCCCTGGAGAAGAATCGTGCTGAGTACGAGCGCCTTATCGAGGTGTTCCGTGCACACGATATCCGCTACTTCTTTTACAACGGGGGCGGAGATTCCGCTGACACCTGCTTAAAAGTATCCCAGCTGAGTCAGACTTTGGGTTATCCCCTCCAAGCGATTCATGTTCCCAAAACGATTGATAATGATCTTCCCCATACAGACAACAGTCCGGGCTTTGGATCCGTTGCCAAATACGTAGCTGTCTCAACACGAGAAGCAGCAATGGATGTCGCCTCCATGTGCGCTAGCTCCACGAAGGTGTTCATTCTGGAGGTTATGGGACGTCATGCGGGCTGGATCGCGGCGGCCTCTGGTCTAGCGGCCGAACAAGAGGGCGATGCGCCACACGTCATTCTGTTTCCCGAGATCGCCTTCGATAAGAAGAAGTTTCTGGCGCGGGTAGATCGATCGGTCAAACGTTTTGGCTATTGTGTTGTTGTGGCATCCGAGGGAGCGCAAACCGCCGATGGACGCTTCATCAGCGACATGGGGACTCGCGACGCTTTCGGCCATGCACAGCTGGGCGGCTTAGCGCCCGCACTGGCGGGAATGGTGAAAGAAGAACTGAACTACAAGTATCACTGGGCGGTTGCGGACTATCTTCAGCGCTCCGCGAGGCATATCGCGTCTCAGACAGACCTCGATCAAGCTTATGCCGTAGGCAAAGCGGCAGTCAAAATGGCCGTAGCTGGCAAAAATGCGGTGATGCCGGGCATCGTTCGCGGCAATGGCAAGCGTTATAGCTGGCGAATAGTAGAAGCGCCTCTCGAGGAAGTCGCCAACGTCGAAAAGAAAATGCCGCGAAACTACATCAGTCGCGATGGCTTTGGCATTACACCGGCCGCCCGCGAGTACCTGCAGCCCCTGATTCAAGGAGAGGCCTACCCAAGCTATCGTCAGGGCTTACCTCAGTACGTGCGGCTAAAGAATGAATTGGTGCCCCGGCGACTGCGCAAGCGCTTCAAGGTTTCTCAATAAAGCTGTAGCGCCAAAAAACGTAAAGCAATATCGCCTCGCAGATTTCCACGGGTAGCGGTTACAATCGCGCCCGATTTTTAAGTTGGATGTTTTGACCAGATTCACCACGGCACCGACGCATCCACGCGCGCCGTGAAACATTGAGGAGACACTATGTATCGCAACGAAAAATTTAATCGCTGGCGCCGGCACCCCTGGCACGGCCTCCATACACAAATGGATGGTGCCGACGATGGCGTAGTACAGGTTTACATCGAGATGCTACCTACCGATGTGGTTAAGTACGAACTGGACAAGGCATCAGGCTTCTTGATGGTCGACCGACCCCAGCGCACAACCTCCAGCCCCCCTGCGTTGTATGGCTTCATTCCTCGCACCTATTGCGCAGAAGAAGTGGCCAAGCGCTGCCCGGGCGTCGAGGTTGCTGATGGCGACCCCCTGGATATTTGCGTGTACTCAGAGCGTCACATCAATCGTTCTGACATCGTACTCAACGCGCGCGTTGTCGGTGGCATACAAATGATCGACGACGGAGAAGCCGACGATAAAATCATTGCGATTCTTGACGGTGACAACATCTGGGGCGACGTGCAGGATATTTCTGACCTCCCGCAGATCAAGATCGAACGACTCCAGCACTATTTCTCTACCTATAAGCTAGTACCGGGTAAGGAAATCGATATTAAAGTTGATCATGTCTATGGCCGCGAAGAAGCGCTGAAAGTTATAGCCGCTTCCGAAACAGACTACTGGAATCACTTTAAGGACCTTCACGAGCAGGCAAAAGACTAAGCCTCTCGCTCTATCTGCTGCCGGCAACTAGGCCGGTGGCAGGTAGTTCAGCGCATTGTCCGGTGGCTCGGCCACTCGCATTACAAAACGTTCAAACAGTGACTCCAGCTGCGAGTCCAATACTTCTCGTGCAGCAAGATTCTCAAGCCCAGACTCCAGCCAAGCTAGTCTAAGTACCTCTGCACTACTCGCCTGCTCGTAGGGCATTGCGAGGGGCGCGTAACTCAAATGCCAGCGCTCTGCAGCCACGCCACCACGGTCCTCATCATAGGGACGATAAAAGCCAAAGCTCTCCCCCGCAGCAATGCGTTGATCCAACCATTCATGCAGCGGTCCAAAAGGGCCTGACGCAGCTACCTCCGCAAGGCTCAGTTGCACGCGGTAGTCATCGCCTACCGCCGCTGCGTCAAAAACATCAAGATCGGTTCCCCAATGGTGACGGCTGGCTCCCGGCATCGCCGAAAACCGCAGCACACAGCGAATACACTCCTCTTCGCTCAATGTCGCCAGATCAACTACCTGATCATCATCATCAAGAACAGGACGCCCCCCTGCTAACTTAGTGTTCCAGATAGCCAGCTGTCGTTCATAGGAACGATAAGCACTGGCAACCTCCAACCGGAAACCCGCTTCAACAGCCGCATCGGTTAGACACTGCAGAGCAGCCCAAACGGGTGCCTGAAGCCTATGCCCACCGCGCTCTTGCAATGCACTCTCATGCAGGCCGAGGAGCTGGCGCTGAAAAACCGAAAGACTCAAAAGCACTCCAGAGCTAAGAACTTGCTTTCATTGATAAACCAATGGCTTACTGCTCCGCGCAACGTTGATCAGAAGCCTATACAACTCAAAGGACTCCTAGGTGGACTCACCCAACGCACCCAGTTTATCCATAGCGGATAACAGCAGCCAGAGTGTAACGCTCGAGGGGCGATCCCTGATACTGGTCAATCGACGGGGCGAGCTCTTCCTATTCGAAAACAACTGCCCGCATGCCAACGAGAGCATGGACCCCCTGGGCGGAAGCCTCAGTGACGATAGCGGTGATCTCATCCGTTGTCAGCGCCACGGCGCAGAATTTCTTGCACATACGGGAGAGTGCGTTGCCGGACCGTGCATGGGCGAAACGCTAACGCCTGTGGCATTTACCTTGGCCGGCGGACAAATCTACCTCGACTAGCCCTAAGGCCATTAACCATTCGTCAAGAGCGATTTTCGCTGGCGTGTAGCACGCAATTCTGGTAGCTTCTCCGCGCTTCGAAATGCGCCCCGCCAGAATTTCTCGCTGGGCAGCCAGAGTAAGATAGTTGGAACACCACTATGCCGACAAAAGCAGCACCTAAAGCAACACCAAAGAAGAAAGCAGCCGCGCCAAAGAAAAAGGTCGCAAGCAAAGCCAAGGCCGCGCCTGCCAAAAAGACTGCAACTCGCTCCAGCGCACGCAAAAAGTCTAGTAGCGGCGTCGAGTTTCGTAACTTTGAGCCGTACAAGCCCAAGCGCGGCGAAGAGTACATGAACGAGCCTCAGCGTGAGCACTTCAAGCTCATCTTGATGCGCTGGAAAACGGAACTCATGGAAGAAGTTGATCGCACCGTGACTCATATGAAGGACGAGGCGGCAAACTTTCCAGACCCCGCGGATCGCGCCACGCAAGAAGAGGAATTCAGCCTCGAACTGCGAACACGCGATCGCGAGCGCAAGCTGATCAAGAAAATCGATTCGACTATCGAGCGCATCGAGCAGGATGACTACGGCTTCTGCGATGCCTGCGGTGTAGAGATCGGTATTAAGCGATTAGAAGCTCGCCCCACGGCGTCGCTTTGCATCGATTGCAAAACCCTCGACGAAATCAAAGAAAGGCAGGAGTTGGGCTAAGCCCGCTCCCTAGCCCCGGTTGATGGCTACGCAGCCTGAATACCGGGGCCGCTTTGCACCCTCGCCCACGGGCCCGCTTCATGTGGGCTCGCTGCTTACCGCTGTCGCTAGCTATCTGGACGCTCGCTCCGCCTCTGGCACTTGGCTGCTGCGTATCGAAGACATAGACCCTCCGCGAGAGGTACCGGGCGCTGCCGACAGTATCCTCCGATCGCTAGAAGCCCATGGCCTCTATTGGGACGAAACCGAACTCTATCAATCCACACGTCTAGAAGCCTATGCAGAAGCGCTTGACGAATTAACCGAATGCGGCGACGTCTTTCGCTGCTGCTGCACCAGAGCCACCTTAGGACCCGGCGGCAGCTGCCTGAAACGCTGCTCGCCCACGCTTGAAGATGTGACAGCACTCCGCGTTTGCCTCTTAGGCAACGCGGGCTTTGACGACAGAATTCTTGGTCCACAGCAGCCCAAGCATGGCGCAAACGATCTGGTGTTGCGGCGTAAAGATAATCTTTATGCCTACGCTCTTGCAGTGGTGGTCGATGACGCGTGGCAAAGCATCACGGACGTAGTACGAGGCGAAGACCTTCTTTTCCAAACCTTCGCGCAACTCGAATTACTCGCGCAGCTAAAGGCTGAGCAACCGAGCTATGCCCATGTGCCGGTTGTCTGCGACGCATCTGGCATCAAACTCAGTAAACAGGCAGGCGCTACTGCGATCGACGATAAAGCGGCTTTGAAAAATCTCCGCAAAGTGTTGGAGCTGCTTTGCCAGGACAGCGCACAATTGCATGCGGGATCCACTCGAGAACTGCTCGAACTGGCAACATCGCTATGGAACCCTCAGGCCCTTCAGGCACGAAGAGCACTGGTTTACCCTTAGCTCATGAGTCCGTAGCATGCTGACCCTCCGTCACTCAAAGCAAAGCGCCGAAAAAAATACTGCTATTGTCCTCCGCTGAACTCATGAATCTTATCTATTCTGCTGTACCCGCCCTCGCACTACTTATCGTGCTCGTACTTCTATACCGGCAACGGCGGGAGTACCAGCAGACCTTTGAGGAGCTGCCTACAGGGCTTTGTGTTGTGGGCGGAGACAATCGGGTTCTTCGCTGGAATCGGCAAATGTCGAGCCTCAGCGGTGTATCGGCGGAAGAAGCGATCACAGAGAACATCACAAATTTACCCAGCCCCTGGCCGTTAGCACTGAGCGAAGCCTTAGAGGATCCCCACGGCACAGTTATCAAGCAGTCGCTGGGATACGATGAAAATGGCGGCGAGCGGTGGGTTATTGTGCACAGCAGCCCGTTGCAGCTTCCCGGTCGCCGACGCCAAATTTTGGTGGAGGACATCACCGATTACCAGCGACTACAGGATGAGCTACTCCACAACGAACGCCTTGCATCTATTGGCCGCCTTGCCGCCGGCGTCGCCCACGAAATCGGCAACCCCGTCACCGGAATCGCATGCATCGCCCAGAACCTTGCGGATAACGCCGACGCAACCGAGCTGGATGTGGGCACGCAGGAAATCCTCAAACAGACCGAACGTATCTCACGCACCGTGAACTCGCTCATGCAGCTATCCCATCCCGGTAGCGGCGCGCAGGAGGCTGACTCGGTAGCCTGCAACCTAGCGGACTGTATCGATGAGGCCGCGCACTTACTGAATCTGGACATGGATGTACCGCGAGGAGAATTTACCAACAACACCGATCGCGAGTTGCTTGTGCGCGGCGATAATCAGCTACTCCTTCAAGTGTTTTTGAATTTATTGGACAACGCTCGAAGTGCAGCAGCAGAAGAAGGACCGGTTACCATCGATGCTCATCAGGATGGAGACACCACGACCATCTGTATAGATAACCCGGGGCCAGCGATTTCACCGGAGGTCATCTCGCAGGTATTCGAACCTTTCTACACCACCAAAGATGTGGGCGAAGGCACGGGACTGGGCCTCGCACTGGTGAGGCGAATGCTCGAAGATATGGGTGGCAGCGTGAGCCTTGTGAGTCCAGCGCCAAGCTCTCCAGGACGGGGAGTTCGCGCGCGCGTCGTGCTGTTTTCCGCGGAGTACGCCCAGAGTTTTGAGTAAGGGCAGCCTGCGACTCAAGACAGATCTGCTGAGAATGCTAGAATGACTACCGGCTAAAGGAAGGATTCCCCACCCATGCACAAGATACTGATCGTCGAAGACGAGTCAGTCATCCGCGCGGCACTTCGCCGACTGCTGGAGAGACACGGCTACACCCTGGATGAAGCAGGATCCGTAGCAGAAGCCCAAAGCGGCTTCACCCTAGCTGACTACGACTTAATCATCAGCGATCTGCGCCTTCCCGGCTCACCGGGCACCGACCTCATCGCTTTGGCGGGAACGACCCCCGTGTTGATCATGACAAGCTACGCCAGCCTGCGCTCCGCAGTGGACTCCATGCGTATGGGTGCTGTGGACTACATAGCCAAACCTTTTGATCACGCGGACATGCTCCAGTCGGTGCAACGCGTCATCGACAAACACGCCCAGCGAAAATCCCCCAAAGGGAAGAAAGTACTTAAGCCTGAGAAGTCCTCAGCTGTCCCCGCATTGAACTCCCATGACAACTCCGTCGCCATGATCATTGGTGAGTGTGAGGCCATGCAATCCCTCGCCGAGCATGTGGAGAAGTTTGCACCCACGGACTCAACAGTCCTGGTACTCGGGGAAACAGGAACCGGTAAAGAGCTTGTCGCACGCGAAATTCACGCCCAGAGCAAGAGATCAGAGCAAACACTAATCTCTGTGAACTGCGCGGCCATTCCAGAGACACTGATTGAGTCGGAACTTTTTGGTTACGAGAAAGGCGCGTTTACGGGCGCCAATACGAACCGCATGGGACTCATAGAGGCCGCTGACGGTGGCACTCTTTTTCTCGACGAAATTGGCGAGCTCCCCATGGAAGCGCAAGCGCGACTACTGCGATTTATTCAGGAAGGAGAAATTCGACGCATTGGCTCAGTGCAGTCACGAAAAGTGAATGTGCGCCTTATTTGCGCCACACATCGAGACCTGCAGACACTGGCTGCCGAAGGTAGCTTTCGACAAGACCTCTTTTATCGAATAAATGTACTTCGCCTGAAACTACCACCACTGAGAGAGCGCGGTAAAGACATACTGTTTCTTGCCGAGCGACTTCTCGAGAAACAAGCGACGCGGGCCAGCCGTAGCGCCATGACATTGTCTCCAAGAGCAATACAAGCTATCACCACTTACCAGTGGCCGGGCAACGTACGGGAGATGGAGCATGCCATTGAACGCGCCGTAATCCTGACCGACGGCACCGAGATTGACAACGATGCCCTAGGCATCGACCTCGAGCTGGTGAACATTAACCGGCTCCGTGGCGACCGTGTCACTCCCGGGACCAGTAAACGACAACCGCGTAACAGCGACCCCGTGGAAGACCTCTCACTGGAGGACTACTTCCAGCGCTTTGTAATTGAGCATCAAGACTCAATGAGCGAGACCGAACTTGCACAAAAGCTGGGCATCAGTCGTAAGTGCCTTTGGGAGCGCCGCCAGCGATTCGAGATCCCTCGAAAGAAGTCTAGTAGCGGACGTCCGCGAAAAGTCGCGAGTTAACCGTTACCCTCCCCAACTGATACCCACAGTAACAGTAGACATACGTAACAAACTGACTAAAACTTTAGCCGCACAAAGTATCCGAAAATTATAAGTTATTGATTATAAAAAACTATTTTAGTCTGGCACAAAGCCTGCTTTTATAGCCGCGCACAACAATAAAAATAATGCGCACCGCAATAATAATAATTGGTTTAGTGAACCTGGAAGGGGGAAGTTTTTACTTCCCCCTCGTTCATTCCGGCTCCTGCAAATCTGCCCCCGACAAACCGGTTCTTGATAAACCGTTTCTTGATAAACCAAGCCTGCAAACTAGCCTCTAATCAGTCTGACTACCAAAACGGCGAAGCGTTCCTCGCGCGCCGCAAAAAGTAGATTCCGGGGTGATTCCTCCGACGGCTCAAACCCCGATTTCACGACTACCCTGTGCTACCATGCGAGCTTCCCGAAAATGGCCACGAGAGCTCGATGGCGAGCCACTATCCGTACTCCCGCTACCGAGTGGACCCGCTACACCGTTTCAATGGATCACGACCCGCGGCCACGCGAAGTGGTCGTAAGAAGAGAAGATATTAGCGTTTGAACGTCATACCCAGAGATCAACACTGCGTCTCGCGCAAGGACATCAGTCCGGGCGCCTTGAAAGTCATGGCGAGACTACGGGACCGTGAGCATCAAGCCTATTTAGTAGGCGGGGCGGTTCGCGATCTGTTGCTCGGTGGGCATCCCAAAGATTTCGATATAGCCACGGACGCTACACCTGAAGAAGTCCACGCCCTTTTCGGCAACTCTCGCATCATTGGCCGCCGCTTTAGGATCGTACACGTTCGCTTTGGCCGTGAAGTGATCGAAGTTACGACCTTTCGCGGACACCATGATGACGGCGACACAGCGACCACCGCTGCCAAACGCTCCTCCCGAGGTCTTTTGTTACGCGATAACGTTTTTGGCACGCTGGAAGAAGACGCCGTACGCCGTGACCTGACGGTGAACGCCCTGTATTACGACAGCGGAAGCTTCGAGGTATTTGACCAAGTGGGCGGCCTGGATGACCTTGAGGCTAGGCAAGTGCGCGTCATCGGAGACCCCGCCAAGCGATACCGCGAAGACCCCGTGCGCATGCTTCGCTGCCTTCGTTTCGCAGCAAAGCTCGATTTTCGTGTCGAGAAAGCCAGCGGCGCGCCTATTTCCGAGCTTGCCGGGCTATTAGACGATATACCGGCGGCTCGACTGTTCGATGAGTTCGGCAAGCTATTTCTCGCGGGCAACGCTCAGGCCACCCTGCGCTTGCTCAGAGAATACCGATGCTTTGATCATCTGTTCCCTGACAGTGCACGCCTCGCCGATAGTGATCCTTTTTACGACCAGTTGCTTGACGCCGCCATGGGCAACACAGATCAACGCATTCGTCAGGGCAAGCCCGTCACACCCGCATTTATTTTAGCCGCTGTGCTGTGGCCTACCGTTTGCGAGCGTCGCAAACAGCTGGAGTCACAGGGCGAGAAACCTGTGCCGGCCATGCATAGCGCGGGACAGGAGATCGTTGCTCAAGCCTGCCAGCGAATTGCAATACCCCGCAGATTTAGCATGCCCATGCGCGAAATCTGGGAAATGCAGCTTCGTCTGCCCCGCACGGAAGGTAAACGCGCCTTAGAACTGATGAGCAAGCGGCGCTTTCGAGCCGCTTACGACTTCCTGCTGCTGCGAGAGCAGGCGGGCGAAGACTGCAAGGGCCTTGGAGAAACATGGACACGGCTTCAAGAAGAACACGGCCCTATCGAGATCGTCGACTCCCCCGAAGATCACCGCCCACCGCGTCGTCGGCGTCGAGGCGGACGTAGACGCTCGGCACCTCCCGCGTGACACGGTGCTTTGTCGGTCTGGGCGCTAACCTCGGAGACAGCCATCAGGCGCTGATCGAGGCCGCGTACGGCCTGGAGCACCTGGCAGACAATCAGCAAATTGAACGTTCAGCGATATACCGTTCAGCGCCCATGGGCCCCCAAGATCAGCCAGATTATCTCAACGCAGTGATCGCAATGACGACGACCTTGGAGCCTCTAAAGCTGCTCGATGCCCTACAGTCGCTCGAGTCAAACGCCGGGAGAGTGCGTGACCTCCACTGGGGGCCAAGAACACTGGACCTTGATCTGCTGATCTATGGCGATGTAGCTCTCGACTCTCAGCGTCTCACGCTTCCTCATTCGGGCGTCTTCGAGCGAAACTTTGTACTCCGCCCCCTTGCCGACATCGTAGGTGAAGGGTGGACGTTCGAAGACGGCTCAACGCTCGCACAGCGACTAAGCGACTGCCCCGATAACGAGCTTCAAAGAACCGAGCTAGGCTGGTCTTTGGCACGACCCGAGGCGATAAGTGCATGAGCGAGCTTGAACTCCGGGGCCGCAAACCCCCAGCTTATATCGCGGTGGAAGGGCCCATTGGCGTAGGTAAGACCACCCTCACTCGACGTCTGGCCGAAACCTTCAACCATGAAATCCTCCTTGAGGACGCCGAGCAAAACCCCTTTTTGGAGCGTTTCTATCGGAATCGCAACGAAGCCGCCCTCGCGACTCAGCTGTTCTTTTTGTTCCAACGCGCACAAAAAATGCAGGAACTCCGACAATCAGAGCTCTTTTCGCCCGTTCGCGTCGCTGACTTTCTTATAGAAAAAGACCCCCTCTTCGCGCGTATCAATTTGGATAGCGATGAGTTTGAGCTCTATGAAAAGGTCTATCAGAAGCTGACCATAGACGCTCCGAGGCCGGATCTGGTTATTTATCTGCAGGCACCTACGGACGTACTCCTTTCACGCATCGAACGCCGTGGACTCGGACATGAAAAAGGCATCGATGGCCACTATTTAGAGCAGCTAAACGAAGTGTACAGCGAATTTTTTCTGTACTACGATGGCGCGCCTCTGCTCATCGTCAATGCCAGCATGATCGATTTGGCAGAGGGAGATAGCGATTATTTGCAGCTAGTAGACTATCTATTAGATATCCGTAGCGGCAGGCACTATTTCAACCCTACTTTTTTTGGGTAGCCGCAGGCGCTTTTTGGGTAGCCGCAGGCGCTTTGTGTAGCGGCGGATACATATGGACAGCAAGCTTCCTCTTTTGGAGCGTATTTGTAGTTTATGACTAAAGTAACTATCAGCACTCTCGACAAGATGAAGGCCGCAGGCGATAAATTCGTGTGCATTACGGCCTATGACGCTACTTTCGCTCGTCTTGTCAGTGAAGCTGGCGCAGAAACCATCCTCGTGGGCGACTCCCTCGGTATGGTTCTCCAAGGACACGACAGTACTATCCCAGTCACTATCCAGGATATGGAGTACCACACGCGCTCCGTTAACCGAGCGGCACCCCACTCACTGGTCATTGCCGACATGCCCTTTATGACCTACAGCAACACCACCGAGGCCATGACAAACGCCACACGCCTCATGCAAGCCGGGGCGCAAATGGTGAAGATGGAAGGCGGTGTGTGGCTCAGCGACACCATTAGCGCTTTGGTGGAGAGAGGAACACCCGTCTGCGCGCACCTAGGCCTTACGCCTCAATCGGTAAACGCTTTTGGCGGTTACCGGGTACAAGGCCGTACGCCAAAAGAAGCGAAGTCCATCCTTGCGGACGCCGTGGAAATTCAAGACGCCGGAGCAAGCTTGCTGGTGCTCGAATGCGTTCCAGCGGAGCTCGCAGCCGATATCTCGGCCAAGCTCGATATCCCCGTTATAGGCATTGGCGCTGGCGCCGGCACCGATGCTCAGGTACTGGTAATGCACGATTTACTGGGACTCTCTGATCACCAACCCCGCTTCGTCGAAAACTTCATGCTTGGGGCCGATAGCGTCCAAACTGCATTGAAGGCATTTGTCACATCCGTGAAAGACGGTAGCTATCCCCGTGACGAGCACAGCTACAAGTAGTAGACCTTTCATCTGTATGACCTCTTTGCTGTAATCGCTTAGATGCGCGAGCTGTTGTTTCTTTTAGCCATAGAAGTAAAAAAAGCCTTAGTTTGGCCTGATTTAGATTAAGGGCAGCGCCACATAAAGCCCCTCACAGTCGGAGGAAAATCACTATGGGCATGATCATAGATGCATGGGCACAGCACCCGACTTTGAGACATGCGCAAGATCCAATTTTTGCTTCGCTTCATAGATGGAATAAAACAGAGCCTCCAAAAGAGGAAATCCCCGTTTCGTTCACAATCGCGGCAATGGACGCAGCGAACATCGATAAGAGTTTGATTTCAGCATGGCAGGCTCCTGGTCGGGACATGATTACCAACGATGAAGTGGCCAGCTTCGTGACCAAATACCCTGATAGATTGATCGGCGTTGGCTCGGTAGATATCTCTAAGCCTATGCAGGCTGTTCGAGAAATAAAGCGCTGCGTTCAAGAGTTTCGCTTCAAAGCAATCCGCGTACTGCCATGGCTATCTGATGCTCCACCAACAGACAGGAGGTTCTACCCCGTTTACGTTGCGTGCTGCGAGATGGGAGTGCCTTTCTGTACGCAGATCGGGCACACAGGGCCCCTAATGTCATCGGAGGTTGGCCGTCCTATCTACTTGGACCAAGTTGCATTGGACTTCCCCGAGCTTGTGATTGTCGGCGGACATATTGGGTACCCCTGGACGCAGGAAGCCATCGCCGTGGCAACGAAACACGAAAATGTGTTCATTGATACATCGGCATACACCGCAAACAGATACCCCGACGAACTAATCGCATATATGAAAAGCCATGGTGCTAAAAAGGTATTATTCGGAACGAATTATCCTATGATTTACCCTCAAAAGGCGTTGGAACATTTAGATCGCCTCGCCTTGAGCGACGAAACCAAAGAACGCTTTCTAAGCGGCAACGCGAGGCGTGTTTTCGCAATCTAAGCTGTTGATGTCGATCAAGGAGACGTGCACGACATATCGTAACTGCACACACCTGCTACACAGCCACCGACTTTAACTTTGCGAGAAGCGACTTGTGAATTTTTAGCCGCAACAACACCGCTCTCAAAGATAACCAAAAGTTACAAAAAGCGCTTCCTTTAGTAACAAACGACCCTTAGAAGTGTGCGCTTGAACGCTTGCCCGACCCTCTTTAAAACTGCATACTCGTCCGCCCTGAGCGGGAATAACCGCCATAATCTGGGGAAGGAAGCTTTAACTCTGCTCACAAAGAGAGGCGGCTGATAAACCCACCCTGACCGCAAGCGGGGTAGCAGTATGCTGGTGATAAACAGCAAGGCAGGATTGCAGCACGCCCTGCAACGTCATCGCCTTGCCCAGGAGAATATTGCCTTTGTACCAACCATGGGCAATCTCCACCAAGGGCATCTGGAGCTGGTTCGCCGAGCGAAACAGCTGGGTCAGATCGTGGTGGTCAGCATCTTCGTTAATCCCATGCAGTTTGGCGCCAACGAAGACCTAGACGCCTACCCGAGAACGCTGAGTGCAGATCGGGAGAAACTCTTCTCCGAGGGTGTTAATTATCTGTTTGTGCCTGCCGAGGATGACATTTATCCCGACGGTCTTAGTGCACAAACCGTAGTCCGGGTACCGGATCTCTCCGAGACTCTTTGCGGAAGCAACCGCCCTGGACACTTTGATGGCGTATCTACCGTCGTAAGCAAACTGTTCAATATGGTGCAGCCACAAGTTGCGCTGTTCGGTGAGAAAGACTTTCAGCAGCTGTCTATCATTCGCAAGATGGTTGATGACCTCAGTATGCCCATAGACATTATCGGCGTACCTACCGTTCGCGCCGATGACGGTCTAGCTCTGAGCTCGCGGAACCACTACCTGACTGTGCCGCAACGAAGTATTGCTCCGCTACTACATAAGACACTGCTCGACTGCAGGGATGCCATAGCCTGTGGTTTTGATAACTTTCTGCAAATTGAATCTCACGCGCGCATGCAGCTTCTTCAAGCAGGCTTTGCCCCGGATTATTTTGCTATCCGCGACGCTCGCACGCTCCAAGCGGTAGGAGATAACACCGAAGAGATAGCGATCCTAGCGGCCGCTCGCCTCGGGGGCACTCGTCTAATCGACAATGTACGACTCACGCTTAACCCAGCCTCAGACTGGGGGATGCTGGCAACACCCTAAGCAAAGCGCTCAGTCACACCAGGCAACTTAGACTAACGTAGGCTTGTCTCTGCGCTCCGTCCCTCTAGAATCAAGTCTTCCAATAACGATTACTTGAGGGACCCAAGATGTCTCACCACTTCCCTACCCATCCCATCCCCGATGGCTTTGCTGACGCACATATCAAACCTGCGGACTACGAAGCCATGTATGAGCGCTCGATTACCGATCGCGACGGCTTTTTTGCCGACATGGCGACAGAGTTTTTGACTTGGGATAAACCTTGGGATGCCGTTTGTTCCTTTGACTTCGTGAAAGGCGAAGCCAGCTGGTTCGCCGGGGGCAAACTCAATGTGAGCGTCAATTGCATTGATCGACACCTGCCCGAACGGGCTGAGCAAACCGCGATCATCTGGGAAGGGGATGATCCCAAAGACAGCCGCGCCATCAGCTATACCGAACTCAAGGATGAAGTATGCCGACTTGCTAATGCGCTTCGCGCCAGGGGCGTCGGCAAAGGAGATCGCGTGTGCCTTTACATGCCCATGGTTCCTGAAGCAGCAATAGCCATGCTCGCCTGCACCCGAATTGGTGCCGTACATACCATCGTCTTTGGAGGTTTTTCCCCCGAGGCACTCAAGGATAGAATTCAGTCAGCAGAATGCACCGCTGTTATCACCAGCGACGAGGGCTTGCGCGGCGGTAAAGCCGTTCCTCTCAAAGCCAACGTTGATAAGAGTCTGACTGATTGTCCGTCCGTAACTACCTGCATTGTCGTGCGCCGCACCGATGCCGAAGTGAACATGCTAGACGGTCGTGACGTTTACTATGACGAAATCACGGCAACCCAAAGCACCGACTGCGAGCCGGAGTCCATGGATTCGGAAGATCCGCTCTTTATTCTCTATACCTCCGGCTCAACGGGTAAACCCAAAGGTGTTTTACACACCACGGCGGGTTATTTGCTGCAGGCCAGCATGAGCTTCAAATACGTATTCGATTATCGCGAGGGAGAGGTGTACTGGTGCACAGCAGACGTTGGCTGGGTCACCGGACACTCCTACATCGTTTATGGTCCCCTTGCAGTGGGCGCTACTACTCTGATGTTTGAAGGCGTCCCAACATACCCCGACGCGGGGCGATGCTGGGACGTGGTCGACAAGCACCAGGTATCAACTTTCTATACGGCACCAACAGCGATTAGAGCCCTACAAGGTAAGGGAGACAGCTTTGTTACGCGCTCTTCGCGAAGCAGCCTACGTATCCTTGGCACGGTAGGCGAACCAATAAACCCCGAAGCCTGGGAATGGTATTTCCATACCGTTGGCGAAGGTCGATGCCCCATTGTGGACACCTGGTGGCAAACGGAAACCGGCGCGCACATGATCACCCCGCTGCCGGGCGCAACGAACATGAAACCGGGCGCCGCCTCTATGCCTTTCTTCGGTGTGGAGCCGGTCTTACTCGCTGAGGATGGGAGCGAGATAGAAGGCGCCGGCGCCGGCTATCTGGCCATTAAGTCATCTTGGCCAAGCCAAATACGCTCTGTGTACGGCGACCATCAACGGATGGTCGACACCTACTTCTCAAACTATCCGGGCTACTATTTCACGGGTGACGGAGCGACACGTGATGAGGATGGCTATTACTGGATAACCGGTCGTGTCGATGATGTTCTAAACGTCTCGGGACACCGTATGGGAACTGCGGAAGTCGAGAGCGCCGTAGTGCTCCACGACAGCATCGCCGAGGCCGCGGTTGTGGGCTTTCCCCACGATATCAAAGGTCAGGGCATCTATTGCTACGTCACGCCCATGGAGGGTGTGGAGCCTAACGATGCACTAAAAGCCGAGCTCGTTCAGTTATGTGTGGAGGAAATTGGCCCCATTGCCAAACCTGACGTCATTCAGTGGGCGCCCGGTCTACCCAAAACCCGTTCCGGCAAGATCATGCGGCGCCTCTTGCGCAAAATTGCGGAGAACGAGCTGGATAGCCTTGGGGACACATCGACCCTCGCAGACCCTGGTGTGGTCGACGAGCTAATCAGTAACCGCAACGCCTAAACGAGCTGAGCCACGTCGGCTTCATCTACCTGAAGCCGACTCAGGCACTAAGAAATTCTATGTTCCGGCGTATAGTTTCATCGGTCTGAGGGCCCATGCCCCCAAGAGAAAGGCACTCTTCTAACAATTGGGCACCACGAGGTTTGTCCCCGCTGCGAACAGCGAGGTTGGCAAGATTCAGGCACAACGAGGCTGTTCTATGGCCATCATCGTAGAGGCGGCGATAGAGGTCTTGAGCTTCACCGTAGTTTCCTCCG